>JAQBRY010000004.1 GCA_028286245.1 Candidatus Saccharimonadota bacterium | reverse complement strand
ACTCGTGATGGTGACATTGTTATTGTTAGTAGTCGTGTTGCTACCATTTTTGCTCGTAACGTAGCTTACGCAATCACCTTGGTTTTTGAAGACAGTACCATCGTTGTCGGTGTAGTTAGCGTAACCGCCGTTTTTACACTGGCTTTTGTCGGTTGGGACGTTTTTGAGTTCAAAGTTCCAAGTGGTGTTGTCAAAGGTGACGTTATCTGCCCGTACAGACCAGCCGGGCGTACCGGAGCCAACGTTTAGTGTCAGATCTATGACTTTGGCTTTAGGGAAGTCATTTTGAACATCGGTTAGTGTAAAGAAGTTGGCACCGTTAGCGCCGCCATGACCGCTCGAATCGATCGCACTGAATGACCAGAATTTAGTAGTAGTCTTGTCGAGGGTAAACGTTTGCCACTGGTCGTAATTTGTGTTGGCAGGCTGGTTGTAAACGGGTTCGTACCAGGCGTAAAAGTCGTCCGTGTTGTCGTTATTAGTATCAATGCCAAGCGTGTAGCTCGGGCTAGCGTAGGCCGGACCGGCAAGGCGCTTAGCGCTGTAACTCATACTATTTATTTTTTTGATAGCAGTTGGCGTTAGGTCCCGGTACATTTGCACCTCGTCGGGGTTTGCGGGAGTGTCAAACTGCAATGCCCCGGTTGGCAGTGGTGAAGTAGTATCGTTAACAAAGCTTAACTGCCCGCTGCCTGGATATTCTTGCCAGCCTTGCAGGCTACTTGGCGTAACTACTACGGGCTGCGTTGCGGCCAGCGCTATTGCAGGTGCCCCCAGTGCAGCTATCATGCTAAAGAGCGCCCCTAAATAAAACTTTTTCTTCATATTAAAATCCCCCTTAAGTCCTTTAAGTATACCGCTAACGTCAATAATATGTCCAAATAATATAACGGTTATGCTTATAACATAGCGACCCAAACCTAGTAGTGACGTGTGACATAATAGAATTATGGGCAAATTACTGTATCTTATATCGACATCACTTGATGGCTATGTGGCTGACGAAAACGGCAATTTTGACTGGGCTATGCCGAGCGAAGAAGTACATGCCTTCATAAATGACGCCGTAAGCAATGTAGGGACAATGCTCATGGGTCGCAAGCTGTACGAGACTATGAAGGTCTGGGATGATATCCCAACCGAAGGCACCAGCGGACCGATGGACGGGCCAAGCCAAGCTATGAATGACTACGCCAAAATTTGGCACGCCGCCAACAAGATAGTCTATTCCACTACCATGACTGAGGTTACGGCAGCAAATACTACGCTCGAGCGAACCTTTGACCCAGCTGCCATACAAAGATTAGTGGCCGCATCCGATAAAGATTTTGATATTGGCGGCCCGCATTTAGTGGCTGAAGCCATAAAGGCCGGGATAGTCGATGAGTATCATCAAATCATTGTCCCCATAATGCTGGGCGGTGGTAATCACTGGTTACCAAAAAACGTTAAAGCTAAGTTTGAACTGGTGGACGAACGCAAGTTTAAAAACGGCTTTGTACACCTCCACTACCGCAAAATTTAAATCCTCGCCCGATTTTTGTGCCATTTGATTGGGTGAATTATAGCGTAGACGTTCACATCATACCCCCAACCCCACCATCTTGGGTTTATAAACCGAGCTTGCGGGTTCCAGACGCGTAATAGGAAACGCGCTTTATTCGGTTTTCGCCAATCGTACGGCACGCCTAAGAACGTACCAACTTTTTCTTTTTTATCTTTAGTCATCGCTACGCCTGCTGTACTCTGTAAAATAGTAATATCCTGCAGTAAAGATATTCAAGATAATAAATAAAATCATCCACTGATTCTTGGCCTCTGGCGGCCACATAAGGCCAGGGGTACCAGAGCTCGGAATATCGTCGTTTTTGAGCATGTCATTAAACATAAAAAGCCAGAATGCTATTAGTATTACGGGAATTAGTAGAACTATTATCTGGGCCATGCGTAGCTACCGCCGGCCAAGCACCCATTTTTGTGATGGGCTGAGCTTTTTGTCTGAGCGGTGTATGCAGCCCATCCAGCAGCAGGGGCGGCGTTTTCCTTCGGCAAGCTCCGTGATCGTCCGCTTGAGATGGTTTTTTCTAGTTTCATCGGTTTTAACGGATATGGTCCAGCAGATCCACTCGTTGCGTGCGAGCGGCGTAATATGCTCCCAGGCAGCTAAGGCTTTTGGCGACGAGGCTAAGGCTTTCTGTAAATCTGCGGGCAGTTTGTGGGCTACGCCACCGGCGATTGTATTTTTGGGCATACCTTTATACTAACGAGGCGGCTGTAATCTATCAACCTAAATCGCTACACTATCAATAACGGGCCGACTGTGGCATTATCTTTTTATGAGCCTTAACGAAGAGTCTGCAACCCAACAGATAGACAGTATAGTAAGCAACCTAGATGACTGGCGCGGCAAAACCCTGTCTCAGCTACGCGCCATAGTAAGGCAGGCGAATGCTGATTTGGTTGAAGAGGTTAAATGGAAAAAGCCGTCCAGACCAGAAGGTGTGCCGGTTTGGTCGTATAACGGCAATATTTGCATCGCCGATACGCTCAAAAACGCGGTGAGACTCACTTTTCCAAAAGGTGCTCAATTGCCTGACCCTCAACACCTATTTAACACTCGCCTAGACAGTAAAACGGTTAGAGCCGTAGACTTTTACGAAAATTCACCCATAAACGCCGCGGCTTTAACCGCAATCATTACAGAAGCTATAAAACTGCATGGTTAGAGATACTATATGCCCGCAGCCTTTGAGCTTATCGACTCAAAACAGCAGGTGATGTTAAAACTGGTTCGTTTTAGGTGATAGTATAAGAAGTATGACAACCACCTACCAAACGCTTGTAATAGGCGAAGGCAACCACGCTTCATTTGAGATTCCGGACAGGAACCTGGCCGAGATTGGCGCCAATAAGCGGGCACCGCTAAAGATTACTATTAATGGCCACACCTATCAGAGCACGGCAACCGGCGTGGGTGGTAAATGCATGGTGGTGTTTCCAACCCGCGACCGGGAAGCCTCCGGTGCCACAGCCGGAGACCAAGTAACCGTGACCCTAGAACTCGATGATGGCTACCGGCACGTAGACGTACCGGCTGCGCTGAGTGAAGCCTTAGCTACAAACAATTTGATCGAGGTATTTCATGATCTTACCTATTACTCACGCAAAGATTTTGCTAGACAGGTCAGTGACGCCAAAGCCGAAGCAACCAGAATCCGAAGAATCAAAAAGATTATAGACCAGCTCCAGCAGTAAGCCAAAATTTGCAATTAGCTTTAAAAAGCCGTTAAATATATCGAACATGCCTACTCCTGAATACGTCGATAGAGAAATGATCGCCCGCGGCACCTTTGATATGTCGGGTATATTCCCGGGCCAAGGTGCTGCCGAAATTATACGTTCAGCCGGCAATGCAGCTCTGTATAGTGATTTTGCCCTGACGCCGGGTGCAAACCCTAATAAGCATGACGGCCCACGCAGTGCAGTGTACTCGGTGGCTGACTTTACAAACGGAGTACTTCTGAGCGCGGCTAGGTTACACGCTCGTACGGATGGTTCTGGACTGCCGGAGAGCGACGAGCAGTTTATTGCAGAGTCAGTAGAACGCGCAGCTCTCGGACAGCCACTACTCGATAAGCCCACTTTTGCCCTCGCGCATAACATAACTGCACTTGTGGCATTTCCGGGCACCACACGTACACTTTTGGGTCCGGGTGTAGAGCTCCGTGTGTCCCCGGATAACACCAGATATGCAGCGCTGATCATCCCAACGTACTTTCGTAAAGCGCCCCAAGCAATTGCACGCTATGTAAAAAAGATGAAGTTAGCAGGAAATACTGATATTGACCCAAGACTAGCCGACTTGGCCTACACAAACGACGGCAGGAAAGTCGCACGATTTTTAGCGCTGAATGCAGTAAGCCATATCCTTGCGACCTATGCCCAGGAAGACGATTTAGAAGCTGAGTTCAAAGACGACTAAATAGTGGCCACCATTACTCCAGCTGGCATTTTATTTTGCTCATGCTTGCCTCGTGGCTGCGATGGCAGTAATCTGTTAATAATAAATTAGTCAGGAGTTTGCATGGCGGGTTCGTTTTTTCTAGTACGGCACGGGCGATATGATCGACAAACATCGGGGCTCACCAATGAGGGCAGGGAGATTGATGCGCCCAGAGCGCTTAGTACGCTCCTAGCAAAAGGTTTGGGGCAGGGTGCAGTGGTTCTAAGCTCGTCGGCACCGAGAGCACTGCAAACTGCCGAAATCATCGCCGCCGGCTTATCAAGCGAGGTAATCTCCAGTCGCCTAATTGAGGACGGCGGGAATGACGTAGGGGGCGTAAGAGATTTGGATGAGCTTGTTGGCCGTGCATTGAGCCAGGCCCAAGCAAAACCGCTGGATGACAACGGGTTAGTGGTGGTGACTCATGCCCCAATGGTCGCTGTTGCAATGGGAGTGCACCCCTTTCGTGATGTTGACAATATGGACTTTGGTAAGGTCGCTGAATACCAAGTGGGCACATGGACCAATCCACACTTCCGCCCAAGCGAAGAAATTTAAATATTGAGGCAGCAACACACAAATTATGGCTGAGCGATTAATTATGGGCCTAACCGGATCCTCGGGTACCGGCAAAAGCACCATTTCTAAACATCTAGCTAGCAAACGCGGCCTTTTTGTAGAAGAGGGCAGTGTACTAATTCGCCGAGCCGCCAGCGAGCGGGGCCAGAGCCTGTCATCCAGAGCAGATTATGAAGCAGTCTTTAGAGCCGAACAACGGTCGAGGGGTATGACCTGGTTGTCAGACAGCTTACTCGCCTCCAATTACGAGCGTAAATTGCAGGGTGGCCTGCGGGCACAGTGTGACTTTTTAAACCTCAAAAAAGCCAGTGGTTTTATAGTGGCTCTCGTTTGTCCTATAGAAATCTGTCTAGAACGCATTGACACCTCAAACCCTAAAAATCCTCGTACCGCCGAAGAATACATACAGCATCAAGCAATCGAAAATACCCCCGACCAAAACGGCTACGGCACCCATACGAGTTGGTGCGTAGAAAACGCTGATTACACCATTGATACCTCCGGACCACTCGATGTAACCCTCGCTGAAATCGACGCCCTAATAATTCAAATCTAAACCCTGCTATTGCGCCATAATCTGGCTATAACACTCCATGAGCGCCTTTTTGATATACTGACCTCATGATAGAAGAAACACGTGTTCGGGGGCGGTTACAGCTGATTGCTGAGTCGAAGAATGGTGTAAAAGTATACTTTGATACTGTAAGTTCTCATGCTGCAACGCATTTGCAGGATGCTCCCGAACTGGAAAGACTTGTCGCGGAAGTTGTTTCTAAACTCGAGCTGAAGGGTCAAGAAGTTGCGGCTCATTTTGATATGGGCCGAATAGTAGGAACCTGTGATGTTGTGGCAGTTAGTGAAAAAGACGAAATTGTGTATGGAATGCGGAAAAACAGGGATGATGACGGTTTAGTGCCTTTTGTCAAAAATCGTGATGGTGAGCCTTGCCCTTTTGTGGCAGTCCACCTGTTGCCTCAGCCAGATACGTCATACCTACTCTCCAGTGCCTGGATTGGAACTTTTGGTGAAGATGACGAGCCATTCCCTAAATCGCATGACGCTAACGAACGCAGTGTTGATTTTTGGAGCAGCCATGCTTTCGTGTACGGAAGCCAGGAAATCATTAAGGGTACGGAAACGACTGTACGCCCTTGGTAGAAGGGAATTTTTGAAGGCTTCGACGCAATTTTCATACGCTGAAAGCGGCTTCTGCTATGATGGGTCAATGATTAAAGCATTTCTTTTTGACTATGACGGCGTAATGACGGCCGGAGTTAAGGATGGTATCCCGGCAAGTCGGCTGGCCAAAAATGTTGGAGTTTCATTTGATACGGCAGCAGGCTGGATTGCGAGTATCTGGGCGCCGTTTTCGACGGGTATGATTACCGAAAACCAAGCATGGGATAAGCTAGAAAACTTGTACGGAAACCCAATCAGCACTCAGCAAAGAGATATTTGGTTTAAATGGGCTGAGCTGGAACCGTTACCGGAAATGATTAATCTTGTGAGATTACTAAAAACAAGGGGGTATCCAGTTGGCGTGTTGTCGAATGTCCTCCCCGTAACCGCGCAGGTTATACGTGAACATAACGGATATGCCGAATTTGATTTTACCGTACTAAGCTGCGAAGTGGGTTCCAGAAAGCCTGACCAAAAAGTATACGAGACCGCTCTGACCAAATTAAAAGACGTAGCTCCGCAAGAAGTTGCCTTTTTAGATGATAGGGAGCCCTGCACCACGGCTGCGAGTAAGCTTGGTCTGTTACCTATACATGTTACCAACCATTCGGAGGCAATTCAGCAAGTTCTTACGCTCATTGATACGGTGTAGCACGCAACTTTGTTAGTATTACTGTATGACCGGCCAAGAAATTATCGAAAAAGTTAAGGCGCTTAAATTGCCGCATGGATCGTATGTAGTATTTGGAAGCTGCCCGCTTGCAGTTGTTGGTATACGTGAAGCAAATGACATAGATCTGTATGTAACGTCAGAAGTGCTGCAATCCTTTAAACAGCAGGGCTGGCAGCAGGTTCACAAAGGACCAGGCGATAAGCCGTATACGAGCGACGACTACGAAGCGCACGATAACTGGAATTTTAGTCCGTATAGCCCGTCTCTTGAGCATTTACTTGAAACGGCAATGGTAGTTGACGGTGTGTCATTTGCCTCACTCCAAGAAGTCAGAAAATGGAAGCTGGCCTCCGGCGGTCCGAAACACTTAAAAGATGTATCATCGATTGATGACTATCTGCCTAATATGGAGCTTTAGGTATGACTGACGCTCAATTGCTCAATACGTTTCTAGCAAGTTTGTTATCATTACTACATGTCAGTTGTACAGTTTAACGAATTTAAAAGTGAAGCCGAGCAGAAGCGGCTGCTTGATTTGGCTGAGGCTAATACCTCGCCTGATGAACTTATTGCCAGCATAGTGAGCAGCGCACTTGGCGAAGAAGTCGTCGAAACAACCCGCATTGTGAGGGGTGAAACCAACGAAGTATACGGCATCCGTACCAATCAAAAGCGCGACATTATCCTGCGCATCGGCCATTGGGACAAGACAACGTTCCAAAGGGAAGCTTGGGCTATAGAACAAGCAGTAGCCGTTGGTGTTCCCGTACCCAAAATATTAGCACTGGGCGAGCATTCTACAGACGTCTACTATTGCGTTCAAGAAAAACTCCAAGGAACTCCCCTAGACTCCTTGCTGTTTTCGCACAACCTTCCCAAAGATAGGGCAAAGCGTATAGTCGAGAATGCAGGGGAAATGCTCGGCCGATTACACAGCATCGAAACTACTGGCTGGGGTTATTTGTCCGAACCAACAAAGGGCCAGCACGCGAAATTAGACGATAAATACAGCATGATAGAAGCTGAGCGCAAGCGAATAGCAGCCGCCTTGCAGGCCACAAACCTACCAGTCGCAGACGTTGATACTATACTGTCTCAGCTCAAGTCGGGCTTACAAGCTTTTGAGGGTCGCCAGCGTTTGATCCATGGAGATTTTGGACCTAAGCACATCTTTGTGGACGATAACGATAGTATCACTGGCATTATAGACTGGGAGCAAGCCGGCAGCGATGACCCGGTAGCCGAGTTTGCCCGCTGGAATTTTTGGTTCGACAAAAATTCACCGACGGCGTGGTTAAAAGAAGGTCACGAACGTGTCGCTAAACTAGGTGACGATTACGACGAGCGATTTAGAATTGCCACACTTGAGTCGGCCATATGGACGTTGCTCTATTTTACCTACGACTCGCCACTTAAGGATTGTGCAGTCAGGGCAGTGCGAGCCATAGCCGAAGCTACTGCTTAACCGGGAAGATGTCTTTATCGGCCGCCGCTTTGAGTAGTATGGGCGCAAACAGTTGCTATAAAGTCTTAAAGATGCTATAATATTGAGCTATGACAAACCCGGAACGTGAAGCCATCCCTCAATTTGCCTGCGAAGAGCATGGTGAGTTTTTGCAGGCTCAGTACGAAGCTGGATTACGTTTACAAGAATTGTTTGATGCTGGCTTTAGTGATGAGGACATTCAGGTATATGCAGAGGATGATCCCGAGTTACACAAAGTATTTCTCGCCCAGGCAGCAGCCTATAACGTCTTAGTACCTCCCCCAAACACCACGCTCAAAATTCGCAGTATTCTAAGATCTAACAAAACGACTGAAATCTGGCCGCTTGCGTCGGCCATGGCAGACACCTTTGTAGACGAAATCGGTTATAAACCCGATGGTATGGTAATTCTCGGAGCAGTTATGTTCCATGCGCTTGCCGTATCTACTGTTACCCAGACTCTAGGCCGTAAGGTAAATCCGAATACAGAAAGCGCAATCGTCAATACATTTGGCCTAGCGCTACTGGCTCGAAGTGATAAGGCCTTGCTCTGCGGCTCGGGTTTTGATAGCAGCAATGAGGAATCCTTGGCTATGATAGCTACGACAGTAAAATCGTACCAAGACTATTTTGCTCAAGTCTATCCCATGTTCCAGGTACCCGACGAACGGTTTTTGGCCATGAAAATACAGATGCACATTATGGCGCTAGACCAGGCACGCGAGCTGAACCGAGTCGGAACTTGGCTTCCAAAATTAGAAATTACTCCGGCCGAGCTACACGAACAACAGACTCGTAATACCGAATTCGCTAAATACTTACAGCGTATTCGTAGGTACGGTATTAAAGATATTAGTTTTCCAGCACCATATATTTATAGTAACGGCGAACTTGTTTTTAGCGATGCCGGTAGCATCGGTCAGAGTGTACAGGGCGAGCAGCCGCTTGCACGGGTAAAGATTGTCGATGAGTCGCTGGAGCCCGCCAAGAAGTTTGGCTATGAGCCCCGTCCAGGCATGGGCTACGCTACTTTTGCGGTAGCTGCACACGCTAACCTGCTATTGGCAATCGATAGCAAGGGCGAACTACACGCTGGCTTAACATTAGGGGTGGATGCTATGCCACTCCGTGATTTATTTGAGCAAGAAGGCCGCTCCGCCGAATACGAATTTTTACGTACTCGGGTACTATCCGAACTATTCGATACTATCGCGCCAGCAACAATAGTCAAACGACTTAATACCGAAACCACAGATGCTCGGCAACCGGGCAAAGAACATGAGCCAAGCGACGTAGTCTATACCATGCCGTTGGCTCGGATTCGTTATGATTATCTTCAAGCTAATATTGGCGGTAAGATCAAGAAAGATTTTGACGACGCGCTTGAGCAAGAAAAGGACCACCTCCAATCCGAGCTGCATCATCTGCGCCTCCATGATGTTACCAGCCATCTGCGCCGCATTCCTGATACGGCATCCCCAAGCGAGCGAGCAATTGGATTCAGCAAACAAGCATATGGAGAAGACTATATTATTCCCGAAGGCTACACTTTTGTGAGAAAGCATGAACGCGGCAGCGAAGAATACGGCCGCGTACTCGGCCACAACGCCGTCAAAAACTCTGTTAGCTAAGGTGTAGCAATCCCGAGTTAATAAATGCATAAACAATATATATTTATTGATTTACGATATATACTGTGCTAAAACTAAAACAGAAATAAATAAGGAATAAGCTGGCATGAAACAACGAACTGGACCAATACTACTTACCTCACTGATGCTTGGACTGGTATTTGATTGGTTCTTTTACGGTAAGGTCCCGGGCATCTCCGTAGGTCTGTATGCCGCCGCAGTACTGGGGTGTACGTTCTGTCTAGCTTTCCGATTTAAAGATGCACTCAATACCTCTGCCTACTGGCTGGCACCGGTTATACTGTTCTTTTCGTTTATGGTTTATGTGCGGGCTGATCCATTCTTGGCCTTTATGAATAGCTGTGTTGTTTTGTACTTGCTATTTTTAGTAGCCCGCTTAATGCTTCTGCCCGGGATACGGTTGCGCGAATACGGCTTCTCGCAGTATCTTTACCCGGTTACCAAACTGCCAATCCGGATTGAGCGTGAATGCTTAACTATAGTTCGAACGCTGCTGAGCTACCGTAGTACCACGGTAACGAAGGCTTCTTATATTCCCATTTTGCGGGGAGTTATGTTGAGTCTACCCATCTTGTTTGTCTTTTTGCTGCTGTTGTCTTCGGCAGATTTAGTTTTTAAAGAGTACCTCAGTTCAATATTTTCCCTTAATTTGTCGCCGCAAATTGTTTTCCAGTGGTGTCTGATTGGTTTTGTTGCTAGCTTATTTGCCGGAGCGTACGCCCTCATCTTTATGCCGAGTTATCAGGCTGAGCTTGCACTGCTGCCGGCTCAAAAAAAGTTTGCTATCGGCTTTACCGAATCGTCAATAATTCTTGGGTCAGTGGGCCTACTGTTCTTTGTATTTGTGCTGGTGCAGCTGGCATACCTTTTTGACGGCACGCACCAAATAACCGGCGCTGGTTTTACCTATGCCCAGTATGCTCGCAAAGGTTTTTTTGAGCTGATTGCCGTTGCCGCGATTTCTTTGGCGCTGCTGAGCATCATCAAAACGTGTACTACGTCTCGTACCATGTTACAGGCGCTTATCTTTAAAGGTTTGAGCGGGGTGTTAGTAGTAGAAGTGATTGTTATTATGATTTCTGCGCACCTGCGGCTCAACCTCTACCAGGAAGCCTATGGCTTTACCGAGTTACGATTGCTGAGCCACCTTTTTATACTGTGGCTGGCCTATGCGTTTGCGCAGCTGCTGTATCAAATTATTAAAGACAAAAGCGATAACGACTTTGCGTTTCATTTATTTATCAGTGCTCTCTGCTTTTTTGCTCTGATAAATTGTATTAATCCTGATAAATTTATTGCCCAGCAAAACATCCAACGCTTTAACAGTACCGGTCAGATCGATCTATACTATTTAAGCAGTCTGTCGGAAGACGCTGTGCCGACCCTCGCCCAGCTACTCGACCACCCTAATAAAGATCTGCAGAAGGGCGCCGCCTACATTCTGTTTGGGCAAAAGCAATATGCCACTGGACAACCCTCCCATTGGCAGTCTGCAAATCTAGGGAGACAGCGCGCGGATCGAATATTTAAAGATAACGCTGCCCGGATTGAGGCAGGAGAATCATATAGCCAATATAAAAGATTTGGGACAAAATAATGAGCAGTACACACAAGGAAAAAATTATGAAACTAGGATCCACGACTATCTTGCGAGCGACCATTCTACTAATAGGCCTTATAGTCTTAGCCTTGTGTGTTTTTGCGCTACCTGCTGGCATATGGTCGGATGAGTCTGGCTGGTACGGCCCAATTTTGATTGGTCTGTATGTAACGGCTATACCCTTTTTCTTTGCCCTCTACCAGGCATTAGCATTACTAAGTTATATCGATAACAATGATGCCTTTTCGGTGCTGTCGGTAAAGGCTTTTCGACACATAAAGTACTGCGGAATTATTATTAGTTTGTTGTTTGCAGCTGGCATGCCGTACGTATTTTACGTTGCCAACAAAGACGATGCCCCGGGTGTAGCCGCGCTCGGGTTTGTGCTCGTGGGCGCCTCTGCAGTAATTGCAGCCTTTGCGGCTCTGCTGCAAAAGCTCATACAAAATGCCGTAGACATAAAGCTGGAGAATGACTTAACGGTCTAGGACGCATTATGGCAATAATAATTAACATTGACGTTATGCTCGCCAAACGCAAAATGAGCGTCACGGAACTTACGGAAAAAGTGGGGATTACCATGGCAAATCTTTCGATCCTCAAGAATGGCAAAGCCAAAGCCGTGCGCCTCACTACGCTTGAAGCTATCTGTAAGGCACTCGAGTGCCAACCAGGAGACATCCTGGAATACAAAAGCGACACCGAGTTAGGGAGCATTCTGGTATTATGAGGTAATGAAAATAGTAATACCTGACAAGATTGCGGGAGTACCAGATAAATATTGGGAACAACTTCGAGCCATGGGAGCCGAAGTGTACACAGATTCCGTGACCCAGGCGGAGGCCACGGAACGCGTCAAGAATGCAGAAATAATCACGGTAAATTATTTTGATGGCGATAAGGACCTGATTGACGCTGCGCCAAACCTCAAATATATTATTGCACCTGCTGTCGGCTATGAGTGGATCGACACAGCTTATGCGGCCAGCAAGGGTATTAAGGTTCTAAATTGCCCCACGTTTGTTCCGGTGCCCGTCGCCGAACACGCAATGGCTTTTTTACTAGCACTCGCCAAACACTTGCCGGAAGCGCGGGCCGACATGCAATCGGGTGAATGGTCGTCTAACAAGTATGTTAACTTTGAACTGGCCGGTAAGAAACTTGGCCTGTTGGGTTACGGAAACATCGGTAAAAATATTGAGCGAATGACCACAGGTTTTGGCATGACGGTAAGTTATACCAATTCAAAGTCAACGCCCGAACAGATAGACCAACTCTTCCAAACTTCCGACGTGGTCTGTCTATGCTTGCCGCTAACCAGCGATACGCATCACATGGTGGACGCCCGGCGGCTAAAATTGCTCAAGCAAAGTGCCTACCTTATAAATGTAGCCAGAGGTGCCATCATTGACCAGGCAGCACTGCTGGAGGCATTAAAGCAAAAACAGTTTGCTGGAGCAGGCATGGATGTATTTGAGGACGAGCCAGGAGCGAGTGGTGAAATATCTCCGCAAATTGCAGAACTACTATCTTTGCCAAATGTTGTGGCTACTCCACACAGCGCCTTTAATACGCCGGAAGCGCTCGACCGTAAGGGTGCCGAAATAGTGGCTAATGTACAGGCTTGCCTTGATGGAGCTCCCGTTAACGTAGTGAACGGCTAAGTCCGTTGAACGGCTCGTAACACGTTGCATGCCTAATACCGACCACCCATACGTAGAGGAAGTGCCTGTTATGAAGCCTCACCCGTTCGAAGGCCATTTGGTTCAAACGCTTGTACCGGGCATCACGCGTGCCAGTATGGACGCTATTTTGGAAGCGCATAAACAGGAGCTAGGCATAACCGATGTTAATAAAGTGCTTAGTGCGGCTTTATATATGAAATCAAAAGTCGTTGGGCACAACGGCGGTTATCGGGCAAAGGCATTTGATATTGAAGGCTTACTTGCGGCCCTACCAATATCCTCTCCGCGTATTAAGCAGCTTTTATCGACAATACTAGCTGAAGTCATGATCGAAGACCCCACAAAAGCCGACACCAGCTCACAGCCCGCCTAATTGTAATATCATAAAACTTATTATATGATCAACGTAAGTTCTATAAACAGAGGAGCACGCAGTGGCAGGTAACGAAAACGAAGCTGGTTTACGAGATTTTTTAATCTCGAGTTGGGGTAGCTTTGATACTCCCGGGGCTGTATCGCTAACGCGGCAACTAGACGGCGCACTAGTAGGCAACTTTAAACAGGGCAGATGGACATTGGTCGATACCTATTACGTTAATCCTCTGAGTACTTTGTATAGTGGGCGAGAAGTTGTATTTAGAGACGGCACTGCCATATGGGCGGCAAGCTATCACACGGCGATTCCTGACGAGCAGCTTCAAAATGCCGTCGATGGCTTTTATGCTGACAAGGTAGCTCCTCATCCCAATCCGGATTTCCCAGTAGTTTCTGTGGATGGCATAGAAGACGACACGTTTAGGGAGCACCATGAATCACTCATGCCGGGCGTATTAACCCTAGCGCATTTTGCCGTTGCCAGTACTATTACACACAAACCAAGTAACCAAGTGGCCCTGCTGGATCACACAATTGGCGGCTGGCTAAGCTGATAGCCAGGCTAGGCGTGACCCCTGGCGCTTATGCTTGCAGTTATTAAATGAGAGGCTTAAAATAACTTCAAATAAGGAGTGCTATGTCTCAAGAATTATTTCACCCGAGTATTAATGTTGCTAAATGGCGCAAAGACCCCGGCCAGCTCTTTGCAAATACGCCGGAAGCGGCGGCTTTCCTCAACCGGCGCCTGTCAACACAGTGGCAACTTATGCGTTTGCTGACTGATTACTACTCACTCGAAAAGTTAAATATTGGTAATACTCCTGCTGTACGAGTAACCGCAAGCACGGGTAGGCAGGAGCCGCCTACTGCAGAAGTACTGCTGCCAAGGATTACCGTGCCTAGGACGCTTGGATTAACGGAAGGATTGCTCGTAACGCGTACCGACAGTCGTACTACCATTGCATATAAAGACGAGATGACAACTACTACTAATAGTAATACTTGCCTTGATGTGCCGCTAACCGAGCCAGTGCAGGCAATTGAACGGGGAATGGTAAGAGTAACTACTGATCATGAATCGACCTTTATGACTGTTAACTTGCTGGCCGAACATGGCCTAGAGGATCAAGAGCAAATTGCCGAGTGCGTCGATGCTGCCTTTACGGCCGGTGCGCTGTATATGAAAGCTTTAGTTGCCGGAGAAGTATTCCAGCCGCTAGCGTTGCAACAGTCATCGTAGCGACTACAAACTGCCTGTAGGCTTATTGCCTCGGGCTGGCTATTCGGGATGGGAGGATGCCATGAAATATTTTAAAGAAGCGCTAGCAATGCCCGTTGAGGCAGGCAAGCTTGGCCTGACGCTTGGCCTACGTGTGGGCAAGTTTGCAGTGGTTCGGGCTCGTACAGTAGGTCGGCCCTCGCAACCGGTAAAACCGATTGCTCTTCGCTTGCAACAAGAAAGCCCGCTGCATGATGCGCGCTTAGGTGCCGGAGAGGTACTCCGCGGTATAGAACACGGCGACGACCAATTAACGCAGCTTGGCGCCGGTGCCATTGCCCTGGCGCTCCTTAAAGCTAGTGATAGCCCCGCCGTGCCGGACGCCATAACCGAAGAAGTCGCCGGCATAGCAGAAAGCTTACCAATCAATCCGGCCGAGTCGCCACTCCTCAGCCAATCAGCCGCCGAGCATGCAGCCGAGATCATTAAGCAGTTCACCTCCGAATAAAATCGTATATACTGCAATTAAGGAGTAATAATGTCTGCGATGAGATGCCGAGCACCATGGTAAAGATTTATAATTAATTGTTATATTGACACAATATGGTATAATACAGCTATAGAGTTTGAGCAAGGGAGAATCAATGACCGAAGCACTATCACAAGACCAGGTTTATGGCGTAGACTGTCAGCGCATGCTGGGAGTACTGGATGAAGCGGTGCAGGCCGATGATCTGGATTTTGCTAACGGTATTGCTCTTGGCCAAATATATTTGCGTCCCTTTGAAGTAGCAAAATATATTGATCAAAAAAATCGCCTGAGCACTGATTTGGCAGAAGCCCGACGCTGGATGAATGCACTGTATGCTTACATCCCTCACGTAAAAGACCAGGCATGTCCACCAGAAGAGAAGCGAGCCTTGAACGCTATAATATACAGCGTTGGACTTGAAGAGTTACCGGAATAGGCGTACTAGCTCAAATAGTTTAAGCGGCTGGGACGGTTTGGCCGGTAGCGCTGTCGATGTGCGCCTTTTGCTCCGTCTTTTTATTTTTGTCGCTGACGATTGGCACGGTAAAGCTAAAGGTTGAACCCTTACCGAGCTGCGAGCTTTCCAGCTTGAGCTCGCCGCCCATCTTTTTAACAAGCATTTTAGAAATGTATAATCCTAGCCCGGTGCCCTTGGTAGTATCACGGGTAAGGAGGCTGGTATTGGCCTGCTGGAATTTGTGGAAGAGCAGCTTCTGGTTTTCTAGGGCAATGCCGCGGCCGGTATCAGATATCAAAACCTTTACATTGTCATGCTCAACTACTGCATGAATAGCAATGCCACCTTTTTCCGTAAACTTAGCGGCGTTACCAATTAAGTTGTAGACAATTTGTTTGAGGCGGTTTTGGTCGGTCCACACCTTGGGCAGAACGCCGAGCGTTTTGTGGTTAAAGGTGAGATGTAAATGCTTTTCATCCAAAACCGATCCCATTTCGTACATAACTTTTTCAATCACTTCGTCGATGGCTACCTCGGCGTAGTCAAAGGAAATTTTGCCTTGTTCAATCCGGGAAACATCCAAGAAGTCATTAACAATTTCTATTAGACCAACGCTTGACTGGTGAATGTCTTGTACCATCTGGCGTAGCGATGGGTCTTTTAATTCTGCCGCATAAAATTCGAGTACCATACTGGCATTGCCGCGGATTGCGGTAAGGGGTGTGCGCAGTTCGTGCGAGGCAATCGAAAAGAATTCATCACGGCTGCGGTTTAAGACTTGCTCTTCTGTGACGTCCTCGATCAGTACTACAATACCGGTTGAATGGGCCCGGTAGGCTACCGGTGCCAAGAAGACTCTAAGTATTCGAGCGCCCACGGAAACTTTGTCCAGGTAGCGGCTTTTTTTGCTGGCACGAACTTGCTTACAAATAGCTTCTAGGTCAAAGCTGTCATCAAAATGGCTGTTCAGACCATCC
This sequence comes from Candidatus Saccharimonadota bacterium, assembly GCA_028286245.1. Lineage (GTDB taxonomy): Bacteria > Patescibacteriota > Saccharimonadia > Saccharimonadales > UBA4665 > UBA4729. The sequence goes on along the minus strand of JAQBRY010000004.1, from coordinate 354,777 downwards.
AGATTTACGGCGGCGGTCTGTTTGCCAAGAATAGTATTAACCGCATGATTGCTGAGTATGATTTTGTCATCAGCATCAACCATAATAAAGCCCAGACTTAAACTTTCTATAGCGGCTTGGAGCTTAGACTGCTCTTCGTGCAGTTCGCGAGTTCGCTCCTGTACCTTTTTTTCGACGTTATCTTTTTCGGCAGCCAGCTCTTTTAAGAGATCTTCTTGCAGCTGGATGTCGGCGAGCACCAGGATGGTGCCAAAGCGTCGGCCATCCTTTTCGCGGTAGGCCGAACTGTATACGTTCACGGTAATAGATTTGCCATGCCCGCTGTTTACCACAGACTTTAAAACATTGCCCTTGTCGGAGAGTGAAACGTTTGCCAGCACGTGCTCTTTAAAGGGTGCCCACTGCTCTTTTGCTATAAAGGAACGAATCGACTTTCCGGTTAGTTCTTGCTCTGATTTTCCAAGGAGGTCGGTAGCCAGGGCATTGGCAAACATAATCCGGTCGTCGGCATCAAGCGCTACAGCAGCACTATTCATAATTTTGACAATGCTATCGCGAATAGCAGCCGGATCCACGGCCGATGAGCCATACTTGAGCAGTGCAAACGTAACGATGATGCCCAGCAGCATGTTGCCGTAAATAGGCAGTGGTGGCGCCAGGACGTATCTTGGCAGGATAGTATTACTAACTACGGCAGTAACCAGCGATAGGGCCATGCCGAGGGCAATAATGCGACCTTCTCGTCGGAAGTTAAGCGCTCGGCTGCGAAACGACGATAAGTACAGTATAAGAATGGGCACAAAAATACCCAGTACGGATATGATTGGCAGGACTTTGGAAGTGGACGCTTGGGTACTCACATAGCCCCAAGGTTTTAGCACGACCTGTGAGTAGTCTTGGTCGGGGAAGATAGCATGATGCGTCCACCCAAAGTACAGCAAAATAGTGAGTGGTACCCAGAGCAGGGGCGCGAACCACCACTGCTGTAAAATCTTTTCTTTGCCAATAAAGTGAAACACAAAATAGTAGAGGCTAATACTTAAAAAGCAGATGCCAAAGGTAGCAACTGCAAACTTGAGTTCATACTTGTGTGCGTTGTTTGTAAACAACTGTCCCATGTCCATGGTGAGCGACATGATGATGGTTGCAATCATATAGAGCTTAAACCATTGAATGGTGGGCGTATTGTTAGCGCGCCGGTGTAGCAGCACAATCAGGCCAAACATTATCACAATTGCAGTTGCGTCAGCTATAAAATAGCCATTAAAAAGTATATTGCCTAGTATCATGAATGCTCGCTCGCAGAATCCGGCACTGCTGCCTTATTAAGAAGTTTTAGTATTGTGTTAAGTAAGGTCAAGTTAGAGGTAGTATAGGTATCTTACCTTAAGCATAATCGTTTTGCACATTCGTGTTAGTACCTCATATAATAGTTAATAATTGCATCATGGCCGTACTTCTATAAGGGCCATTTTTTGACTCGAATTATTAAATAATTCCATTTACATAAAATTAATATATGAGCATACATTTTACTGGTGCTTACAAACTTACTGCTAACTTTAGACGAGTGATTTACTTGAAAAGTCGGTAGAATATTCGTTTGAATGCATTGGGCCGAGATCTTGGGCGCTGTGGTGGAATGTTAGGAAGGGCTTCAACGGTTTCGAGCTCGGGATGAACTCGTTCTATCCATTCTTTAGTGCTCAAGTATAAATCAATCGTCGCTTTACGCGGTGTAGGGCCGTCCAGGGCGGCGCACTTTCCATCCGTATCAAGGGCTGCTTCGACGTACCAAAATACATGTTGCAGCGCGCTGACAAGGTCAGGCCCTGTCAGCACGAGTTCGGCCTTTCCGGGGGAGTTGTCATCTTCACTCCGTACGGACTGAAATGCAGCCGATGCCAGGTCACCCAGATGTTCTGCTTCGGCAATGTGGGTACTATCCTTGGTACGTGACATATATTCCCACGCTATGGTGCGGAGTACTCCAACCTCGAATCCTTCGAGCTGTAAAAGTGGCGTTCCGTACTGTGACTCCTGCATATTTTAAAAGGATAGCAGCAAATAGCATGCCAGACAATAAATTTTAGAAATTACTTATTATGCTAACGCTTGCATCTCGCTATAGCTTAAGCGATGATAGTTACATGTTGGAGGTGCAACAGTTGGGGGACGAAGTATATGCAGTTCATAGGGCATTTGCTGCTACTGAACATGGTGCCACGTTGGCCGAAAATATTCGTTACCAGCGCTACAACCTGGCCCATCTGTCGAACCAGGAGTGGACAGCCTTGCTGGGAGCGGATGTTAACAATCTCACTCATATGCCACTTACCTATGGACTCACCAAGAGCTTTATAAAACAATCGGAAGCACTACAGCCGGGCTTTTTAGATGACGAAGAAGAGACGACGCTCATGCTGGCCGCTATTATCCACGACCAGGGCGAGGCAATCGTTACGGATATAACCTACAGTGATAAAACGGCCGCCGATGAAACCGAAGAGAAGTTGCAATTTGATCGAAACCTAGAGGCCTTTTGCCCGGGAGCTACACTGGCCATGAAGCGACGTATTATTCAGGCAAAAGATGAGGTTGTATTTAACAGTGCTACCAAGCTTGGCCAAATTTTTAACGCTATTGAGCGCGCTGGCTATGTGCGGACTGCCCTTCGGGCGGCTGAGCATATCCAAGCCGGCACTGCCGGTGACGCCGCTGCCGGTCTGCGTTGGATTATTGCCGATGTCTTTGGAGCCCATCCCGCCAAACTTATAGATTACGCCCAAACATACCCGGTCATTAGGCAGTACCTAGTAGCCCAACAGCCCAAAATCACCGCCGCGTTTGGCGTGGTTTTGCCGCAAGATTTTGAAAACTATGGAGCCGCGCAGCATGATAAAGAGACTGCTTTTCAACAGGGTTGGCTGGCCTGGCAGGAGTGGCTATGCCGGGAATAGTGTATGTTGTTCGTCATGGGCAGGATGAGGACAATGCAGCCGGACTTTTAAATGGTCATCGTGACACGCCACTGACTGCGCTTGGTAGAGCCCAGGCAACAATCATTGCCGAGAAGTTGCTCGGGCATGGCATAGCGGCTATTTATAGCTCACCCCTTAAACGGGCTCATGAAACGGCGAGTATTATAGCCAACACTATTGGTCTTAACGAAGTTATTATTGAGCCGGATCTTATAGAGCGAGAGTTTGGTATCATGACAGGCAAGCCGGTTGCCGATATAGCAAAATATTCCAAAAATAACTTTCAGGGTGATAAAATATTGTACTTTTTAGATCCGCAAGGCGCCGAAACTTTTCCCGTGCTGCTGGAGCGTGCTAAACGGGTGCTTCATAAAATACAGACCCTTCATCCGACAGGTAAGGTTGTCCTGGTGGCACATGGCGATATCGGTAAACTAATCCGTGCCGCTTATCACAATTGGACATGGGAGCAGGCAATTGCCACGCCGTATTTGGACAACACTGGGGTGCTCGAACTTGAACCCAATGCCGACGTTATAGAATAGTTTGTGTATCTTTAGAAAAAGTCGTTGCCAACGAGCAAGTTGCGCCGCGACAGATCGATGATTGGACGGCGGACAATAGGGCGGGCAGGTCGCTCTACGCCTGCACGACTAGCAACTGGGTTTGCAGCCGGCCGAGCTGGCTTAACTTCTGATATGTAGCGTGGGCTGGCTGGCAGCGGCTTGGTGACTGCAGGAGACATGGTAGCGGCGACAGCCGGCCGGTCTTGCACTACTGGCGGCGTAGCCGTGGCGATCTCCGGCTTAAACGCTGTTACGGTGTTTTTGCGCCGGCCTTTATTGGTGAGTATTACCAAGAAGATACTGACTTGGTACAGCAGGATCATCGGTGCCGCCATCATAGTCTGATTAAAAGGATCCGGGGTTGGCGTGAGGATGGCTGCGAGTATAAAACTACCCAAGATAATGTAGCGTTGCATGCCCATCATCCGGCCTGGTTTGAGCGGCTTAATACGATTAATAAATAATACAATCAGCGGTAATTGGAAAAGCAGTGCAAAGCCCGCAACGTAGGAGAGTGCAAAATTAAAATAATCTCCGGCATTAATGAGAGATTTAATGGTGCCATTGCCAAAGCCCGTCAAAAAGTGCAGGGCAGAGGGCAGGCTAATATAGTAGGCAAAAACAATGCCTGCGTAGGCCAGTATAAACGACCACACCGTGTATTTTGTAAGGCCCTTACGCTGGTGGTCTTCTAGGACGGGTTCAATAAAGCGGAAGATATTATAAAGAATTGCCGGCAAGGCAAAAATAATTCCAGCCACAACTACAAGCTTAAAGACGAATGCAAAACCACCGGTCGGAGAGGTGTAGTAGAGGGTCTGACCGAGTGGCTTTTGCAGCAGCTTTAAGAGGTGTGCCTGCAACATGTAGCCCGCAAAACAGCCCAAACTTATATAAACCGCGACCCATGTAAAACGGACTCGAAGTTCTTGAATGTGTTCTGTTAGCGGCTTTTGAATAGTGCTTTTACTGGCACTACCCATACCATTCCCCTTTATTTTATTTAGTTGTTAGATTGCTGATCGTTTTTTGTCGAAGTGTCTTTTTTGTCGATGCCATTTGCAAAGCCCTTTTGCAACTCACCGGCTGATTCCCCAAGACTCTTAGCGAGTTTTGGCAAGCGTGTTGCGCCAAACATCAGTAATAAAATGAATGATATAACGATTAGTTCTGGAAGTCCAAGTCCTAACATAATTTTCCCTCTTTGTTTTAAGTTTCACTACGTATTATATATAAGCATAAACTTTATGCAAGCATTATGTATATTTTTGTCGTAGAAGGCTGGTTTTAGTGGCTGTTTGTTATCTGCCGTAAGGAGAGCTGCCGTAGCCATGAGCTTGGGTAACTGATTTGGCGTGATTACCGGGTGAAGCCAGCTTGTTAACGTTCTGTAAAAAGCCCGTAATACCTACGATGCCAAGAACACCGGCACCCGCTAAACGCAGGAACTCTTTACGGGTCATCTCTTTTTGGAGGACGCTATCAATATCAACTTTTGGTATATTCATGAGTACTTCTTTGTATTTTATTGTTTCCTATAATGTATATGCTTTTTATTGAAGGTGCAAGTATTTTGTTATACTTCTGGGTATATCGCTATGCAAAAACACAACTTTGGGCTTCGCCAGTTTAATCATCTCCTTACCGGTATAGTAATTCTGCTCGCAGTGTATATTTTGGTTGCTCCGTTTTTGCCGCGTGCCGCCCTCTATGCGGCCCGGGCCACCGATAAAAAGCACGGCTACGCCTACCAGAACAGAGTGCGGCCCCAACCGTCGAGTACTGCCAAGCCGGTCCCCTCGGATAACAGGCTCGTGATCCCAAGCCTTGAGCTTAATCAACCCATTTCCGAAAGTAAAAGCATCTCGGTGCTCAATAACGGCGGTACTTGGCGGCGACCCAAGACGTCCACCCCGGATAAAGGTGGCAATACGGTCATAATTGGGCATCGCTACACTTATAAAGGCTTATCGACCTTTTATAACCTTGATCAGTTAAAGTATGACGACGTGATTATTATTTACTGGCAAGGGAAGGAGCATGACTACCGAGTGCGCGAAAACAAAGTTGTGCCACCATCGACTGTTTCGATTGAGGCGCCCTCAGACGATCCTCGGCTCACGCTCTATACCTGTACGCCCCTCTGGAATGCTAAAAGTCGGCTCGTTATTGTAGCGGAACCTGTCATAATTACGCCATGAGTGAAAAACTACGTACGGTTTTACTACTACTTTTACTACTACTGGCAATTGGCTTTATCTTTTGGATGCAGCAGCAATACGCCAATAACTTTGTAGACGCTATCTAGCACTACGGTAAACGTAATTCCGCCCTCTGTATATCAGGGTACGTAAGGTATAATAAAAACCGCTACTTTGGCGCCTTGGCGGAGTGGTTACGCAGCGGTCTGCAAAACCGCGTACACCGGTTCAAATCCGGTAGGTGCCTCCAATTATTTTTAGAATCGTTTATAGTAAAATTATGGAACCTATAGAAGTTGCTGGCTGCGTGTTACTGGATGATTACGGCAGGATACTGCTGTTGCACCGTGATCTGGGTGAGATAGGGCAGTGGGAACTGCCGGGCGGTAAGGTAGAAGAGGGCGAAACGCCCGAACAAGCCGCAGGCCGTGAGCTAGGCGAGGAACTGGGCGTTACCGTACGCATAGGTCGGGCGCTAGGCAGCGAAGTCTTTGAACAAGCCGACAAGCAGTACCGCTTTTACTGGTTTAAGGCCGACATTATTACGGGTGAACCGTCGATCATGGAGCCTGATATATTCGATGATTTAGACTACTTTGAAATCGAAGATTTGGTAAGTCTTTCTCTGTCTACCAACATGCAGATTATGTACCAAAAAATCTTTGATGGCAGCCTCCAGCTAGACGCCTAGTGCGCAAGGCGCAAGTCCGGTGTTTTTGTATCAAGAAGATTTTGGTACAATCAGGTCAGCCAAGTTCCGGGCGAGTGGCGGAATTGGTATACGCGACGGACTTAAAATCCGTTGACTGTAATGGTCTTGAGGGTTCAAGTCCCTCCTCGCCCACCAACTAAAATTGCCCAGCAACGCTGGGTTATTTTATTTTGGCGATAGGCTGCCTGCAACACTCCAATCTGTCAGTTTCCATACTCCAAATTGCCAAGCCGGCGGCTGCCCCGCAAGACCTGAGAAATTTAAGGCGCTACAAAGGGTGGCGAAGTCGCCACCAGGCATCCGGGCGGGCGGGTGTGGAGGCTAGCTGCACGGCTGTGCTCGTGCTGCCGCTGTAGGGCGACGCTGTGATGGTGGCTGTGCCAACTCTATCGTGCTGACTGGTTCGGGTATTTATGGGCTGCAGGTTGACGGTAATGGGAATATCGGCACCCTTCCAAGCCAGCACGCTCAGATCGTGCGCTGTAGTGGCGGTGGCCACGCCGCCCCACGGCAGCGTATAACTGCCCACGACACTGCCGGCTTTTAGTATGGTAACGGTGTCAAAGTTGTTCTGGGTCGACTTTAGTAGCGGAACACTAAAGGCCAGGGCATCATACAGAGTATTGCTGCCTACTACTGCCGAAACAATGGTAAGCGGCGTCCCCTTAACGGTAACTTTGCTGACTCCTAAAAATACGCCTCCTGCCTGATCGGTATTGCCCGTTTTGAGCCCGACGATATCATCTTGCCCAAGTAAAAAGTTGACGTTTGTAATGGTGCCGGCCACCGGAATGACGGCCGATTTCTGGGCGGCAATTTCGGCCAGGACAGGATTACCCATGGCAGCCTGCCCGAGTAATACCAGATCGTGCGCCGTGCTAACGGTGGCCGGGTCATAACCGCTGGCATCGGCGCCAACGCGAGTATGCGTCATGCCAAGCTGCTGGCTGAGGGTGCCGGCAAAGTCGGCGTAGGCATCTAGAGACCCAAAGGCCCAGATGGCCAAACTGTCGGCCATGTTGTTGGCTGATGGCAGCATAATGGCTTGGAGCATCTGGTATTCGGTAAATTTGGCTCCAGCTGTTACGGGCGCTACTGAGCCGTCTACAGATAGGTAGTGATTGTATATGGCCACATCGTCTTGGCTAATCGTAATGGTTGGGCCAGTCTGGCCTTTGGCAATAGGGTGCTTTCTAAGCACGCTGAGGGCCGTTAAGACTTTTGCAGTGCTTGCAATCGGTATGGCAGTTTGTTCGCCGTGTGAGGCCAGCACACCGGACGGAGTGATGCCTACGGCCGCTTGCCCCACGCTTGGCCAGGAAAGTTCGCTGGCAACGCTTGGTGATTTGGCTAGGTGTGGGCTGGCAATGGGCGCAGTAAATGAAAGTGGCCGGCCCAGCGTCCAAATAGCATAGAGCGCCACTATGATTATGACTGCAAAGTTACCACCTCGTAATCGTATTTTTGTCTTACTCATCAACCCTCTTATGATACATGACTATGGCAAATTGAGACAAAGATGTGCTTACGGTAAAAACAAGCTTAAAATTTACTGAGGAATGAGGATAATCGCGCTTTCAACACTAGTGCGCAACCCTATAATCGTATATACTTAAAATACTAATTTAGGAGCTTTACATCATGGCCGTACTTATCATTATAATTGTTGTCGTAGGACTTATTGGCCTCTTTGCCATCACGGCTTATAACGCCCTTGTAAAGCTCAACCAACGCGCCGAAGAAGCTTGGAGCGATATCACCGTTCAGCTTAAGCGCCGCTATGACCTTATTCCAAACCTTGTAAACACGGTTAAGGGTTACGCCGCCCACGAAAGTGGCGTCTTTGAGAAGGTTACCGAGGCTCGTTCAAATGCCATTAACGCTCAAGGTGTAGCTGAGACTGCCAAGGCCGAAAATGCCTTCCAGCAAACCATGAAGAGCTTGTTTGCCGTTGCCGAAGCTTACCCGGACTTAAAGGCAAATCAGAATTTCCTAGAGCTTCAGGCCGAAATCACCGATACCGAAGACAAAATTCAGGCTTCTCGCCGCTTTTATAACGGCGTTGTTCGTGACTTTAACACTAAGCGAAAAGTCTTCCCAACCAACATCATTGCCGGTCTAGTGGGCTTTAAAACCGATAAAGAATTCTTTGAAGTTGATGACGCGCAAGCCGCTGTTGTGGCACAGCCGGTTGCAGTTAATTTCTAAATATGTATAGCGAGATTGCCGCCAACAAGCGCAAGACTGTTTTTATAATGCTGTTTTTTGTTGCCGTTATTACCGGACTAGCGTTCTTGTTTAGTCTGTATTTTGGCGGTAACCGCAGCATATTCATCGGTGGCCTTATAGGGTCTATTATTTACGCCATTATTACGTACTACAGTGGTAGTCGCCTAAGTCTGGCCGTTAATGGGGCCAAGCAAATTCAAAAAGCCGATAACCCGCGTATTTACCGTATTGTCGAAAATCTGGCCATTACTGATGGTCTGCCCATGCCTAAGGTATACATTATGAATGATCCAGCCCCCAATGCCTTTGCTACCGGACGTAATCCTAATAATTCGTCGGTGTGCGTTACGAGTGGCTTGCTGGATATTATGACCGATACCGAGCTCGAAGGCGTGCTAGCTCATGAGATGGGGCATGTCAAAAACTATGACATTAGGGTGAGTATGGTTGCCTTTGCGCTTACCACCGTGATTTCGTTGATTGCGGATATTATTCTGCACTTTAGTTTCTTTGGGGGCAACAATGACGACGAGGGTAATAACAATCCATTATTTTTTGTCTTAGCTTTGGTGGCGGCAATCCTGGCCCCTTTGGTTGCTACGCTGATTCAACTGGCAATTTCACGGCAGCGCGAATATTTGGCTGATGCCACCGGTGCACTAACAACGCGCTACCCGGAGGGACTCGCCAGCGCCCTCGAAAAAATTGGCCAAACCGGTAGTACGCTCAAACGTCAGAACACTTCGACGGCGCACTTATTTTTTGCTAATCCGCTGAACGGAAAGGGTCTGGCAAACTTATTTAGCACCCACCCACCAATCGCAGAGCGGGTGGCACGACTTCGCGGCATGGGTAACCGCGCTTAAATAGCCGACAGCCAACAAGTTCTATATACTACTATCTATGGCAAAAGCAGGTGCTTCCTCACAAAAACCAGTCCGTCGTCCGATCAATAAGAATGCCAAGAAAAAATCGGCTACAACTGCTGCCCAAGAAGACAAGGGTCCGCGGCGCTTAAAGCCTCGTGAATATAAATCATTTCGTCTGAGCAAACGCATTAAGCATCCGGTACGGTTGCCAAATGTCTACCGTTTGTCGCGGAGCAGCATTAGTCTGCTTAATCAGCATCGACGCCTTTTTATAAGTGTTGTGCTTGTTTACGGTGTGGCCAGCCTGCTGCTTTCGCAGAGCTTGGGAACGTCCGATGTGGGCAGCCTTAAAGACCAACTCAACCAAATCTTTACCGGCAACTTTGGGCAACTTGCTTCGAGCTTCCTGGTGTTTGTAAGCCTCGTGAGTTCGGCCGGCAACGGTTCCAGCCAAGTTGCTTCGGCCTATCAAATAATTTTAACGGTTATCGTGAGTCTGGCGGTTATTTGGGCATTACGGCAGGTAGTAGCAGACTCTAAGGTGCGTATGCGTGATGCCTACTACCAAGGCATGACACCACTGATCCCATTTTTGCTAGTGCTGGCGGCAATTAGCTTGCAGTTGGTGCCATTGCTCGTTGGTACGAGCCTATACAGCCTCGTGACGGCAAATGGCATAGCTACCTTTGCGGCCGAAAAGTTTTTATGGGCACTGCTGAGCGGACTTTTGGCACTACTATCCTTTTATATGGTTTCGTCATCACTGTTTGCGCTCTACATTGTTACCTTGCCGGGCATGACGCCACTTAAGGCGCTGCGCAGTGCCCGGGCACTGGTACGTTATAGGCGCTGGACAGTACTGCGCAAGGTTATATTTTTACCCCTGTTAATGGTACTGCTTGCGGCGATAATTATGATACCGATTATTCTCTTTGTATCGGTGGTTGCGCAGTGGGCTTTCTTTGTACTTACCATGGCTTCGGTGGCGCTGGTACACAGTTATCTGTACACCTTGTATCGTGAGTTACTTAAAGAATAATAAGACGGTCTATGCAGTCGGCGTGCCGGCAAAGGGTTTACCCAGCGTTTTGTGTATTAGCTCAAGCACCTGCTCGGCCGTAAAGTCACTCTTAATTAAGTAGTCCGAGGCGCCCTTGGCTAGGGCTGAGGTTACCGCTTGCTGGTCATCAAAGTTTGAAAGCATAATCACTGGGATGTCTTTGGTTGTGGCGTTTGCCTTAAGGGCATCGAGGGTCTCTAATCCGTTCAGTACGGGCATCATTACGTCTAGGAGGACGAGGTCGGGATTATACGACTTGACGAGCTCTAGGCACTGTGCGCCGTCAGAAGCCACTTTAACGTCCAATTTGCTGTGGCTAAACAGTCGCTGGTAGAGTCGAATCACATAGGGGTCGTCTTCGACGATGAGTAGTTTGATTGCTGCGTCTGGGTTGGGTGTGGCTTCGGCCTGCTCGAGTGGCAGGGTAGTGGTTGGCGCATCAGCTGTTTGCAGGTTATTTTCAACAGATAGGCCAGTGGTGGCATCAGTTAAGCGAAGGGTGTCATTAACTTTTAATTTATTCTCCGCCGAAGCAGCTAGGATGGTCAAGCAAAAGGTGGTGCCCTTGCCCTCCTCCGAAGACTCAAGCTGCAGGCTGCCGCCCATAAGGCCTACCATCATCTTTGAAACGTACAAACCGAGCCCTGTGCCCTTGGTTGTATCACGCGTGAGCAGGCTGTCGCTGGCCTGCTGGAACTTACGGAACAGCAACTTTTGGTTGTCTTTAGAAATCCCCCGGCCCGTGTCGGTAATAAATATTTTAATGGTGTTATTAGCCGCCTCTGCCCGAACGCTAACGCTACCTTCTTCGGTAAACTTGGCACCGTTATCAATCAGATTAAAGATAATTTGCTTAAGTCGGTTTTTATCCGCCCACAGTTTTGGCAGGGCGTTGAGCGCAGCGCTGTCCGATTGTAGCGTAAGATGTTTGGCTTCGAGGACCGGTGCGAGTTCGCCGGCCACTGTCTGCACAATATCACCGAGCGGTATTTCTTCGTACACAAACGATACTTTGTTTTGCTCCAGGCGCGAGACGTCCAGGAAGTCGTTGACGATACCAATTAAGCGGATACTCGACTCGTGTACGTCGTTAATCATGCCTTTAAGTTCTTCATCCTTTAATGCCTCGGCGTAAAAATCCATTATCATGCCCGTATTGCCGCGGATGGTCGTTAGCGGTGTGCGTAGTTCGTGGGAGGCAATCGAAAAGAATTCATCACGACTGCGGTTCATCATTTCCTTTTCGGTGATGTCTTCTATCAAAATGACAATCCCGGCAGCATCCTTACGGTAGTCAACCGGAGCTAAGAATATACGAAATATAGAACTACCGGCCGTAACCTTTTCGATGTACTGACTCTGATTGGTCTGTCGAACAGTTAAACATGCCGTCTCAAGGTCAAAGTCGTCACCCAATTGGCCGGCCAGCGCCGGCAGCGTCCAGTCGCTCGTGCTGGTGCCCAGAAGCTTGCCGACTGCCTGGTTGCTAAGCACCACCTTATTATCTTTATCAATCATAGCCAGCCCCAGGTTTAGGCTTTCTATGGATGCTTTGAGCTTGGTTTGCTCCTCGTGAACCTGCTCGGTGCGCTCAATAACTTGCCGCTCAATCTCGGCCTTAACGGCATGCTCCTTGGAAATGTCACGAAAAACCAGAATATAGCCAGCTACAGACTGATCGGTATTGAATATGGTAGACGTCAGCAGGCTAATTGGAACTAGCGCATCACCGGACGTAATGGTAAGTTCCAGCGCGTCGGTCATACCTGCTGTTTGCAGTTTTTTAACGATGGTATCGGTCATTTCGTCACCAAATACTTGGCGCAAGTTCTGTTCCTCAAGTTCTGGTTGGCTCACGCCAAGGATGCCAGCCGTCGCCGTATTAATGCGCTGAATGTCTAGTTGAGGATTTACGGTTACCACTGCTTCGTTCATAGTCCCAAGTATGGTGTCCGACAGGGTGGCTGGATTAACGCTAAAAAGCCCGTACTTAAGAATGGCGTAGCCGAGTAGTATTACTTCCATAGACAGACTAATACAGTTTGTAATTGCCGAATAGTGCTTAAGGACAGGTAAAAAGCCCGCAACTGAGAAAATTACCGGCATGCCCATGCCGGTCAGTAATAGCCGTACTTGTTTGTACTTAGCCGTGCCATGCTTGAGGGTGGCAAAATGGCGCAGTAGTAGTGCCAACGAAACCAGGATAGAAAAGTAAATCCAGACAAAAAATAATACCCACACATGGTTACCTTTGGCTGCCTGCTCAAAGTTAGACGCAGCCATATAATTAAAGGGTTTGCTCGGGTCAACGCTTATGTGAAGATTGCGAAACACGTAGATGGCAGGCATGGTCCACAAAATGAGGTATACCGGGTTAAATAACCACTCTTCTTGATTGACGTAGGCTAAAACAAACAAAAGAAAGGTTAGCCCAATAAAAATGCTGCTGCCGCTACCGTAAGCACTCCAGTAGGTTGCCATCTGCGGGCTGCTGCTAATAGCTCCCAGCAGGAAAGTAAGGGAGGCGCTAAAGCCGCTCACGACATACAGTGATAGCCACAGGGTAATGTGGCTCCGATACTTTGGCCTGTTAAGCGGCACCAAAATACCCAGCAGCAGGCTGGCCGATGCAATAATAAATATGGCTCCGGGGCGCCAGGTAAACTTGAGCACGTCTACTGATTGCTGATTGATCGACTGCCTAACAAAGTACGCTATGGTGCCAATGCCCATAAGTAAGGTTAAAAACAGTACAACACTAGTAAAACGGTTAGACTTGCTAGGGTTTGGGTGAGCTGGCGCGCTCATTAGTTTTTGCTCATTATGACCAGTGTACTCCTAGCATAAGCGTGATGCTAGAAAGTTAAGAATTGGAGTTTCAAGCGTAGCCCTCGAGCGCCGTTGCTAGTACACTGTATGTCAGGAGTTACTTAATGAATAAACAAGACGCCAGTGAACGAATCGACAAATTGCGGGGTCTTATAAACGACTACCGTTACCATTACCATGTTCTGGATGAGTCGATCATGAGCGAGGCGGCCGCCGACAGTCTTAAACATGAACTCGCCCAGTTAGAGGAGCAATATCCTGAGCTTATCACGCCAGATTCACCTTCGCAGCGGGTAGCAGGCCAGCCCCTCGGTAAATTTACACAGGTGGAACACAGTTCACGAATGCTTAGCTTAAATGATGTATTTAATCGGGAAGAGGTCGAGGCCTGGCTTAAGCGGGTGACAAAACTTGTTCCCAACGATAGCTTGGAGTTTTTTGCCGATATCAAAATGGATGGGCTAGCCTGTGCGCTGGTATATCAGGACGGCCAGTTAACAAGGGCTATAACGCGTGGTAACGGCTTTGTGGGCGAAGATGTTACTACAAACATTCGGACCCTAGAAACGGTGCCATTGCAGCTGCGGCCGGCAAAGGGTTTTGAGCACTTACTGGTGGGCCGAACCGAAATTCGCGGCGAGGTGGTGATTTATAAAAAGGACTTTGATGCCTTAAACATTGAACGCGCAGCCGAAGATAAACCACTGTACGCTAATCCCAGAAATTTGGCGGCCGGCTCAATACGTCAGCTTGATCCTAAACTGGCTGCCGCCCGCCCACTCCGCTTTAGAGCCTACGATATTTTGCGTGATGATCCGAGCGATATCCCAACTAATGACTACGCATACCGGGCCATCCGGGCTGTGGGGTTGAATGCCAACACCGAAGCAAAAACCTTTACCAGTATAGATAAGGTACTTGATTTTGCCGCTTACTGGGATAAAGCCCGTCACAATTTAGCTTTTAATACCGACGGCCTGGTTATTAAGCTTAATGACCGCCGTCTCTACCAAGAGTTGGGCGTGGTTGGCAAGGCGCCGCGGGCGGCCGTAGCCTTTAAATATGCCGCCGAAGAAGCCACTACTACCGTCAAAGATATTGTGCTGAGTATTGGCCGCACCGGTACGGCCAATCCGGTGGCGGTTTTTGAGCCGGTGGTGGTAGCCGGCAGCACCGTGCAACACGCCACGCTCCATAATGCTGATGAAGTTGCCCGCAAGGACATCCGGGTTGGCGACACGGTCATCATATATAAGGCCGGTGACATTATTCCGCAGGTACTCAAAGTCCTCACCGAATTACGGCCCAAAGGTGCCAAGCCGTTTAGTATGGAAGCGGAGCTTAAGCGCCAGTACCCCGAGTTAGAATTTGAGCGTGTGGAGGGAGAAGCAGCTTATCGGATGAAGCACGTGTCCGGACCATTGCTTCTTAAACGAGCGCTTGAACATTTTGCCAGCAAGGCTGCCATGGACATAGACACGCTGGGCGAAAAAAATGTCTCCGCACTGGTGGATGCCGGCCTGGTAAACGATGTGGCTGACATTTACACGCTTACCGAGGAGCAAGTGGTAGCGCTGGAGCGCTTTGCGGCTATTTCTGCTGCTAAGCTGGTTGGTGGTATTCAGGCTACTAAAAAACCGCCATTGCCGCGATTTATCTACGGCTTAGGGATTCGTCATGTTGGCGCCCAAACTGCAATTGATCTGAGCGAAGCGTTTGGCTCGCTGGAGGCACTAGCCAACGCCGATTTAGAAACCCTACAATCCGTAGAAGGTATTGGAAATGTAGTGGCAGAGTCAATTACGGCCTGGTTTGCAGACGAGGATAATCAGGAATTACTTCGTAAATTTAAAGAATATGGCGTGCAGCCGCATTATAAAAAACATGTTGGCGGCCGCCTGCATGACCAACGTTTTGTAATTACCGGTTCACTGGAACAACTGAGCCGCGACCAAGCAGCCGAAAAAATTCGCTCGCTCGGCGGTACTTTTCAGAGCAGCCTCGGCAAGGACACCACCTATCTTGTGGTGGGTGCTAATGTGGGGGCTAGCAAACTTGCTAAAGCCCAAAAGTACGGTACCAAACAACTTTCCGAGGCTGAGCTTATGGAGTTAATTGGGTGACAAAGCAGGAAGCGATTGCGGCTACAGCGGAGTATGTAAAGCAAAAATTTAGCAATGAGGCCAGCGGCCACGATTGGTGGCATATGTACCGGGTATGGCAGCTTTCTAAGACTATTGCGGCCAGCGAACACGATGCCGATAGCTACGTAGTAGAGCTCGGCGCCCTGCTACACGACATTGCCGACTGGAAATTCCACGATGGCAATGAGGAAGCCGGCCCAAAGGCAGCGCGCGCCTGGCTAGAGAGCATCCAGGTAGACGAACCAGTTATATCGCACGTGGAGGAGATAATTCGGACCGTATCGTTTAAAGGTGCAGGCGTGCCGTCAAACATGCAGACCGTTGAGGGCAAGATTATTCATGATGCCGACAAGCTGGACGCTATTGGGGCAATTGGCATTGCCCGCACCTTTGCCTACGGCGGTGCCAACGGGCGGGAAATATACAACCCGGAGAGTATACCGCAGCAACACACCTCATTTGACACCTACAAAAACAGTAATGGCCCCACCATTGATCATTTTTATGAAAAGTTGCTCCTACTCAAGGACCGTATGTATACGGATGTCGCCAAACATCTAGCCGAGCAGCGACACAATTATATGAAGGCCTACCTTGACGAATTTTATGCAGAATGGGATGGTAGGGTATAATAGGATAATGCCAGGAGAGAAAAATTTTGTAATAGTGCGGCCAGACCGAGCCTATGGCCGTGAGCTTTGTACTATCCTTGCGCGGCCTGTAACCAGTAATGTCGTGATTATAGATAGTAGGGAGCCAGCCTATGCGGCAGCATTAGGAATACGTTTTGTTCCCGCTGATATCTCTAATACCGATAAGTATATTGCTAGTTTAAGACGTGTAGTAGGTCGATTTCCTAAACTAACCGGTGTTGTTTTTAATGGTACTTCGGCAGCAGCGAATAACGTGTTTGGTTATGCTCGTGACCGCAGCCCTCTGCGACGCGATACGCTTTTTGGGCTGAGTGTACTAGAGACCTATAACGCGCTCAGCGGCCCGCTGTCCCAATCTCAAGATACAAAAGGCGGCGCGAAGAAAGCCGGTAATTTTGTATCGGTGGTCAGTCCAGTTGATTACGATACGGACACACTTGGGACTGCAGTATCAGCCTCCATTGTGGAGAGCGCAACGCTACATATAGCACCCGATGCAATGAAACGCGATGGCGTGTCTGTAGCGGTGTATCACGCGGAAGGCGATATTACTGAGCGGCGTTTAGAAATTGCTAAAGATTTGGCAGCTTTTGCACGTACCGGTCACTTTCCCTTTAGCCCTGAGTAGCGCTTGCCGCTAAGCTTGACACGGCAAGCGAAAGCGGTATGATAGGAATAGCTCGTGCGCACAAAGCGGCGCTTGCAAAATAAACATACACAAAATAAACAGCATTCGCCGCCGGGTGGGCGCGCACGATAGAGTAAGACCGAAACAACTTCGGTCTTATTTATTTGACCGACATGTATAATGACCACAGAAGCTAAGGCTACAAAACAATGATTAAATATTTATACCAGAGTATTCGCAGCACCGAGCTGCAACAATTAGATGACTTTCAGCGTGGTACGTGGGTGTACGTTGAGGCACCGACGCCAGACGAGATTGAGCAGCTTACTAAGCGCTTTAAGCTCGAACCCGGCCACCTCGAAGACGCCGCCGACGAAGACGAAATGCCTCGGCTGGAGCGCGAAGGCGAACAGACCTATATATTTGTCCGTTTTGCCTATCGCACCGCTGGCGGCGACATGGAAACTGCCCCACTTTTAATTATTTTTGGTGGAGAGTATGTGATTACCGTATCGCAGGTTCACTTGCCGGCACTCGACTTCCTGTCTAAGTCGCGTGAAGGCTTTGCTACCACCCAGCGGGCTAAGCTGGTTTTGTTGATTTTGTCGCACATTAGTGACCAGTACGACTCCTTTATTAACAAAATTAGCCGCCAGATCAAGGCCATCCGCTCCCGGCTGCGCGGCCAAGGAATTACCAATAAGGACCTAATTGACTTTGTGACTATCGAAGACGATCTAAACGAGTTCTTAGCGTCGCTGCAGCCCACCAACGCCGCCCTGCGCCGCCTGCTCGTTAATAGGCAGCTGCCACTATTCGAAGAGGACCAGGACCTGGTAGAGGACTTGCTGCTTAACAACGAGCAATCTATCGAGGCTATTCGCTCAAACCTGCGTTCGGTTAGCAACATCCGTGATGCCTATTCGGCCATTAGCAGCAACAATCTAAACCAGACAATTACCATCCTGACGCTGGCAACCATTTTAGTGGCCTTACCGAACGTGTTCTTTGGCATGTACGGCATGAACGTGCAGCTGCCATTCCAGCACAATGCGCTAGCTTTCCCCTTTATTGCCGGCATAAACGTGGTACTCATTGTTTCGATTGTGCTGTTTGCCCGCAAGAAACGTATTTTTTAGTAGCTTTACACCGCCACCCCCGTTTGGTATGATAACCTTCGACTTCATGGGGATATAGCTCAGTTGATTAGAGCGCTGCCCTGGCAGGGCAGAGGTCCAGGGTTTGAGTCCCTGTATCTCCACCAAATAAAGCGGCCCACGAAAGTGGGCTGTTTTATTTGGTGGAGTATTCCCAAGTGGCGCCTCAAACCCTGAGCGGCGCAGCCGCCGGGTTTGGCAGAGCAAAAGCTCTCACAGGAGTGTACTCCGAGAAGGCTTTTGCGGCGGAGCGCAGCAAAGCGGAGCGATCCCTGTATCTCCACCAAAGGGTAGTCGCTGATTTGACAGCGCCACCGGCGTCACCCTGTTATTGCGGCTGGCGAGCTCCAGGAGGCTCGTAAAGGTTTAATAACATAACGCTTATGTTACAATTCGAATATGAAACAATCTATACACTCTCAAAAGGGTTTCGGTGCAGTCGAAGCCTTAATTATCATCTTAATTCTGGCCGTCATCGGCTTCGGCGGCTACTACGTCTGGAATAGTAACAAGGATGATGCCCAGTCGACCAAGACGGCGGCCACCACCGATTCGACTCCATCAAACGAAAACAGCAGCTCGACAAAATACTTTACGATTGCCGAGTTCGGCGTCCGCCTACCATTAACTTCTGAGCTCTCCGGGCTTAAAGCGGGAGCGGCCGTAGAAAGCTCATTTGACACTAAAAACATGAGCGTCAACGTCCTGGCTCCCGAATTAGATGCCGACTACACATGTGCTGCAGACTCGGATGGCACGAAGGCAAGCCTTGGAGGTATCATGATCAATACGAGTGGTAACCCTGGGAGTGGCCAATACACACCAGCGGCAACTAAAAAGATCGGTGATACCTACTACTTCTATTTTGAGTCATACGGTTGTTTTGATGGCACCGCCAAAACGAAGTTTGATGGCCTCAAAGCCGACTTCGCTAAACAATTCGACAACCTCCAGGCATATTAATAGCTCTAGCGCTTCCAAGACTTCCTAGGCACTACGCCGCTCAGCCTGAGCGCCCGGCGGAGCGAAACGAAGTGGAGCAATCCCTCTATCCTTACAGTAAGTTATACCAAAGAATGTATAGTAAAATGAATATCAAGCGACTACAATAATTACCAATGAGGCGCTACTCCCAAACACAGGATCAAGACCCATCCTATCGAGCAATGGGAGCATTCGTGTTTCCGTCGGACGAACCTGAACTTGAGTCTCAGCACACCGCTTTCGATACCAAAGAGTATGCACAGCGCCTAAGGAATTCAACCGAGTTGCGTGCATCCATGAGATTGCTTGTGGAACAAGAGGGCGCATTAGAACGGCTCATAGATTCATGGGTCCAAACAGATGCTGAATTACCACAAGATGACTGAGAGATACCACGAGATTGATCCTGCGTTGCAGTCTGCAACCAATGATCTTCCGGTAGAACTCGCAACCGGCAGCGTCGTTGCCGGCGAGGACGTCGCAGCAGTCCACCCAGGTGAGCAGGATGCTCGGCCCACGCCTTTGATGACCAAGGGTCAGGAAGCCATCCTTAAACGCCTTGCCAAGCGTGGCGGCGTACGCTATACGCCTATCGGTCGTTCGGCTGAAGCATCCATATTTTTCCTAAAAGACGGCATGCAGCTCTACGCAAGCGATGACCTCATTAATGTCTCATCCTCTACGGAAAATTTATATCCCCAAGGCACTGCAGAAGAGGTCGCGGAGCATCGAGACCTACCCGCGATTTT
Organism: Candidatus Saccharimonadota bacterium; assembly: GCA_028286245.1. GTDB lineage: Bacteria > Patescibacteriota > Saccharimonadia > Saccharimonadales > UBA4665 > UBA4729. Next base: position 335,015 of record JAQBRY010000004.1, on the reverse strand, counting down.
ACTTGAAATTCATGAAGCTGTAGAGCGGCGTAAGGAACTCGAAGAGGCAATCGCCGCGTTGGGCGCCGAGGCTCGACGACAGGGTGCCACTTACGCAGATCTCGCACATGCAGCTGGTATCACGCAGCCAGCTGCCTATCAGCGTTGGTCAGAAGGTGGCAAAGCAAAACACGCGGCGCGACAACGAGCCGCACGTCGAGCCGATTGACTAGATGGCATAGAATGGAACCATAACTAAATAGGAGATTGTATGAAATTCGACAGATTGCCATCTGGCCCACGTTTGGAAGTTGAAGGACAGCATGAGCTGGATGTCCTAGTTTTTGCCTGCAGCGAAGCCGCAGAGAAAGTCTCGCCCACAGATTCGGGCGCGCTCCAGGTTCTCGGAAGAATAGCGTTCGTGGCGAAAGTTGCGGACCAGCAGCCTCGGCAATTAATTTTGCGCAACGAAGGCGCGTCTCTGCGGTTCGTGTAATCGAAGATCTAGCAGTCGCTGATCTAGGTCTTATAGCTGAATTCAGTACTCCACGCGCACTACAAGAGCAGGCAGTAGCGCTTCGTGATAAGATCGCTGCACAGAACGTATAACTATCGCCGTCCCATGGCTTCTGAAGTGCCACACCGCTCAGCCAGTTGCACGAGCGACCAGCCAGCTGCGTACAGCCGCACGGCCTCATAGACCTGCTTGGGTATGAGCGGCTTGCGCGTCAGTGATCCACCGCTGCACCTGGCGGCCCGCAGTAGCTGCTCGGACTGGCTCGGTGCGGGCCAGGACGGACGACAGCACTCGCGCTAGGCGTCTGACCAGCGCCGACTGTTTTGAGGGAAGTCCTGTTAGCTCCACCAATGCAAGACGGTCAAGGCCAGAGAGAAATGTCTGATATTTGCTAAAAATTAAAATAGTGATATAAATAAGCAATAAACGGAGCGAATACATTGGCAGGACACGACATTGAGGTCACTAGTTACATACAAGCGAAGGTCGAGGCACTTTCGTTAGCTCAGGACGTACCGCCAAGCGAAATTGTTGGCCGCGCGATTGAACTTTACGAGCATCTTGCGAATGCTGCATTACATAGCAGGTTCCAGCTTGTCTACGTTCACCCTGCTGAGCCGGAAAAGTTGTATGTCACCAGAGTTCCCGAGACTGCAGTCGTTACGGTGACGCCTCATGGAGAAGATATTTCAAGCGTCAGTATTCCGCACCGTGCGGTACCGACCGAAGTAACGCGTCCCAGTCTTCGCCTTGTGACGGAGCTTGATCAGCATCGGCCTTAATATAGTATCCGAAGGATAGTTAGGGCTATTTCCATGCCCCCGGAGCATTACGCTAGCCGACTTGAGCGTCCGCTACACTCTAACGTGATCACAAGCGAGTCAGTTGGCGACGTTATTGAAGGCGGTAGCCGGCAAGTAGTTCTGGATTTTGCATTGGAGCCGGTTTGCCGAGCACGAGTTCGCCTAGGACTAATGCTCTACCGTCTGTCCGAAGCCTGGCTTTGTCGAAGTGCTCTGAACTGTTCGTCTTAAGCTGGCTTTCTGCCAATGAAAGAAACGAGAGGTACTGGCGCAAGGGTAGCGCAATCTCAGTGATCCAACACTGTGCTTGTATCTCCGACGTGTCACGATCAAACCATGTGGGGCATGCAACCCACAGTGTTGGGCGTTTCGTAACAGGCCTATCAACTCGTACGGTAGGGTCGAGTGCGCCGTTTCGTGCCGTGGCCAGAACTGCATCCGCAATGGTGTCAGAGGTTTCCATAAAAGTCCGTCCGTCCCCCGTGTGCGGCAAGAGATCGGCGTTAAACATAATGGCACAGGGAGCATCCAGCAGATTATTTAGAGTTACATTCATTGGCTATGACTATACTCGAGAATTTAGTGCTTGAAAAGATTCTCGCTTACTGGGCGCCTATTGGCAATCTGATAAGCAGCTGTATAATCAAGCATAAGAAGCACCAATAATTTAGGAGTCACCATGGATCCGAACGCTAATAACCCACAATCTAAGCCCGAAGAAGCATCTACTACTCCGGACGTAACACCGCAGCCCCAAATTATCACCCCAACAACCGACTCAGTACCAGCAGCTGAATCCGGTGCCCAAATTAGTCATACCTTTGCACCGCAAGAGAGTGACCCGGCTCCCGAGGCCACCCCAGCTGCTCCTGCAGAAATTACTACCCCGGAGCCGCTTGCAGCGCTGCCACCTTTGGCACCGACTGTCACCAGCGGCGTTGACGCTGCCCCCGTTGTCAGTACGGACGCTCCCAATCCCGTTGTAGGCGGCGCAGCCACAGGCGTTAGCAGCTCAACTCAGCTAGCGGGCAAAAAATCACGGCGTAAGCCTTTAATCCTAAGTTTGATAGCATTAATTATCCTCGTAGGCGCCGGTGCTGCCTTTTACTTGGGTTACTGGACCAGCTCTTCTACTATCTATAGCAGCAGTCTTGCTAACAGTGGTAAGGGCGTAGAAGCGATCACGAGCTACTTACAGCAGGGTACCGGGATTAGCGCCAAAGGCTATACCGGTGATGGCAGCTACCAGGTAAAGACAGGCGACACCACCATTAAAGGTAAGCTCGGCTTTAAGTCGAACGCTACTGCTTTTGAGGCAACCGCCAATGTTGACCTAGGCGTTAAAAATATTGATGTAGCACTTCGCGGCTTTACAAATGACAAAGCTGACCCTGATATTTACTTGAAGGCAAACAATATTGACGGCCTAGGCGCCCTGACAGGGTCCGAAGAAATAGGTACCGTTGTTGATCAGCTGAATAATAAGTGGATCGGTGTTGATAAGGAATTACTGCAGATGCTTGAATCACAGGGCGGTCCTAGCAAGCAAATAACCACGCCTACCAAGGAACAGATATCGAGCGCCCTTGATGGCTTTACAAAAGTAGATAACCAGTACGTCTTTACCGCTAACAAAGACACTGCCATCTTTAAAGTAGTGAAAGTAGTCGGTAAGGAAACTGTTGATGGCCGCAAAACCTATCACTACCAGGTAGTTCCCGTTAAGGAAAACCTTGTTAAGTATTTGAACGCTCAGCAAACGGCACTCAAGGCCAGCAAGTTACAGGCTTGGATTACCAAAAACGATTACCAATCCACTGTCGATAACGCCTTTAAATCCGCCATAAGTACTGCGAATAAGGCCAGCGATAAGGATCAGTTTGATATTTGGTCAGATATTAGCCAACGAGTCGTTTACAAGATCCGCTTCCCCGATCAGACGAAACCAGCCAGCAACTATGTGGAAATCGGGCTGGACTATAAGGGTGGTGACGACGAACCATTCTTTATAAACTTGGTGAGTGGCAAGGGTTCTCAGAACGCGCAGTCGGCACGACTCGACGTTAGTTTGAACACTAAGTCTAGTGGTTTTAAGGTGAACTTTGTGTACGACGGCAGTAACGGTGCAAAAATAACCACTAACTTTAACGCACAGCCTTCGGCCACGTCGCCTACTATCGATAAACCAACCGATGTAGTGCCACTCAGCCAAGTTTTGCACTCTCTTGGACTTGATGGCGCACTCGCCGGTAGCCCACTGACAGCAGGGAACTAGGCTACCGAAGAGCCATTCCGGTTGCTATACTAACGCAGTGAAGATAATCGTTAACGATCAAATTGTCGAATACACCATGACCGGGAAAGGGCCAGCTGTGTTATTGCTGCATGGCTGGGGCGATTCGGCCAAGGGCTTTGCAGCCACGACTGCCGCGCTTGCCAGCGGCTACACCGTTATCGCGCCCGATCTGCCTGGCTTTGGTGCCAGCCAGGCACCCGATGGTGTCTGGAATCTGGATAACTATGCCAAGTTCCTTGCCCAATTCTTAAAAAAACTGAACATTACCGATGTGCACGCCGTGGTTGGCCATAGTAACGGCGGGGCGGTGGCTATTAGGGCACTATCTATTAACGCCATTAAAGCAGACAAATTAATACTTATTGCCTCGGCCGGCATTCGTACCACTAACCAGGCTCGAAAAACCATTATTAAAGTTATAGCTAAAGTGGGTAAAGTGCTCACCTTGTGGCTGCCGCGCTCCACGCGCCGAAAACTCCAGAAAAAACTCTATGGTAGCGTTGGCTCAGACATGTTTGTGGCCGAGGACCTAAAAGAAACCTTTAAACTTACTGTCAAGCAGGATGTCCAGGCCGATGCTGCCAAGCTCACCCTGCCGACGCTGCTCATCTACGCCCGCGATGATACCGCCGTGCCGCTGCAGGATGGCAAAACCTACCAGCGCCTTATTAAGGGCTCGTCGCTGAGCATTATCGACAACGCCAGCCACTTTGTGCACGTCGATCAGGCAGCCGATGTTAACACACTAATAAAGGACTTTTTAGCATGAAGGCCATCCGGGGCTTTTTGAGCCTGTACTCACTGCGCTATCCGGCAACCATTGTCTACATGCTCCAGTCCACGGAGTACAACACTGCGGCCTATCTAAAATGGTACTGGCGCACCAAGGATTACTCCACCATTACCTATCGGCGCTCACTCGACTACACCCGGCCGGCTCGGCTGCTGCTGCTGGCACTACGACTGGGTATAGGCCTGCAATTGCTCCTAAGCCTAGTGCTGATTGGTCTCGGCCTAGCCGACATACTGGGTGGCGGCCTACTGTTTGGCATAGGGTTGATTATTATTTATCCGGTGCTGTGGGCCAATCTCGTTGTGATTCCGCTAGTACTCGGTCGAATCTTTATTTCTAAACCGGCCGAGGCTAAGCTCATTAAGCAGTCAAAAACTATATTTGCTGACCATAAGGGCATCAAAATCGCCGTTGCCGGCAGCTATGGCAAAACGACTATGAAGGAAATGCTTCTCACGGTACTGAGTGAAGGACTTAATGTGGCAGCCACGCCGGCCAATAAAAACGTTAGTAGCAGCCATGCCTATTTTGCCCGTAAGCTCACCGGCAAAGAGGACGTGCTGGTAATTGAATACGGCGAGGGTGAGCCCGGCGACATTGCCCGCTTTGCAGCTATTACGCAGCCTACTCATGCAGTTATTACCGGCGTGGCTCCGGCGCATTTGGACCGTTACAAAACGCTCAAAGCCGCCGGGCAAGATATATTTTCTATTAGCCAGTTTGTAGATGCCGATAAGCTCTTCGTAAACGCCGACTCGCCCGACGCCCGCCCGTTCATTAAGCCGCAATTCCAGTCATTCGATAATCACAGCGCCCTCGGCTGGAGCGTAAAGGATGTCGATGTAACCCTCGATGGCACCAGCTTTACCATGCATAAAGACAAAACTGCAATCAGTTTAAAGAGCGGATTGATTGGTGAGCACCAAGTAGGGTTTTTGGTATTTGTAGCTGCACTCGGTTTGCAGCTGGGGCTTACGCAGGCCCAGGTCAAGGCCGGCATAGCCAAAACCAAGCCGTTTGAGCACCGCATGCAGCCGTACCGGCTGTCTGGCGCCGCCATTATTGATGATACCTATAACGGCAACCTAGAGGGTATCCGCGCCGGCACGGCGCTGCTTAAGCGATTGGAGGCCCGGCGCAAACTGTACGTTACGCCCGGGCTGGTAGAGCAGGGTGCCGAATCGGCAGCCATCCACACGGAAGTCGGCCGCTTAATAGCCGAAGCTAATCCCGATATGGTGGTGCTTATGAAAAATTCCGTCACCGGGTATATAAAAGCCGGCCTGGCCGAAAAGAACTACCGGGGCGAGCTCCGCGTAGAGGAAGATCCGCTGTATTTTTACACCAATATCGGGCACTTTGTGGCCGCCGGTGACCTAGTAGTTATGCAGAACGACTGGACCGATAACTACGCCTAGGCGCAATCCGGTTTTAAATGTAGCCCATAATTACATATACTAGTGGCATGGAAACAGTAGCAGTATTCTTTGGCGGCCGTTCCGCCGAACACGACGTCTCTATCGTCACCGCGCTCAGCAGTGTTATAAAGCCGCTCGAACTCACCCGCAAGTACAAGGTTGAGGCCATCTATATCGCCAAAAACGGTGCCTGGTACTGGGACGAAAAACTCAAAGACATTACGCTCTTTACCTCCGGAGCAATCGAATCTTTCATAGAGAGCGCCAAGCCCGTTAGCGTCCAGTTTGACGGCGGTATGGTGCTTATCAAACAGGGGAAGGGCTTAGCTGCCAAAAAACAGACTACCCGGATAGACGTGGTATTCCCGGCAATGCACGGCACCTACGGCGAAGACGGCTCGCTGATGGGACTTTTGGATATGGCCGGCGTAGCGTATGTTGGCTGCGACACTGCTTCGGCGGCGGTCGCCATGGACAAGGTACTCGCCAAGCAACAGGCCGCCGCTAGTGGTATCCCGATTACTAAATTTGTATGGTTCACAAAAACTAAGGTAGACAACGAGCTGGCGGCCACCATCAAGCAGGTTACGGCCAGTCTTAGCTACCCGGTGTTCGTAAAGCCCGCTCATTTGGGCTCCAGCATTGGCATCAGCCGAGCCACAAACGACCAAGAACTCAGCAATGCTCTAGAAGTAGCTGCTCACTACGACAATAAAATCCTGGTAGAAGAAGCCGTCCAAAACCTGATTGAAGTAACACTGCCCATTATAGGGAATAACGAACCTATTCCGGCTTTGCTGGAAAAACCGCTTACCAGCGCCGAAGACTTCTTTGACTTTGAAACCAAGTATATGCAGGGCGGAAAGAAGGGCAAAGGAAGCAAGGGTAGTAAGGGCGCGCAGGGTTACAGTCAGATCCCGGCCGAGCTACCCGATGATCTTTACTCCACCGCCGAAATGACAGGGCTTGCAGTGTACCAGGCGCTTAGCTGTAGCGGCATAGCCCGCGTGGACATGCTCATCGACAGTAAGGCAGGCAAAGTTTACTTTAACGAAGTTAATCCGCTCCCGGGCGGTCTCTACGCGCACAACTGGAGCAAAGCCGGTGTTAGTTCGGTAGAGCTGGTCGAAAAACTTATAATCTATGCCAAAGAGCGCGCTGCCCAGCGGCAAGTGCTGGCCACAACCTTTAGTACTAACTACCTCCAGCAGTTCTAGGTGTTACAATGGTAGTAATGAGCAATTACACACAATCGTTGCAAACACTCTTGCCCCGCTAGGGCTTACTATTCTTTACCAAGACAATTCAGATAACTAACAGATAATGATGTAGGATAGAACTATGCAACGATACAACCCTAAAGAAATTGAACCAAAGTGGCAGGCCGAATGGGCTAAAAGCGGTATATACAAGGCCGTCGATTTTGACGAGCGGCCTAAATACGTCATGCTTACCGAATTCCCATACCCCTCCGGTGCCGGCATCCACATTGGCCACACCCGCGAATATACTTACGGCGACATTGTAGCGCGCTACAAGCGTATGCTCGGCCACAATGTACTGTTTCCGATGGGCTACGACGCCTTTGGTCTGCCAACCGAAAATTACGCCATCAAAAACAAGGTTTCGCCGCAACAAGCCACCGATGTAAACGTAGCCAATTTCCAAAAGCAGTTAGAGAGCCTTGGCCTGAGCATTGACTGGTCGCGGAGCTTCCGTACTAGCGACCCGGATTATTACAAGTGGACCCAGTGGCTTTTCCTGCAATTTTACAAAGCCGGTATGGCTTACCAAGATGAGATCGCCATTAACTGGTGTCCGCACTGTAAAACCGGCTTATCCAACGAAGAAGTCATAAACGGTCGCCACGAGCGCTGCGACACGCTCGTCGAAAAAAAGCTGCTCAAGCAGTGGCTGCTTAAGATCAGCGAATATGCCGACCGCTTAATTGAGGGCTTAAAAACTGTCGACTACCCGGCTCGTATCGCCGACCAGCAAATAAACTGGATCGGTCGCAGCATCGGCGCCGAAGTAGATTTTCCAATAGTAAATAACGACGAGTATGTCTTTTTACATGGATTTACCGGCTCACCACAAAGCGATTTCATACCAGCTTTAACTGCTCGAGCTAGCTCACTGGGCGTGCCATATTATGCTCCAGAGTTACCTAATACTCAGAACCCCTCTGTAATGGAACAAGCGCAATTCGTAGCAGCTAGCGGCAAGCTCAACGAGAACAGCGTCATCGTTGCGCACAGTCTGGGCGCACCGGTTGCACTGAAGGCTATTGAACTCAGCAATGTGTTTATCAAGAAGCTAGTCTTAGCAGCCGGCTTTGCACAACCCGGCTTTGCCGACCACGAGCGGCCCTTTGAGGCGACATTTGACTGGCAGTTTAATTTCGAAAAAGTTAAGAATCAAATCGGTGAAGTGATTATACTCAGGGATTCTACTGATCCAGCCGTTCCGGCTGAACGTGCCGACTATCTGGTCGAAAAACTCGGTGGTACTATTGTAGATTTTGCAGCTGAATCACCGCACATCTGCGGCTCACACGAGCCAGTAGTTGTGCAGCACGTCTTTGCGTCGCTTAAAGTGTTTACGACGCGCCCGGATACTATTTTCGGGGCTACGTTCGTGGTGCTTGCTCCTGAGCACCCGCTGGTTTCCTCCATTGTTACGGAAGAACATCGGGCAGCGGTAAATACTTACATCAAGGCCGCGCAGGCCAAATCGGATATTGAGCGACAGGATACCGATCGCGAAAAAACGGGCGTCTTTACTGGCAGCTATGTTATTAATCCGGCAAATAATGCCAAGGTGCCGATATGGATTGCGGATTACGTTTTAACTGGCTACGGTACGGGCGCCATCATGGCCGTTCCGGCGCACGACGACCGTGACTACGAATTTGCTACCAAGTTTGATTTGCCAATTATTAGGACTGTAAAGAATGATGCCGCGGACGACGAGCACACGCATGCCGACGGGGTACTGATTAATTCTGGAAAGTATGACGGGCTCAAAAACACCGATGCTAAGACAACGATTGTTGACGACCTGGCGCAAATCGGCGCCGCCAGCAAAAAGATTAATTACCGGCTGCGGGACTGGGTCTTTAGCCGCCAGCACTACTGGGGCGAGCCGATCCCGATTATCCACTGTGCCGAACACGGTGCCGTGGCGGTGCCTGATGACCAACTGCCGGTTACCCTACCGGCCGTCGATCACTACGAGCCGACTGATACTGGTGAGAGCCCGCTGGCCGCCATTACCGACTGGGTGAACACCACCTGTCCTACATGTGGCAAGCCTGCCAAACGTGAAACCGACACAATGCCGAACTGGGCTGGCAGCAGCTGGTACTACCTGCGCTACTACGATGCGCATAATGACCAAGCCTTTGCTGATCCTAAAAAACTGGCCTACTGGGGAGCCGTCGATTTTTACCTCGGCGGCATGGAGCATACCACGCTTCACTTGCTGTATTCACGCTTCTGGCACGAGTTCTTTTACGACCACCAGCTAGTGCCGACTCCCGAGCCCTATGCCTCGCGCCGCGGCCAGGGGATTATTCAGGCTGCCGACGGCACCAAGATGAGCAAGAGCAAGGGTAACATCGTAAACCCTACCGACATCATCGAGAGTGGCTATGGAGCTGACGCCCTGCGCTTAAGCATTGCTTTCCTAGCTCCGTTTGACCAGACCACGCCATGGGGCCCCGAAGGGGTCGCCGGTACGCACCGATTTCTCCAGCGCCTGTGGGGGTTAACACAGGACTTCATTACCCGCGAAACGACGGCAGGGGGCGACGCGCTCGATGACTCAATCGTGCAGGCAGATATTATGCAGGCCGTACACAAAACCATTAAGCGGGTTACCAGTGACCTTGATAGCCTTGGCTTTAACACCGCCATCGCCGCTCAAATGGAGGGTTTAAATCAGCTCTACAAATTACGAGAGCAGGACGAGTTTGCCAGCATTAATGCCTGGCAAGTGGCGCTAGAAAACATGCTGCAGCTGGCTGCGCCCTTTGCGCCGCACACTAGCGAGGAGCTCTGGCAGCAACTCGGCCACGAAGATTCAATTCATACTTCGCAGTGGCCAAAATATGACCCAACGTACCTCCTAAGCAGTACGGTTACGATTGCCGTGCAAGTAAATGGTAAGTTACGCGGCGAAGTTACTGTTGCGGTAGATGCCGATGAGCAAACCACAGTTGCGGCTGCGCAAAACGACGCTAAAATTGCTGCTCAACTAGCAGGAAAGACCATCCAAAAGACTATCTACATTCCGCAAAAGATCGTTAACTTTGTCGCAAGCTAGCTTATTTGGAAAGTTTTTAGATATTTTCAGGAGTATCTTCTGATCCCTGAGGAGTTTCTAGAGGCTGGGGAGTGTGGTCGCCGTCGATCGTTACCGGTTGAACGTGCGAAATAACGTCTAGGTCGGGCGCCTCGGTCAGGGCAATCTCACCCAAAGAATGTTCGCCAGATAAAACAGCCCGCAGCCGATTCCACCTACTAATAGTGGACTGGGTGGTATCTATCTCGCCGGTCGATAGTCGTTTCCTATTCATAATAACTTATCGTACCACAAATAAGCATAAAAGTAAATATTCGAAGTCACGTTAAAAGGGTATTTACAAATCCTAGACTTGTTTTTAAGGTGTTTTTGCGGTAGGATAGGGGCAATACATAGTAACCATAAACCGCTCTAAACAGCATAGAAAAGGGAGTTTACACGTATGGGTAAGCCAAAAAAGCGCACAAGTCCTCGTAAAACCGGGACACGTCGCAGCCACATCATTTTAGATTTAGCACGCAAAGTTAACGGTAAGTCACCTGTTAAAGTCCGTACTACACGCCGCGAAACCGGCAAGGTTGCCTAAACAGCTCAAAAAACTGTGGTCACAGTGACCACGGGTAGGATAATACACAAATATGGCATCAAATCGACACCTCGGTCGCATCATCGCTCTCCAAACGCTTTATGAGCAGGATTTTCGGCGTGAAGCCGGTGACCCGGAGTGGAATGACGCAGAAATTATTAAGCGAAACATCGCTCGCTACGAGCAGATGGTTGATGACATTGCCTTTATTCAGCAGCTGGTTGACGGTGTGACCGCCCAGGCAGCTGCCCTTGACGCCGTGTTGCAACCGGTCGCCCCGGAGTGGCCGCTGGCCCAGATTGCTCGTATGGATCACCTGGTACTGCAGATCGGCTTATATGAGCTGCAGAGCGCGCCTGACATTCCGGCCAAGGTCGTCATAAACGAGGCCGTCGAGCTTGCTAAAGCCTTTGGTGGCGACAACTCATCCAAGTTTGTGAATGGCGTGCTCGGTACCGTGCTGCGCGAGCGAGAAGCCGCCAACGGAACTGCCCCTGATACTGCTATTGCCAAAAAACCGGCTGCCACCCTTAAAAAACCCGTTGCTGCTAAAAAACCCGCCATGACTAAAAAGAAGCCGCCAGCTAAAGAAAAGAAGGAAGTATAGCCATCGCTATGAAGCGTCCAAAACCATTAGTAGGCTTTCGTAACCTCGTTAATAAACGGCGGCCGGTTATAGACGAAGTAGTCCGAGAGACTACCTCGGGCGGTATTATATTCCGTCGCGATGCCGCTAATGCGCTGCAGATACTGTTAATTAAAGACGCTAAGGGTCGTTGGACCATTCCTAAGGGCCATGTTGAGCCCGGCGAAGAGCCAAAGGCCACTGCCGAGCGTGAAATCCGCGAAGAAACCGGTCTGCAAGAAATGAAGGTGTACAGCTGGCTCGGCAAGGTGAACTTCCGCTATCGTCGCAGCCATACACTGGTGCTCATGACCATGCACATTTATCTGGTGGAAGGTAAGGGAGATACTGACAAATTGCAGGGTGAAGACTGGCTGACTGGTATGCAATGGCTGCCGGCCACCGACGCCGTTGATAAAATTGCCTACGACGACATCGGAAAGTTAATATTAATTGGCATGAAAAAGATACGAGACGGTAAGCTATAGCCATGGACCTTTCAATGTACAAAGAATTTGCCGAAAAAACTTTTGGCGGACCTTTTAACAATATCGAACTGCTAGTCACGGCCTTTACGCACCGCTCGTACCTAAACGAGCACAAGAAAACGGTTAGTGAGCACAACGAACGCTTGGAGTTCCTCGGCGACGCCGTGCTGGAACTGGTGGTTACCGAATATCTTTATAACACTTTTAAAGACCCGGAGGGTATTCTTACCAACTGGCGTAGCTCCCTCGTGCGTACTGAGAGTATTGGTGCGGCAGCCGGCCGTTATGAATTTGAACCGTTGCTGCGCCTCAGCCGCGGCGAAAAGCGCGGCACCGACCGGGCGCGGGCCCAGATACTGGCTAACAGCTTTGAAGCCGTAGTTGGTGCACTCTACCTGGATCAGGGGTATGACGCTGCCAAAAAGTTTATTACAGCCAGCATATTATCAACCTTTGAGCATATCCTGGCCAGCGGCTCGTGGATGGATCCAAAATCCCATTTACAGGAGCTGGCTCAGAGCCAGGACGGTGCTACGCCACAGTACAAAGTGATTACCGAGGAAGGCCCGGACCACGACAAGGTCTTTACCGTCGGCGTCTATGTTAACGGTGTTCTAAAGGGACAGGGCAACGGCCCAAGTAAGCAAGCCGGCCAGCAAAAAGCCGCCGAAGCCGCCCTCCTGCAATACCAAGCGCCCAAAATATAACGCTGCTGCTTGCTTAGTAACGTCCAAGCAATTACTCTTAGGTCATGAATTTTAGTCGTGTACAGTTCCCGCGTTTAGAGGGTGAAGATTCAAAGAGCGTATACTGGCGTGTCCAGGAGCACCCTTGGATAAGCCCGCTCATGGTGCAGAACCTGCTTGACGCTGCTACCAATAAAGAAAAGGGCAGACTAAACCTTAAAGAGCAGAATAACTGGTGGGGTGTCTACCACTTTGCCAGTAAGTCAACGACTGATCACCTTACCTTTCCTATTGGCCCGGGACTTAATGTGGATAAATTTTCTCATCAAGATGACTCTCGGTCGCTGCCAGCGTCCCGTGAGTTTTGGATCGATCTTTTTCAACACGATTACATGTGGGATGAACAAGCAGTACCTGGTCATTCGTGGGAGGCGGTACTCAGGAGCGCTGATGAAGAGAGCGAGCAGGAGCTGATGGTGCTTCATGGCCGCATGGATCCCCGAAAGCGTGGTAAGCAACGCTTGGCAGTGAATCGTGCCGGTATCTGGCTGGAACCTCATCAGGACAAGCGGCAGGGCATAAAACCTACCATGGATTACGAACAATATCTTGCAATCTTCGGTGAGTTAGTGCTGCAGCACGCTACGCCAGATCAGATATTCCCAGCTGTTGGTTGACAACAGGGGCGCTTATCTGTAAAATAAACAGGATTGCTTTATTAGCTTTAATAAATTTAGGAAAGAGAGAGTTATAGATATATGTTAGCTATCCGTATGCAACGTACCGGCCGCAAAGGACACGCCATGTTTCGTGTAGTAGTCCAGGACTCACAAGTAACCCCTACCAGCGGCAAGGTAGTTGCACAGCTCGGTAGCTACGACCCGCACGCAAAAAACCTTATCCTCAACAAAGAAAAAGCTACTTTTTATCTTTCTCATGGCGCGCAGCCTTCTGACCGTGCCGCTCGTTTATTCCAGTCCGAAGGTATTGAATTACCCTCATGGGTAAACCTTGTCGCTAACAAGCAGCGCACTGTCCGCAACGCCGACAAGCGCCGCAGTACTCAAGCTCCTACCCCTGTAGAAGCAGTACCGGCTGCCGAAGCACCAGCTGATGCGCCCGCTGCTCCCGAAGCTGATGCTCAGGATACTGAAGCTAGCGTCGAAGCCGCCTAATTCTCTTGTAACTAGCCTGTCCGCAAGAAATTTCACACAGTATCGCCCAAGCGGTTTGGTATACTGTGAGCATACTAATTAACGAGGAATTGACCGTATGAGTAGTATCGACCAGGAATTTGTTGAATTCGTCGTCAAATCTTTAGTCAGCAACCCAGACAAAGTTTCCGTTGAGCGTCGTATAGACGAGAAGGGTGTTTTGCTTGAGCTTACTGTTGACCCTGAAGACCTAGGAAGAGTAATTGGTAAGCGCGGTGCAACCGCCCAGAGTCTGCGCACGCTGCTGCGCGCCCTTGGCACTAAGAACGAAGCCCGTTACAATTTAAAGATTGTTGATAACGGCGTTGGCAGCCACGGTGATAGCACTGATGATGGCCAGAGCGCTCCAGCGCCAGTTACGAGCACCTCCTCAAGCGATGATAGCGCTGACGACGCCATTAGTGCCGTGTCTGTGGACGACCGCGAAGAGCGTGAGGACTACAAGGCCCCAACTCCGCAAGCAGAAGAAGCTGACGACCGCGTTAGCCGCACCCGCCGCGAGCTGGCTGAATTTGACGATTTAGACGTATAAAAGTCCGTTGTAATAACGACGGTCAGCTTGAAAACAACAGCCATTTGAGCTATAGTTACAGCTAGTCCATTGTGGCTTTTAGTTAACAATTCAAAAATAAAAATATAGCTCTGCGAGCCATTTAATCTGCAAGGATTGAGTGGGAGCTTTATGTGACAAAACAACCCTAGGCAACTGGGGTTGTTTTGGTTTATACTGTTTGCACCATGGTGGGAGAAAGTGACTATGGAACTTCCACAAACTACCCCGGATAACGGGCTTAACTCATTAATAGCCGAGACACTAGCTACCGATGACTATTCTAGGGCAGCCGTTACATTTTATGAGCAAGTAGTCCAAGTACACCAAGCCGGTGGTGATCTTGGAGAGCACTTAAGTACGCTGAGTTACGCTATGAATTACGTCACTTATAAGCCCTCTTACTTTACTGAGGATCATTTGGCGGTAGTACTTGATGGTATCGGTCGCGAGGAGCCTGATTATAATCGGCGACTGGGGTTTTTATTTTATTTGATTAATGACCGCTTAAAGTTGTTTCTGAGGGGTGAGCCCAAAACATCTTTAGAACTGTGGAACGCCGCCGAGGAAAAACATGACGCTGTCTACGCGGACTATCGCGCAGCAGTCAGTGCAGGGGAGCCTTATAACATAATTTCCTACGGTGTCATGGAGGCTCGACGCAACTACCACAGTCCAGAAAATCTTGATGCCCGGTTTGATAATTCAGGTCGCGAGATTGAGCTCGTTGATCAGCTTAATTTTGAAGTCGCCAGCTTATCCTTAGATAAACACAACACGGTTGCTGCGGTGCACTTTGCGAGTTTGACCTCCAGCCCGTCCCATCGACTAGACCTTTATTTTAAGGCTATCAAGGCGCAGACGTTTACCGGGAACCAAGTGGCTGCCGCCCTAGGCCCAGATTTGCTCGAGCTCATAAAGAAAGATCCTATTGCTCGCTGTCTGTACGAAATAAGGCTATTAGAATCTCTCACTTCCCCAAATATTGAGACGGTAGATACCGTAAGATCCACGATAGTATCACTCTCGGGCGATTTACGAAACTTCATCGATCAAAGCAGTAGGAGCCCATTTAATGTTGTCGATACATGGGAGAGCGATTACGAAATATGTCAGCGAAGTCCAACCTACATCAGGTATGAGCTGGCTGCCGTGCTTGTGGACAAAGGTTTCACCGATCATGCCAGGCAGGTCATGGAGCAGCCTCTACCCGAAGAAGCCATAGAGATGCGAGATATTATCACTCAAAAATTTGGAGATAGCCCTGTCTCGTACCAGCGGCGTATCAATATGCTTATTACCTATAAGCGTGCCGAGGCTGGTAGCTTGACCCGAACCGAAAAGAAACAACTACTGCAAGCTCTTGAATCAAAGAATGCGTACGAGCTAGCATTCTCTCGTGCTTGCATAGCAGTCGGAAATTTCCGCGGCCACTCGCGTACTAAAGCACTCACACAGATTACGCCAAATGGGCGCTTTCGCATGATAACAGATGGGTTGTTTGCAAAACTTAAGGACAAGCGGCTCCTGGCGCTAATAGACTCCCCGGAAACCGCCCTCTCCTTACAGTATAGGCATAATCCGGCCATAGTTCAGCTGATACTTACCCCTAACCAAGAAGCAAGCTACAGGCAGCTCATAGAGAGCGAAAGAAACACCAGCATGACGAAATTTATCGGGGCAAGTATCATGGCACGCCAGGGCGCAGAGGTATCGCCCGAGGTCGTAGCAGAGAAATTCATCGCTAGTATTGAACTATTTTTGACTGAGCTGCAGGCCGAGTCGTTAAGTGTATATGATCTGGTGACTGAATCGGACTTTGTACAAAAGCAGGGAGCCGTGATCCGAGGATTATTTGCAAATGTTGGGTTTTTACCGAAAGCAGCTGACAGATTGCGGGCCCTCAAACTTTTAAAGGAGGCGCAATCCTTGGTCGATACATCAAAGTTTGGCAGTCTCAAGGATATAGAACAGGCAATAAAAGTAGCCACGGAGCAACTTAAAGCTGCCAATGGCCTCTAACCCTGTTAAACTAGACTGATATGGCTAGCAAGAAAATACAGATTATTACATTATTCCCAGAGATGTTCGAGGGTGTGCTGGGGAACAGCATGCTCTGGAAGGCGTCCGACAGGGGTATTGCTGAGTACTCACTTATAAACCTGCGAGAGTATGGGCAAGGACCACGCCGACAAGTTGACGACACGCCTTATGGTGGCGGTGACGGGATGCTGCTGATGGTGGAACCGCTCCTAAAAGCAATTGAGGTTGCTAAGGCCAATGACCCAAGTGCCAAGGTGTATTTGCCGACACCGCGGGGCGAATTGTATAAACAGTCCACAGCCAAACGCATAGCCACCGAGGAACAGGGAATGATTATTATTTGCCCGCGCTACGAGGGTTACGATGAGCGAATTACCGAATGGGTGGATCACCAGTTCTGTATTGGTGGCTACGTGCTGACCGGTGGCGAACTGCCGGCTATGATCCTGATAGATTCCGTGGTGCGCCTGCTGCCGGGTGTTTTGGGCGGCGAGACCAGCACCGAGATTGAGTCGTTCCAGCAAGACGATGAAAACATTGAGTTTCCACAGTATACTCGCCCGGAAACGTTTCAGGACCGTGCGGTGCCACCGGTACTACTCAGCGGCAATCACGCCGCAATCGAAAAGTGGCGTTCTGAGAACAGTCAGCCGTCAGTCAATAAAGGCTAACTGCGCTAGCTTGGCGTATTGATCAATGTAAAGTGCCGGGTCTTCAAAGGATCCATGCGTGGTTTTTGGGATAAACTCAACGGCGAATGGTGCGTCTTCGGGTCGGCGTAGGGTCGTGAGGCCGGCAGTAAGCTGCTCGATCTTCTCGCGAGGACCAGCTAATGGCAACTGGGCAAAAACCAGTAGTGCGGGCATGCTAAAAAGTATTTCGGCAATGTGACGAGCTGAGCTGTAGGCTATATCGGATTTCCAGGCTGGACGATTATGAGCAATGTCTACACCTTGGCGTCGTAACATGTCGAGTGTTTCTCGCCAGTCACGCTTTTCGGTAGTAAACTTGGGGCGCTCCTCGGCAAAGCGGCCCTCATCGTAGTGCTGATAGAAGGCGTAGCGCCCCTCGCCGCGCAGACCTGTTCGCGGCAGAATGCTCATTGGCTCCACGGCGCAAATGGCCGACACGAGCGGGAGGTCACCACTGGCGGCCACTGCGAGTAAGAAGTCACTCCCGGCCGACCTGCTTAGCAGGTGTACTTGCCGAGCGCCACTATCTTGCGCTACCGTCCGTACTTCGCTAGCCCATTGCCGTCGGGCTACATCTGGGTGGGCACGTAGCTCGGCCGCTAGCTGTTTATTGCGTCTTACACCAGTACCTGGCCGATCATAGGCGATGACTTGTCGCCCGGAGGCGTCGGCTATAGCTTGTGCCTCGCGGCCAGTGTGGCCTCGTTGGCCGCGGTGGTTAGTAACAGTAGCTCCGAGATGATTTGTTATGACGACTGCCGTGCGGCGGTCAATCAACTTTTTTGGGGTGAATACCTCTGGATGTCGCATAATTTGCAATTATAGCAAATTATTACTGTGCATACACTACGGTCGTGTAGTAAGGTTATTCACTGGGAGGGCTGGCTGGGTGCGGTATAATGAGAGTAACAAAGGAGACCTGTATGAATTTTTCGTTTATTAAACCCGTCTATGCTCACTGTGACCTCCCCTGTGGTGTCTATGACCCTGCTCAGGCAAAAATTGAAGCCCAAAGTATTAAAGCTATCATGGAAAAGTACGAGGGTTTTGATGAGCACAATAAAATCCGGGCTATCGTTATTAAAGAAGAGCGAGCCGAACTGGTAAAGCATCACCTTATGGTGCTGTGGGCCGATTACTTTAAGCCGGAACATCTTGAAAAGTATCCTGATCTACACGATAAATTCTGGCACGCTATCAAACAGGCTGGCGAATGTAAGCACCACTTGGAAGTCGCCGAAGCCGATAAACTATTGGAGCAAATTGATGAAATTGCCAACATCTTTTGGGCGACCAAAAAGGCCTAAATTCTTAATGATGCGACGGGTCGTTGGGCCCAGCATGAGTCCTAAGCTTCGGCCGGGCAAAATTATATTGGCATCACCATTGTTTCGCCGACGATTACGTCCCGGACAGGTAGTGATATTCGAGCATCAAGGTAAAGAGAAAATCAAGCGTATTGAACGTCTCGATCATGGCCGCTTGTTCTTGATTGGGGATAATTTGTCTGCAAGTACCGATAGCCGTCACTTTGGCTGGCTAGCGTCTCGAGAAGTTATTGCTAAAGTTATCTGGCCTAAACTGACCAAGTAGCGCTCCTAGTGCAGCAGAGGAATCTGGATGTGGAGCTGTTCTAGCTGGCTGAGGTCAATTTTTAGATTTTTGGGCGCCTGAAGGCTGCTGTTGTTATCGGAATTGGCACTAGTGTCTGTTTTTTGGAGTGAAGCAGCGGTGTCGCTGGCGCCGGTTGAGCCATTACTACTAGTGGCGGCCGGGCTCGGATCGGTGGTATTGGTTACGGCCGGTGCGCCGGTATCGGTTTTAGCTGTGTCATCCGCTGCTGTCAGCTTAGGCAGGGCAGGTTGCGGCTGCGCTTTTAAGCGATCGGCAGGCTGACTATGGGTAGTAACACCCGATTGGGCACTGGTAAGATTTGGAGCAGGCTGTAAGTGTCGATCCTGGTAGGCCAGGTAGCCCATACTAAGCACACCCACAATAAATAGCGGTAAAAATATAACAGTATAGCGGCTTGCCATATTACTGGTAAGCTTTGTGCGCCAATTTATGGGCGCTACACTGCTGGTAGCTATTTTTTCCTTAGTCATAAGCGTAAAAAAATTATACTATAGAAACATTAACTATGGCTAGCCCTCAATCATTAAAAAAACCTGAATTTAAGCAAAAACTCCTCCGTCGCAAGTCGGTTATACTGTTATTTCTGGCGGCAGTCGTAGGCCTAGCGGTATATGCTACCATCACAGTTCTGTCAGCTCCTGCCCAAGGAACCACTATTCATTCCGGAAGTACCGCCGCGGCAGCCAAGCAAAGTATAGCGGTAATACCTAAGCAAGAAGCAACGCCTGATAATCAGTACTTTAGCCTGACGCTGCCTGCCGGCTACCATGTGCAGGAAAACAGTGTCATAACTACCGCCAGCACCCTGTATACCTTAAATCTGACCAAGCCCGGCGCAATGGGAACACTGCTTGTGGCAATTAGTATTAAGCCCTTGCCACCCGGCGGTATTACCGAGGACACGTCATACGCCATGCGCAGTAGTCAGCCGGAAAAATATATGCTTTCGACGGCTACAATTGCTGGCCGACCGGCCCCGATAAGTAGCGACCGCCAATCAGGTGCAGTCACAGCTTTCTTTAGTAGTGATCGCTATCTGGCGACAGTAAGTATGTCGAGTGGGCTTGGCAACCCGGGAACTGAGGAACAGCGGCAGATAATCGCAGCGCTGACCGGCCTGTTGGCACTCTGGCAATGGCGAGCATAAGCGTGGTACTATGCAGATATAATGAGAGTTTTGTCGATAGCTGGAGCCTTGCTGTTTGCCGCTTTGCCGGCGACTACAAATTATCAGCTCAATAGCTATGGGTTTACGAGTGGCGGCGGCACCGGCTCGACCGCGACATATTCGCTGGAGGGCAGTGTTGGTGAAATTTCGGGCAAAAATGCTGCTACGGCCAATGCAACTACCAAGCCAGGCTATGTTCAGGTGCAGCAGGCGCACGTGCCCACGCTGAGTGCGCTTGATACCAATGGCGGCCTGTACTACAACAAGCTCCACTTTGTTATTGATCAGCAGGGTAATCCTAGTGATGCTAAATATTTGATTTCGGTGAGCACTGATAATTTTGCAAGTAATGTCACCTATCTGCAGCCTGATGGCACGCTTACGACTACGCTGGCGCTTACGCAGTATCAAACCTATGCCGCATGGGGCGGTGCGAGTGGCGGCTTGATGATTGGGCTGGACCCAGCTACTTCCTATTCGGTAAAACTCAAAGCCACGCAGGGTAAGTTAACCGAGTCAGCTTTTGGGCCGGTTACCACTACTGCTACCGTAGCCCAATCGTTAACCTTTAATCTGGCAACAAGCAGCCAAGCCAGTCCACCATTTAGTGTCAGCTTTGGTTCGCTGTCGGCCGGCAGTCTTACAAATAGTCTCCAGACTATTAATACCGGACTGTCGACTAACGGTGCCGCTGGGGCCAGTATATATATTTCTAGTCAGAACGGCGGCCTGCTCAGTGGCAGTACGGGAAGCAAGATTGATGCCGTTAGTACCGATTTAGGGAGTGCTAGCCGCGGTTTTGGCGCCCAAAGTAGTAGCGCCACCCAAACAAGCGGCGGTCCGTTTACAGTGGTGAGTCCCTATAATGGCAGCGGAAACAATGTGGGTGTTATAGGCACAACTACGCGCAGCCTATACAGCAGCACCGCACCGATAACGAGCGCCGTCGGCATTCTGAGCCTTAAGGCAAAGGCTGCGCAAACGGATGTTGCTGCCAGTGACTATCAGGAAATAATTACCTTTACGGCTGCCGGCAATTTTTAAACAATCGTAAAAAAATAGTGTAATTTTGATCACAATCATTGACATTTAATTTAAGAAAGGTACGATAAGCATAAGTACATTAAATAAAAACAGATTAAAACAGAGTATAAAAGCATGATCAAAAACATAAAACCCTTACTTGTTGCAGCCATCCTTTTGGCGAGCTTCTTCCTGCCTGCAGTTACCAGTGCCACCCAACTAACCCAAACCAGCGTTCGCCTTGGTCGCCTTGGCCTTAGTGCAACGGCGGGCAATGATATTCTGGTGACCTTTAAACTTAATACTACTCCGACATCTGTCGCTAAGGTAAAGGTAACCTTCCCGGTTGGCTTTACGGTTGCAACCGGCACCCCAACGCCAGCAGTAACCGGCTTCCCACTTTCGCCAACGACTATTACGGCTCCTCCCGGCACCCTTACTTCGGTAGCCACCGCTGGTACTCGTGACATCGTTGTCTCGGGCCTTACATCAGCCAGCCTTAACAGTACTACGCTCTACGGTTTTATTATTCCTAGTGGTACCTTAACTAACCCTGGTACAACCGGACAATACAACATTACCGTCGAAAGCGACAACACCGGTGGTTCCCTGATTGACTCGAGCTCAGCACCTGTCTACATTACTAGCTCAAGTACTGCCGACCAAGTAAATGTTAGCGCCTCGGTTTCTCCTAACTTTACCTTTTCTTTGAGCGCTAACTCCGACACCGTTCCGGCTGCCGATTCCACCACAACTAAGACCTCGAGCGGCATTAACATGCTGGTTGGTACTAACTCGCCACTGGGTTACACGGCCTACGTCAAATCTGCCAATGGCTCACTCGTGTCGGCGATAAGCCCGGCCACACCTATTACTACTGGTACCTTTGATGGCACGGCCGATACACTCGCCGCCGGATCAACCAACTATAGCTTTGTCCCTAGTACGGGTGCAGCCTGTAGCTCTTGTACTGGTGCCTTGACCTACAACGGTGAATACGCAGTTGCCGATGGTTCACACGGTGGCGCCTTTAATGGCACTGGCTTTGCCTCCTTTGTTTCACGATCGGGTTACACTAACTTGGACACCATTAACCTCAAAGAACGTGTTACGGTTGCAAATACTATCGGTTACGCTAACGACTACGCTGATACGCTGACAATAGTCGCCGCTGGTAACTACTAGTCCAACCGTATTAAACGGCACCTACAATTCGACTTTTTTAATAATCACCACATAGGGTATACTTAAGCTCAATGAAGCAAAGAGTATGGGGTATATCCGCACTGGTGGTGATGGTGCTGCTGGCTGTGGCCGTGGGCTATGCTCCGCCGGTTCAGGCTGCCACACCGGGTTTTAATATTGTTACCTCGCCCTTGCCCATCAAACTGAGCACTGACCCTGGCCGGACCGTTCAAACGGAGCTACGCGTCAAGAATCAGAACCCTGACCCGGAAACGATCAAGGTTGGTCTTATGAAATTTGGCGCGCAGGGGGAACTAGGCGAACCGGACCTGTTTGACCTCACCGCAAAAGACACCTATGCCAATTGGGTTACTTTTAGCCCGAGTCAATTCGTGGCTCCTCCAAATACTTGGATGACGGTTAAAATGACTATTAAGGTGCCCAGTGATGCCGCACTCGGGTATTACATGGCCGTAACATTCTCGAGGGCCACGCCGCAAAAAACCGATAAAGGATCCTCGGTACACGGTTCGGCGGCAACGTTGGTATTGCTAGATGTAAAAAATCCCAATGCCAAGCGTGAGCTCCAGTTAGTGAGCTTTACGAGCGACCACAAGCTGTACGAATACCTCCCCACTACCTTTACTATTAAGGTGCGCAATAAAGGTAATATTTATTTGGCACCGAGCGGAAATATATTTATATCTAAGGGCAATAAGCCGGTGGCGACACTCGATTTTAACGCTGTAGGCGGCAGTGTGCTCCCGGCCTCAAACCGAGTCTATACCTTGCCTTGGGACAGTGGTTTTCCTAAATTCAGCCAAAAACTTGTTAATGGCAAACCAGTTAATGACAGCAAGGCACATCCCAAGCTGGAACTTAAGTGGAACTTTGGTGACGCCTCAAAGTTTCGGTTTGGAAAATACACCGCAAAACTATTTGTGGTGTATGATAACGGCCAGCAAGACGTTCCACTCGAATCGTCGCTCACTTTCTGGGTGCTCCCCTGGAAGCTCATGACTGTCGGTGTCATATTGCTGTTACTGATTCTCTACGCCATTTGGATGCTGCTTGTACGCCCAATTGTTACCAAAGCGAAGCTGGGCGTCGATAAGCGACGTGGTCGTGCCTAGGCGCTGGCTGCTTGGCGGACTGCTCCTGGTAGTCATGGCCGCAGTGCCAGTTACTACGGTTTTTGCAGCCAGTACGCCCAATACGGTGCCGGTAGCATCTGGTATTGCGATTAGCCCGTTTTTACAGAAGGTAACCATCAACCAGGCCGATGCCCAAAAGGTATTTACGGTAACGCTCACCAACAACACCCATTTTACGCAGGAAGTTGCCCTGTCGGCCCGCGATTTTGGCTCTTTAAACGAAACGGGCGGCATACTCTTTCAAGGCGAGAATGACTATACCCAAAAGTATGGCCTTACCTCATGGATTAGCTTAGAATCAACTTCGGTAGTACTTGAGCCTAGCGCCAGCAAATCGGTGCTTGTAACGGTTCAAAATCGTTTGTCGCTCCAACCGGGCGGCCACTACGGGGCAATTATCGCCAGTATTAATAATCGAGATCCGACTTCTGGTAATAAGGTATCGGTTCAGCAAGAACTCACCAGCCTAGTATTTGTAAATAAGCTGGGCGGTGCCCGCTACGACTTACGGCTCAAAACAATAACGTGGAACGGCAATCTATTTACGCTGCCGTCGACTGTTACGCTACGGTTTCAAAACCCCGGAAACGTAGACGTTATTCCTCGGGGGCAGGTAAAACTTAAAAATGCCGGTGGCAGAGTAGTAGCTCAGGGGATAATTAACGACGACTCCAGCTTTGTGCTGCCCGAATCGTATCGCCAAATGTATGTGCCGCTCCAAAGGCTGGCCGCAAGTCCCGTAGAGCCACCGGGTCCCTACAGTATTTCAGTGAGTTATCGCTATGACGGCCTCGACCGTACGGTTACCCGGACCGAGCATTTTATCTACGCTAGTGCCGCTCTATGGTTGCTAGTGATCATCATTGCTGGAGTTGTTAGTATAAAGCGCAAATCACTGGTAATATTTGGGCGCAAACTAGCCAAAAAATTACATTGGCCCAGCCGGTAAACGACACCTGTAAAGTGCGCTAAAATAATCATCCAAAACGCTTGTGTTTGGTTGTAAAATTTGATACGATTTACGAGTACGATTTAAAAATAAACATGGGATAAAAACTCGTGAGACAAATGGGGAAAATAAGCCGCTGGTTACTCGGGCTTGGCGCACTCTTGACGCTGAGTTTTTTGCTAAGCGCGCCAGCTTCTGCCGCTAGTCCTACTACCATGAGTTTTCAAGGAAAAGTGGTCAATGCTAACGGCACAAACGTGGCTGATGGCAACTATACCTTTTTGTTTAAGATGTATACCGTTAGCAGCGCCGGTACGGCAGTTTGGACAGAAACACAGAGTAGCGTAGCGGTTACAGCCGGCATTTTTCAAGTAAATCTGGGTAGCAGCTGTTCGTTCTTTACGGCCAATGCCTGTAATAACAACACACCCCTGGATTTTAATACGCTCAGTAGCCTTTACCTGGGAATTACTTTTAATGGTGATGCAGCTGGCGAGATGACGCCCCGAGTACAGCTCCAGTCCGTACCATTTGCCTATAATGCCGACAAAGTTGGCGGTTTGGCCGCTAGCCAGCTGGTGCAACTTTCGCCGAGCAGTCAGCAGGCCGGCAACATAAATGTCAGCGGTAGTGGCACCTTTGGTACCTCGATTACTGCTGCCGGCATTACATCCACGGGCGGGATGGTAACCTTTACGCAGGCGGCTACGGATATATTCAAAATTCAGGCTGCCGCCGTCCCTACTACCGACATGGTCAACTTTACGAACGTTGGTTTTCCGATTACTGGTGATGGAATTAATGCCCAGCAAATTGATTACTACGCCGCCCTTTCTAATGCCGCCTACCAAACTTCAGCCCTGCGCGTTAATATTACCAATACGTCCACCGTCGCCGGATCTACTACTGACGCTCTGCGCCTGGTAGTAACAACCAGTACGTCGTCGGGGGTAGTAAACGGCTTAAGAATTGATGCCATCACTGCCGGAACGGGAGTAGCCAGTGCCATAAACGTGGGTACGGGCTGGACCAACGTTATCCAAAGTACCAAATTTACCGTTGCTAATGCCACCGGTAATATTACTGCTGGTGGCAGTATAACCGCCGGCTATTTTAGTGATATTAATGCCACCGAAACGGCTACCACCACCTATACCGAAGCTACACCGGCACTGGCCTATTACCTGTCGTCCAACAGTGGCACTACCAACGCCGCCATTACGACCACCTTTAATATTACCGGCCTGCCGGCTACCGACGGTACCTTCGCCTTCATTACTGGCAATTCGGCCAAGGGTGTTACCGGCACGGCTAGAATCCATACGGTTATTATTCAAATTGCCGGTACTACCGTCTCAACCATTACCAATGCCAGCAGTACCACTGCTGCCACAAATACCCGGTCATTTACGGTTGCCCGTATGAATGGTGTTTGGCAGGTGGTAGGGTCGGGTTTGGCGGCAACCCCGGCAACGGCATCGTCAACGGTAAACACGGCTGACTTTGCTGAATGGGTACACTACAGCGGTAGCTATCAACCGCAGCCCGGTGACGTTTTAAGTGTTGGCGACGAACCGGAGAGCGTTAAACACTCTACCAAATCGTACGATGCAACGGCTATTGGTGTTGTATCAACTGACCCATACTCGGTAGCTAGCCAGGATGACGGACATTCAGTGGTAATGGCGCTGGCCGGACGCGTGCCTGTGAATGTTAGTCTAGAAAACGGACCGATTGCTGTAGGAGATTATTTGACCGCCTCATCGACACCCGGTTTTGCCATGAAGGCCACTAAGTCCGGACCTACGCTTGGTACCGCACTGACCAGTTACGATGGCACGCAGGCTACTGCGCAGATAACGCTCCAGCTTGGTATCGGCTACCGCGTTATTAGCCCGATTGAAGCTGGAGTAAATGATACTATCATTACCGGTAAGCTTTCGGCCGAAGGTGCCCTTAGTATTGATGCCGGTACTCCTGCCAATGTAGTAGCCACCGGTGCTGAGGCCAGTATTGCCATTGGCAGTAATGACGTTAGTAGCCTAGCCGTCTCAAAT
Source organism: Candidatus Saccharimonadota bacterium (assembly GCA_028286245.1). GTDB lineage: Bacteria > Patescibacteriota > Saccharimonadia > Saccharimonadales > UBA4665 > UBA4729. The sequence goes on along the minus strand of JAQBRY010000004.1, from coordinate 308,849 downwards.
GAAGCGCCAAGCCTCAAGGACGATGCTATACGCATTGATAACCCTAGCAGCTCAACAGTAGTGGCTGCAGCCATCAAGGTTGATAATAGCGGCGGTGCAGGCTATACGGATATCTTTAGCAGCCCGAGCTTTACTGTAACCGGTAAGGGTGACGTACGAGCCGATGGCAGCCTGTCTGCAAAAGGAGGCTTTACCCTGGTTGATGCTGGTGGTAGCCAGACGGTTCGTATTGATCAAGCGGGTAACGCCGACTTTAATGGCGCACTTAATATGGCGAACGCTGCCATAAGTGGTGGTTTAAGTGTGGGCGGAGACGTAAATATTGCGGGCCTTAGTAATTTCCAAAAGCTAGCGACATTTTTTGGTAAGACGGTATTTAGGCAAGATGTTTCATTCCAGGGCCATGTTACCGTCAGCAATGATAGCGCCGGTTACGCTTTGGTGCGTAGCAACGAAAAGACGGTGCACGTAAGCTTTAAAAACGCATATGAGGCAGTGCCGATTGTGAACGTCACCCCAGTTAATGGTCAGTTTGTGGTTGTGGCGCTGGCTAATATCACCAAAGATGGCTTTGACATTGCCCTGCAAACGCCGGCCACCACCGATCTGAATTTAAGCTGGACGGCAACTGGGGTGATCGACCCGCTCACCGCCCAAAATCCGCTTATACCTGCCGAATCGCCAACTGTCGCTCCATAATTTGCCCTATTTCTGATAAACTTAATAAAAAGTTAATGAATAGCGGGAACCCCTCATGCCCACCACATCATCTACGACCCGGACATACATTACGCCATCCCTAGCACCAGACAAGGTACCTAAACCACCTAAAAAGTCGCTTAAGCTGCCTACGCCTTCGGTGCATGTTACTAAGAAGCAGCTTCCCTGGCTTATCACCGCCGTTTTAGTGATCATTAGTGTATTTATGTTTATTCAGTATCGCCAAGCTCAAAATAAACTACAGGGTGGGAGCCAAAACGCCCGCGTGTCGGGTTTGTTAAAGGATGTGAGTAGGGTAATTATTTTGCCCACAAACGAAACTCCGACGGTAGCAACGGTTACGAACGCTGCTAAATTAGCGAATCAGAGCTTTTTTAAGAAAGCTCAAGACGGCGATAAAGTTATTGTGTACAGTGGTCAAAAAGAAGCAATTTTATACCGGCCGTCTACTAAGCAGATTGTTACAGTTAGTACTGTCAGTGTATCTGATGGCTCTAGCTTGCAGTCGAGCGGACGCTAGCTTTTTTATTGGTCTCGCCGGCGTAGTGTTGCATAAAGGCTTTTGCTTCTTGACGTTCGTGGAGGGCAGCATCAGCCGATTGTTCCAGGTTGCTAATCCAGCCTTCTAACACTTTTGGCTCTACTATAAACGCACAGGCTGCCAGCGCCTTCCGGGCGGCACTGCAGTGATGCGCAATATCAGCAGTGACAGAGAGGATGGTATAGTTCCAAAAACAGGCTTTAAGGCTATCCAAATCACGGGAAAGAGTCATCTGCACTGGCGGTGAAAGACCGGCATCATCTAAAAGCTGTACAATCACCGCCGTTATAATACCTGCTCGTAGATCATCTTCCCAATCGTGGGCATCATCATTTAACTGGCGAGCAATAATATAGTGTCTAAAAAATCGACAGAGTTGTGTTACTTCGTTGCCGGATGCAGCATAGCCGAGCGATACGAGCACCCCAATCGGTGCCAAGATATGGCCCCATGATCGCCGGGCAAGTTGCCGGTAGCTGCCGTAGTGCGGCAAGCGTGCCAAGCTTACAATACCGTCTGCGACCTTAGCCCGAGCCCTCACGGCCTCCCAGGTGTTGGCGGCATCAATGCCATCCATTGTGCGAGCAACCAGCTGGGCGTACTGAGGGTTGTCGGGGAGGGCAGCGTTAAAGTGATGGAGCATCCGGCGCTGGGCAGCATTGGCTGCCCCTACCAACGCCGGATCAACCTGGCCATCAATAATATCATCATAAATACTGTAGGCGGCCCAACCGTTTACGCTGGCGCGATTGAAGTGGCTTAGCTGAGCAGGGGCCAATCGGGCACCGCAGGCTTGAGCTATGACGGTGCCAATGCGGGTGACTTCGTTGTGGACGTCTGCCGTGATGACACCACGAATCAAGCTAGCATAGTTACTGCGTAAATCACTGCCGGCTGGCAAATCTGGTACTATGATGGGCTTAAGTGCCGGTGGTGTTTCCACCTCTGTTGTTGATAAAGTTTCAAACAGGTCAAGCGCCTCGAGCGCTAGGGCTGTCGTTAATGCAGTTGAGCCGGCGTAGTAATTTTTGCCATCGACGGGAGGCTCGTTGTAAAGCGCACTTGCGGCCCAGTGATCTTGCTGGTACAGGCCAAGCAACAGGTGGTATACGCCGGCTAGCTTAACTTTAGAAATATCAGCTCGGCAGCCAGCAGCCAATAGTAAGGCTAGTGCCAGCGGATCACTAGCATACTGCTCATTGTGCAGCTGCTGGGCAATTAATTGCCTGAGCTTTGCTTGAGCCGGCCCCTTATACCAGCGTGCAATAAAATACAGCGTTGGCAGCGCGCCTATATAGTAGCGCGACTGAAGTTTATCACTACTAAGCAGTGATTCAATGTAGCTTGTCAGCCCTGGCACGGTGACATTGTGGAGCGATAAAAAATAGCCAATATTAGCATTAACGGCACAATCTACATCACGCCAGGTTTCTTCGGCAGCTGGCTGTACTAGCCAAGTGGTGTATGGGCCGCCAACCGCAGTTTCTTGGCTGATAAGTTGGCGTGCAAAGTTTCCTAGCACCGCGCCATCCACTGTTCTTGGAACGGTCAAATAAAGTGCACTGAGCGCGCAGGCTGTATCATCCAAATCATCGGGGTAGGGGCGTTTCTGATCATCTGGACTACCGGTAATCCAGTAGTTCCAGGACCAATCGGCACTTTTTTGCGTTAGTAAAAAAGTGGCCGCTTTCTGGGTAATACTACTGGCCCCCTTTATTTCGGCAAGACTGCAAACAATTAGGCTCGTAAAAAAGCTGGTGTAGTGAACTCGGCTTTGGCTAAAATTGTGCGTATGCTGGCTAGCCTGCCCTAAAAATGACCCATCTGCGGCCTGCATCTTCTTAAGGTATGCCAGCGCTTTAGGACGAGAATACGATGCACCCTTCATATTATTTTACCGAGTGGAGCACAAGCCTGAACTCTGTGCCGGTTTGATCGCTCATAACGCTGATGTTGCCGTTATAATCCTGCTCTACAAATTGCTTAACCATTGCAAGGCCAATACCCATACTTCGGTTATTTTCGGACTTGGTGCTGTAAAACGGTTCAAATATTTTAGAAAGTTCGCCGGGCTCAATACCTTTGCCGTTATCGTGGATGGTACAGTGCAAAGCCGACTCAATCTGTTCTATAGCGACGTCTATTTGCCGCATGCTTTTTGGTCGAGCCAGGCCGTCGTAGGATTCTACGGCATTGAGCACCAGATTTGCCAGCAGTTGGTTAAACTTGACAGGGTCTCCATGCAGCTTAGGCTGGCCCTGAATTATTACGCTTATCTTTACATGGGAGCGTTCAGCCCGGGGAATCACGATACGCATTAACTGAGCCACTTCTTTACGAACCATAAACTTGGTGACTTCGCCCTCACCCTTTAGCTGCTTACGGGCGGCATCAATGTAGCGCTCCATGTGGCGCAGGTTCTTACGGGCCTGAATAACCAGATTTGAATGTTCTTCGGAATCGAGCTGCTCTAAGTTAAGCGAAGCGGCTGTTAGTGGATTTGCAACTTCGTGCAGCAGGTTTGCGCTCAAACGGCCAAACTCCGCAAAGCGGCGAAGCTCCATTGTACGAACCAACTGTGCTTCTTCTAATTCATGCGTTCGTTGCAGTACCTTGATCTCTAAATTATCGCGTTCTTTTGCCAGGGCAGCCTCGCTCAAACGAGCTCGCTTGAGGGAGCGGTCGATCTCACGATTAGCCAACCACGAAACGACTGCGATGACTAGCATTGTGACGGCGTAGCCCAGGGTATCGCTAAAATTAAGCCGGGAGTTTTGCCAGCTGGTATCAGGCGTTAGAGTCATATTGGATTGCAAGAAACCTATCAGTAAAAATGAGCCGGCTAGTACACTGCCAAATATAAGGGCAATCCGGGCATTTAGCGTTACTCCGGCAATTACTATAACCAGTGCAAAGGTGAGAAGGGCCTGCTGTAGCTCAAAGCTCCAGCGGAGTGAGAGCTGTAGTGCGGCAAAACTCAGTATGCCTATAAAGATAACGGCCGCAAATTTAAAATGCCCCTTACGCGAGGCAAATAGTAGTCCAAATATAAAAGCGCAAACAAGAGCGGTCGACACCAGACTGGTGGCATTAAGTACTAGATTGGTAAAAAAATAATTATAGCCGCTAATGAGAAGCGCCAGGATTGCGAACAGTGATAACGAGAAGAGGAGGATGTTAAGGATGTATTCTTGTCGCCGGTCATCAATGGTGTTGCTGCGGGGGGTAATAAACCGTCGATTGCATATTTGGATGAGCGGACGGAGGGTTAAGGATGTGTTCATGATCATAGTATAGACTGCGGACCGGCAATTGCCGGTCCGCTTTTTTATTTAGTCTACCTTGGTTGCCCAAGGATTGAACTTGTCGGCTGCTTTCGCAGCGGCGACTGGTAGCATGTTTTCTGATCGGACTGACTGATCAGAAAGCACTGCTTGTAGTAGTTCACTCATGTTGTACCCCCTTATTTATGTTATTTGCTACCGCTCGCGGCGCCTCGAGTTTGTAGCCAAGGCCATGAACCGTTTTAATTAACGGCGTGTCAAAAGGACGGTCAATTTTATCACGTAGGTATTTTATGTGCACATCTATAGTGTTCGTCCAGGGGTCATCAGTGTTAGGCCAAGCATGGTTGGAGAGGATTTCACGGGTTACAACAGAACCGGCATTTTGCATAAGGCACTCAAGCATGGCAAATTCTTTTCGGCGCAGCTTAATCATTTTGCCCGCCCGTTCGGCCATGCGCGTGACGCCGTTAATTGTTAAGTCGTGTACGGTAATATGTTGCGAGGTCATTTCTTTAATAGCCCCGGCTCGGCGGTCTAGTACACGGATTCTGGCCTTAAGTTCACCCAAGCTAAAGGGCTTAGTCAGGTAATCATCCGCGCCGGCATCGAGCAGGGTAATTTTACGGAGCACCGCGCTGTCGGCGGTTAGTATGAGTATAGGGGTGTCTATGCCGTATTCACGCAGTCGTTTACAAACTTCCAGACCGTGCATATCGGGTAGGTTAAGGTCGAGTAAGATAATATCGTACTCACCTGATCGGGAAGTTGCTTTTTTAATACCGTCGAGGCCATTATGAGCAAACGTCAGTTCATAAACCGTTGAAAGGGCTTGGCGGAGGGCGAGGCTAATGCCGTGGTCATCTTCTATAAGTAGTACTTTCATTTGTGCTCCTAGGCATATTATCGCAGGCAATCATTAAATAATTATTAACTTTTTGAATTTGATGTTTTTATTCTGAGCCACCCCTGAGATAATAATAAATATTGCGGAGCATATGTTTGACTCGGTGCGTAGTCAGGGTTCATACTTATTAGAGTTCAGTGGAGGAACGCAATGACGAATACGATGCAAGACAAACCCGATGAGTACTGGCGCCAAAAGCTTACGCCTGAGCAGTACCGTATTACCCGCGAAAAAGGAACTGAACAACCATTCACCGGTAAGTATGTGGACAACCACGAGGATGGCACCTATCGCTGTGTGGCCTGTGGCCAAACGCTCTTTACTAGTGATACTAAATTCGAATCCGGTTCCGGCTGGCCGAGCTTTACGGACCCTGTAAACCGAGAGCATGTAGTGCTGCATGATGATAGTAGTTTCGGTATGCATCGTACAGAGGTTACCTGTAGTAACTGTGGGGCCCATTTGGGGCATGTCTTTGACGATGGGCCGGTAGATAAAGGTGGTCAACGGTTCTGTATCAACTCCCTGTCTCTAGACTTTGAACCTGGCAAAACTGAGGCTACCGCCTCTGAGCCTTCCTAGTACTCTCTGTGGAGGGCGTCGCTTACAAAGCTGCTCAATAGTATTTGATCGGCTGGCGAGATTGGCAGGGTGGCAATAAGGGCCAGGGCTTGATGGTAGTAGGCTTCGATCTTTTCCTCAGTTGCGGTGCGCGCTCCCGTGATTGTGACTCTACCCAGGACCCATTCTAGCTGTGATTGCGACGAGGTTGGTGTTTTGAGGACGGCCATTATTTTACGCCTGTCACTAGAACCTGATCGGCGAAGCGTTTCCTGTAATGGCCACGTATGTTTGCCCTCTATTAAATCGCTTAACACCGGTTTACCGGTCACTGCTGTTTCGCCGAATAGGCCCAGCAAGTCATCAACAAGCTGATAGGCCAGGCCCATAACGCTGCCGAGGTGTTGCAGCTGTCCGATGACTTCGTCGGGGGCGCCTGCCAGGGCTGCGCCGGTGCACATCGGTGCAATAAAAGAGTAGCTGGCGGTCTTATAGCGAGCGATAGTAAAGCTGTCGGTTGCTTCTGGTGAGCTAATAACCGACTGCGTATCCAGTAGCTCGCCGCCTATGACATCAAATACGCCCTGGTCAAGATACTGAACTGCTTGGAGTTTCTGTTGAGGAGTTAAGCTGCCCTGGGTGCACATGTGGTAAGCGCCCGTGAGGGCAAGATCACCTGCCAGTAAGGCCGTGCTCAGGGCAAGGTGCTCGGACAGCTGGCTGTCGGCATGTTCACTGTAGACGGCCAAATACTGCGCCGCAATATTCTTCTGGCCGTAGCGCAGATAGTCTCGATCAATGATATCGTCGTGAATTAAGAGACCAAAGTGCAGCAATTCTTGCGCGGCTGCCGGGAAGAGCACGCCCGCATACTCCGTGCCGGCGAGTGCTTGATATAGGGCAACCGTCAGATAGGGACGTAGTCGTTTACCACCCCCCGATTGCAGCTCGCACATAGATTGCCACAGATTGGCGTACTGGGGGCTCACTAGGCGAGCGTGCTTGATCTGTTCGCTATAATATGTTGCCAGTAAGGCATTTATGTCATGCCGGAGCGTATCCAGAGAGGTGGTGATAGCCATGCGAGCTTTCTGTTAGTAATATGACACTGGATGTTACTAGCTATTAGTATACTGTAGACAGTATGCGAGTTATAGCGGTGATCCGAAAAATAGCGGCCTTGGTTATAGGGATTCCCCTGCTCATTGTGGGAATTATCTTAATACCGGCACCGGGGCCAGGGCTACTGGTATGCTTTTTGGCACTCTTTATCCTGTCGCGCGAATTTAGCTGGGCTAATACCCAGTTTCAGAAAATAAAGGTCAAAATACAAAAAATATATACCGATTCCAAACAGCGGGCTGATCGCATCGGCAAGGGTGAGTAATTTTGCTAATTAACCTCGTGATTATCTTGACTTTGGGTTCCTAAAAACTTACTATACTAGCATAAGTGTTTTGGGAAATTTAATAAAAAGTTAACTTTTTATGGTAAAGAATAAACGATACCTACTTGTTGTAGCGGCCATGGTACTCAGCGTTTTTTCGCATGATATTGCTAGTGCCGGCCAGCTTAGCCAGACCGGTATACGTCTGGGGCGTCTGGGTATTTCGGCCACGGCCAACAATGATATTTTAGTTACCTTTACCTTAAATACTACGCCAACCAGTGTTGCTAAGATTAAGGCGACCTTCCCTACGGGCTTTACGCTCACTACCGGTACACCCACCGTCAGTACTACGGGCTTCCCGCTCACACCGGCTTCCATTACCGCTCCACCGGGTGCCCTCACGGCCGCCGTTACCGGTGCCGGTGCCAATGCTGGTGGCACAATTATCGTTTCTGGGCTCACCTCGGCTAGTCTTAATAGCACTTCGCTCTACGGATTTATTATCCCTACCGGCAGTATTCAAAACCCAGCCAGTGCAGCCCAGTATAGTATTACCCTAGAAAGCCAAAACACCAGCAACGTTACTATAGATACCGACACCGAGCCCGTCTATATTACCGGTGGCACCGCAAATGCCGATCAGGTGACCGTTAATGCCTCGGTGGCCCCTAACTTTAGTTTTTCATTGAGTGCTAACAGCGATACTATCCCTAAGGTTGACACTTCTACCATTCAAACCTCACCCGGAGTTACTATGACCGTGGGCACCAACTCGCCACTGGGTTACACGGCCTATGTAAAGTCGGCAAACGGCTCATTAACGTCTACTATTAGCCCGGGCACACCAATCCCCACCGGTACCTTTGACAATGCCGTAGATACGATTGCCGCCGGCACCTCTAAATACGGCCTGGTGCCAGCAACAGGGACTGCTTGCACGAGCTGTACGGGCACCATTACCTATAACGGTGAGTACGCCGTGGCCTCAGGCACCCAAGCCGGCTCCTTTAATGGCACAAATTTTGCGGCCTTTGTGTCGCGCAATGGTTACACCAATGCCGATGCAATCACACTCAAAGAACGCATTGCCGTCGGAGCCTCCATTGGTGCCGCTAGCGACTATGCCGATACGCTCACCTACATTGCAGCCGGCAACTACTAATTAGCTATACAAATTAGGCTTCGGTGTAGGCTTCTGCCTTAAACTTACGGGGTAGGAACAGGGTTAAGCTAAAGGTAAGAGCTAACAAGCAGAGCTCGTAAATGATGCTCCAGCGGAAGGCATTATTAAAATTAGTAGTATTGGCCTGTCGGGCACTGCTGGTGACAGTAGAAAGTATCTGCTTGGTGGCGGGGGAATGAGGCGTTACGTGCACGCAGCTGGTTGGCACTACCGAAGAGTCTTTTTCGTGGGAACGGTCAATAAAACAATCTCTGGTAGTAGCTACAAGGCCGTCTTGGCCAGCGCCAGTAATATGCTGGGCGCTGAGCTGCTGCCGAAACGCTGGTTCAATAGCGGCAAAGCTGTGCGCTGCCGAATGATTGAGCTGCCCAAAGAAAATTACTCCAATTAAAGCAATGCCGACGGCTCCACCGACTTGCTGTGCGGCGTTAAGGATACCCGAGGCTGAACCGGCGTGCTTAGGATCAACACCGTTGAGTACTGCCGCAAAGAGGGCACCAAATATCATGCCCATGCCAACGCCCACAATTACCAAGCCTAGTATAAATTGCCAACTATGAACGTTCAAGCCATAGTGATGGGCCACAAGCATGGTAATACTCAAGCCGATAGCCATTACGATAGAGCCGAGACCCAGGGCATTACGCCCCATTTTAGGAATGACTTTTTCGCCGAGTGTGGCCATAGTGACGGCAATACCGATTGCCGTTGGCAAGCTGGTGATGGCCGCATGGATAGGGCTAAAGCCCAGGCCGATCTGCAGTAGCAGACCAAATGTCAGGAAAAAGCCGAGCATAGCGGCCTCAAATACCATGTTTACGGTCAGCCCTACTGTAAATGAGCGATTTTTAAAGAGGGAAGGTAGTACGAGCGGGGAGCCGTCTAAGCGCTCCTTTTTAATTTGCCACAGGGCAAAGACTACAAATACGGGGATGGATGCAATAATCATTAGGAATGCCCAGATTGGCCAGCCGAGCTCGCGGCCCTCAATCAGGGGGAATATGAGGAGCACGAGGGCCACCATTAAGATGGCTGTGCCGCGCAGATCAAGCCGTAACGGATGTGTGGACTTACCATCTGGAAGATATTTAGCAGCCATAACGAGGCCAAAAATACCAACAGGAACATTTATTAAAAATATTGGACGCCAATCCAGGTTAAAGACATTAGCTTTAATAAGCAGGCCGCCGACGACTGGCCCAAGCGAGGCCGCCAGGCCGCCCAGCGCGCCAAACAGACCATTTATGGCCCCTCGTTCGCTGGGTTTATACATAACCTGCATGAGCGAAATAACCTGAGGGACCATTAGGGCGGCCATTGAACCCTGAAAAAGACGGGCAGCAATCAGCAAGCCGGGATTTGGTGCCAAGCCGCTCAGCAGCGAAGCTAGCGTAAAGCCGCCCACACCAATCATAAAGATTTTCTTGTACCCAAAGACGTCACCCATGCGGCCGCCGGTAACCAGCAGGATAGCAAAGGCCAAGGAGTAGCCGGCCACTAACCACTGGATGGCTGCGTAACTTGCTCCCAAGTTAGATTGGATAGAGGGGATGGCAATGTTAACGATGGTTGAGTCGAGCAGGTCCATTACAAAGGCTAGTGCGACTACTACTAGGGCGATGGTACGCATCTTGCTGCTAAAGGCAGCGGCGCTGTCTTGGGCCGATATATGTTTTTTGGGTGTGAGGGTGCTTGCTGTCATATGATAAATATACACTAAGTTGCTATACTGGGGGCAGTATTTACGTGAACGTAGCATCGGCTACACTAGGAGCAATATGGACCCAGTAGTGCAAGCAGATCAACCCGCTCAATTTGGTACGGCCCAAAAAGTTGTAGTCGTCGAGGATAATTACAGTCTAAATGACATCTATAAAACCCGATTAGAAATACTTGGCTATACCTGCTTTTCCGCCTACGACGGTCGTGAGGCCTTGGCGATTATTGAACGGGAACTACCGGATCTGGTACTGCTTGATCTGATGGTGCCTAAAATTGCTGGCGATCAGATACTAGAAACTATGCGTGCCAGCGATTGGGGCAAGAACATTAAGGTATTGGTTATTTCTAACCTCAACGAAGCCGATGCGCCCGCCGGTTTGCGTGAGCAAGGCATAGAAGGCTATGCCGTCAAAGCCAACCTTTCCAATGATCAGCTCGACCAGCTGGTAGACAGTATCCTTAAGCCTGCCGATCAAGAAGAGTCAGTCGACCTCGACGCTGCGTAGCATTAAATAATTGGTTCGATGCTGGCTACGGCTAGCTGCCCAGCGCTTTGCAAAAGCTCTAAGCATTGCTCCCGCATAAAGCCGCCAATAATAAATTGCTCCGGCATACCTGGTTCAATCCTGCCACGAATTATATCCAGACCCGAGACGGCGTTGGAGCGCCACCGTATGCCTTGATCACGTACTAAATCCGTAGCGTCCACCGCGCTGGTGCCATACACCACGCCGCTCAGCTTGGTGTTAGCAATTAGGCCAGCGCACATTGGGCAGGGCTCGTGTGTGGTATAGAGCACTGCGCTTAGGTCGCGAAGCTGGTGGCGGCCATGGTAGACTTCGGCTTTTTCGATGGCGACAGCCTCAGCATGTTTGTATGAGTTGTTGTGGACCTCATTTACGCCCACACCGGCGACGAGCTGTACTACTTGTTGCTGCCTTGTATCAACATTAAACATACTGAGCGTTCGCGTTACTACCGCGCCAACCGGGTGCTGCCCACGGGCAACGTTTTCTCGGGCGTAGTCGATTGCCAGGCCCATGTAGTATTCGTTTGGCACATACATCCCATCCTCCTGGAAGCCCGGGGGCTGCGGGGCGCCGTATTTAAGTCCGTAGGTTCTCATTACGTATAAGTGTAGCGAGGGTCAGACCCGATTGCAAACAGGGGATTACTGCTGAACGGTAGTATAGGTTTTGTGGGCTTGCGGCTTAGCAGAAGTTTTTAATAAGAGTGCTTTTAGCGTTGCTGCTTCGGCCTGCGTAAGCTGTGCAAGGTTGTCGGCATCAATTTCATTAATTTGCTGCAGGAATTCGGAGCGCAGTGCGGTCCCGGCTTTGGTAAGAGTAATTGTCTTTACTCGGCGATCGGTAGCGCACTCGCGGCGCTCAATATACGATCCTACTGACAAGCGTTCGACAATGCCGGTAACATTTGATGGATCACACAAAAGTAACTCGGAAATAGAAGACATAGCGACGGACTCGCCAGGCGCGAGAAGACAAAGGGTAAAGGCCTGCATAAGAGAGAGGTCGTGTGCATCGGACGTTTTCATGAGCCGGTGTTTAGCTGCCATTGAAGATTGGAGGAGCAGCCAGCTGATAGTATCTTGTAACTCGGATTCTGCCATAACTATATTATACGGCATAATACTCTATGCAGTCAATAGTTGACAATCTAAATAGTAGAAGTATACAATAGTTAATAACTTCAACTAATTTAACCCATTCGGAGGCAATATGAAAACAGTATCCAAGTGGAAAGTCTTTGTTCTGGTGGCCATCGCCCAGTTTATGGTGGTGCTCGACAGTTCAATTACCAATGTGGCACTGCCCACAATAAAGCAGCAGCTTAACTTTACTAATAGCTCAATTCAGTGGGTGGTAACAGCGTACGTACTGACCTTTGGGGGCTTTTTGCTACTGGGAGGCCGAGCGGCAGACCTCTTTGGCAGGCGCCGAACCTTACTAATAGGGATGGGCGCCTTTACGGCGTTTTCATTCTTGATTGGTATTTCCCAATCTACCACTATGCTGATTGTGCTGCGCGCCCTGCAGGGAATGTCTGCGGCGCTTATGTCGCCTTCGGCACTATCGATTGTGCTTACCACCTTTCGTGATGGCCCTGACCGCAACAAGGCGCTTGGCTACTGGACATTGGTAGCAACCGGTGGCGCTGCGCTCGGACTGTTACTGGGCGGCGCACTGACGCAGTACGTGGGCTGGCGCTGGAATTTCTTTATAAACGTTCCGGTTGGCATTATTATGGCCTACGCCATCGCTAAAAATGTTCCAAAACACGGTCGAGAAGAGGCCTACACCAGTCTCGACCTGCCTGGTGCCGTCTTAGTAACTTCTAGCTTAATAGCTACGGTGCTGGCCTTTAGCGAAGCTTCCACTTGGGGCTGGACGAGTGGCACAACGCTTGGTGTCTTTGCGGCTGCCATTGTCCTTATGACAGCCTTTGTTATTAACGAAAAGCGCGTACAGCATCCTTTGGTGCCAATGTCGATTTTTAAGATTCGTAATGTTTCTGGAGCCAACCTGATGATGGCGCCGATTTACGCCTCCATGCTAGGACTGTTCTTTATTGTTACGCTCTACATGCAAGGCGTACTCCATTATTCACCGGTGCGCACTGGCCTGGCATTCTTGCCGTTCCCGATGGTACTCGGCTTTATGTCTACCCGGACACCAAAGCTGGTGGCCCGGTACGGTTTTAAGCGCTTTCTGGTTGCCGGCCCGCTGCTGATTGCGGTGGCTTTGGCCTGGCTGAGCCGCTTGCCCGTAGACGGCAATTACTGGGTTAACCTTTTACCGGCTCTGTTAATTATGCCGGTAGGTATGGGTCTAACATTTATGCCCATTATTGCCGCCGCTACCTCCGGTGTTCCGGCCCACGAAGCTGGCCTGGCATCAGGACTTATTAGTACCTCACAGCAAATGGGTGGAGCGTTAGGCCTGGCAATACTGTCTGGTGTAGCCGCATCGGTAACTGCATCTTCGGCTCATTTAGGAGCCTTGGGCGCAGTGGTGCACGGCTACGACAGAGCCTTGCTGGTAGGCCTCGCCTTTATATTAGTTGCAGCTGCCTTGGGCGCTACGGTTATTAAGCAGCCCCGCCGATCCGGCGCCGTCAAAAGCCATGAGCAAATGCCGCGCAAAAAGGTTGCCCTCGAACTATAGACTGTTGCCGTACAGATTAGAAGAAATTACTGTATAATGTTTTAAAACATATTACTAGATATTAATTTGATCGGTTACAATGCCTCAAGGTGACGCAGAATATACAATTAGTCCACCGGATCAGCTAGATCCGGCCAGCCGACTTGACCATTTAAGAGCCTACTATCTGGATATTGCTTCCTGCCAAGAGACCCCGCGACCAGCCACCCTAGCCTACATTAAACGCGGCGGCAGTATACGGCTTTGCCTAAATGAAATAGTAAAACTTTCTGAACCTGAGGTGGCCGAGCAATATTTAGCCGATGACAGAGCAGAGTATATACAAGAGCTCACGCATCGACCGCTTATACCTTGGCGGCGTAAGCAATGGGGCCATAATGCCCGTTCGATCTATGTTGACGGCGTAGTAGCAAAGATAGAAAGCGTTATCGATGCGGATACGCCTGAACGGGCCTTAGCGCTACGACAGATGCCGTCTATTGTAGAGGATACTTCCTTTAGCGACGAGACGCCGCCTGATGCGGAAACGATAGCCGCTAATCATTTGTATGTATTGGTGGACACGGCCCTGCGCGAGCATAGCGAGCGGCGAAATCTGATTGATAGTTATAAGCACAAAGGCTTGATTGCCCGGATTATCGGCAACCGAGTAGTTCGTATGGCTCTGGCGGGCAGCGTCATTGTGTCGTCGCTTTCGCCGCGGCTACATTTTATTCCGATAGAAAGCGAGACGGTCGCCGACGAGGTGGAGGTAGGCCTTACCATACTATCGGCATCGGTATTTGGACTCGACGCGCCCGAAGAAATTCGTTGGCGGTACCTGGATCTGATCCATACCCGAGAGACTAAGCGCCTACACGAGACACTAGCCGAAAATAAACAACTCAGTGATCTAGCCCTGCGTCTAAGCTATAACGCTACTCGATACGGGGTGCACGAGAACTTTGTTACTGGTCGCGCGGCCAGCGACGATAAGCAAGAAAACTTGCGGCGCTTTGCTGCCCTTGATAAGGAATTTGAACATCTTAATAATGATCCGGGCGGCAAGCCATATAGCGGCGACCAAGCCCTGGGCTACGCAGCCCGTATACTTATTGAGCGTAAGGCAGCGTTTGCCGTACTTGTAGCCCCAGAAAGATCCGCCGAAGAGCGTAGAAAAGCCTATCTTACGCTGGCCCGCGAAATAGTAGCCGAAGACGTTGGGCGGATGGAAAAAGGGCTCCGTGCTAGTAGTTTTCGGAATGGTCTCTTACGTATTGTAAGCATTGTTCCGGCACTACTGTTTTCGTCAGCCTATTCTGCTGCAAACGATGCTACAGCTCGTGGCCGCGATGTTGCCAATGTGGGCAATCATCATAAGCGTCAGCAAACTTAGAGATAGGCATCTGGATTGCGCCACTCACCGCTATCGCCGTCGTCGGCTTCCGGAGGCGAAGTAGGCGGCGCTGTAGGTCCTTCGCCGGGAGGTCCGTCGCCACTGCGCGTAGTGCTTTGTTGTATGCCGGCACCGGATGGGAACCGGTGAACGCCAAAGCCACTGTCAACTACATTTGCAAAGTTATTCCAAGCTTCTTGGGCGCGTGCCGTACCACCGGATGCCAGTTCGCGGCCAGCAGGCTGGCCTCTTTGCATTGGGGTGCCGGCGGCACCGGAGCCCTGTATGGTAGTACTGTCATTCGGTGGTTGGGACATGGCAGAGGACCGCATTGATGCTACCAATAGCACTGCATCGTCCTTGACACTCTGAGCATTTTTAACTTCGTCAGGGCTATAGGCACCTTGGTTGGACAGGACTGCAATTGCTTGTTCGACACCGGTCGTAAGCGCTGCGGGTACGGCGGCGTTAGATTGAACGTTGGCGTAACCGTTTACGGTGTTCACGATTTCTTTAAGGGTGCCAGCTGAATCAAGTTCGAGGCCGCCTCGATCCCCAGGATTGGACATCTTAGAAACAGTGGCTGACTTAAGGTCACGGTTAGTATTGGCGTAGGTGTAGGCGGCACCCTGTAATATTCCGTAGGCCTGTCCGCCGGACATAACCGACGTACCGAGCCTTGTTTTGCGGCCAGTAGTTAGACGCCCAAAGTTCTGTTTGTAGTAGGCAATATCGTCTGGCGCGGTGGCCTTTTTAAGCTCGTAGGTCATTGCAGCTTGAATTGCAGCTCGGTTACTACCATTTTCTTTGTGGGCTGCTATTACGTCTGATTTTTTCATCCAGGCACCGCCAGCTGTTCGATATTCGCGACCGTTATCGGTTTCTTTATAGTCGTAACCGGCTTCCCCGTACTTGTCAGCCCAGTCCATATCAACTGATAAACCGCGTGTATTTCGATCATCACCATTACTGATAGTTGCATCCTGTCGCCTGGCTTCCTTAGCCGTACGCTCGGCTTCAATGTCCTTAATGTCGCGTCCACCCATGGTTCTGGTACGACTTGCCAGGCGGCGGGCCGCATAGCCTTTAAGCCCGGTGTTAGTATTACCTGCTGCGGCAAATTTACTGTTAAGGTAATCCTGCGATTGGGACTTGTGATCCATCCACTTGTCTTGCTTGAGCTCGCGCCGGTTTTTGATGGCCGACATATTGTTGAGCTTGGAGCCGGCACCGAGCGCCAGCGACGCAACCCGGCCAACGAGACCGCCGGCAATACGGAAGGAGAACGGTATGAGGAACAGCGGTAGGAACTGCAGCGCAAAGCCAATGACTGCACCGAATATAACGTCGGACTTATTACTAAAGGTGGTGCCCTGCGTGATATTATCCGGCGTAATGCCCTTGCTCTGCAGGAAGAGGATGCTGAGCAGGCTTGAGGTGGCAAATACTACCATAACAATCGGGTAAACTAACAGCGTTTTGGTAAGCGCTTCCCACCACTTTTTAAAATATTGCTCGGTATTGGGCAGGCAGTACAATGCAAAGGCGACCGGGCTAATAATAACCAGCAGGGCAATAATACCTTGGCGCATTATTAGGGTTATAAAGACGGCGATTATAGAAAACAGTACCGGTAAAATCATAAAGAACGCCATGCCTATAAATGCGCTGGCACCCCCGGTGAGTACTGCGAGTACGGCAACGCCGAGCGAAACGGACCCGATAATGGCCCCAATAAGGCCAATAGACAGAATGCCCATGCCAGCGGTGTTTGATATATTAAACTGCCAGCAGGAGTGTCCGGCGACCGTTCCGGCCGCACATTGAGAGACCGGACTGGCAATTAAATCACTCATGCCCATACCAACAATGTTTGTAATATCTACCAGCAATGACACGATATATATGGAAAGGTTAATAAGGATGGCTGCCATAAGTAGTCGGGGCAAGATTTTCTTGGCAGTGTAGGCATCTATGAGACCGCCTCCGATGCTCTGCCCAAAAACAACGACAATCAACGCCAGCAATAAGAAGATATCGCCGTAAATGCGGAAGTTGGCCCATATTTCAAAACGGGGGTCAGTAGTGTCGGTACTGATTGGCTTTGTGACTAGTAGCGGCTGGATGAGCGACTGGAAAATAAATGTTGATACGCTGCTGACCCCGTCAAAAAGCGGGCAGAGCATCCAGCCAAAAGCGCCGGCACCGTTCTCGCAATCAGACTTCTTTATATCTTTGGCATCTCCGGTTAGGCTCGGCTCAATATGGGCATTTTGCGGTGAACCCAGCGTAATGCCCTTGCTCCCCGTAATAACGCACGCACCATCCTGGTATTTACGCGAATTAAGCGTTCCCTTAGTAAAGTCGGTGGAGACGGAGCTGATATTGTCGGGGCATTTTAGGTCAGGGCCACCGGCGCGGTCCCAGGTGTAGCTGCTGCCCAATTTAAATTGGTCGGTAATAGACCCGGTGGCCAGTATAATCTGACTATTCTCCCAGTTAAACGATACCGCATCGTAGCTGCCGACTACCGGCGGGGTGGTAGTAACGGAGCCGCCGGCTTTATCGGTAGAGCCAATACTAGTATCATGCGGTGAAGTAGTAGTACACTCGCCGTCTTTGGCGCCTTTAAGTGCACTGGTAACTTTGCCTTTGCCGTTATCGTTACTATCAACGACTAAGATGGTGCCACCACAGTTAGTACCCTGTGGTACAAAGTCAGTGGTAAAGGTTTTATTGCTATCGTCCGGGTTGCTGTCTTTAAAGGTGATGCTGCCATAACCGATATCACTACCGGAGCCGACGTTGCCACCGATGTACCAATCATCAGCTCTAATAGTACCTTTATCTACCCAATTAAATTTAGGAGTTTTGGCGGCTTGGACTTTGGTTTGAAGAAAGGGTGTCAGCGAAGAGGCCGTAAGACTTAAAATAAGCGTTACTAAAAATATACTAACAGTGCCAAACTGCAGCTTTTTCCGGCTGACGGATCTTATTCGTAACATATTTTTATTTGCTCAAACTATACCGGGCTTATTGTATGTACCCTACTCTTTAAATAGTAGCATAAATCCGCACAAAATAGGAGCAAGCATTAGCAGTATTAGTACGGACGGCTATTAGCGGAGAACGGCCTTGATTCGACGGACGCCGCTCGAGCTGGCTTCTTCTTTAAGTATTTTGAAGTGCTGCCCATTTTCGCCAAGCTGGCCAGTGTGATCCATATGCGGGCCACCACAGATTTCAAAGCTGTAGCGGTCGTTACCTTCGCCCATCTGGTAGATTTTTACGGTGTCGCCGTAGCGGTCGCCAAACGCGCCGAGCGCACCCATTTCCAGGGCTTGCTTAGTGGGGTACTCCTTCCAGAAAATTGACAGGTCTTTAATGATTTGCTCGTTAACCATATCTTCGACTTGCTTAAGCTGTTCGGGAGTAACCTTTTGGTCGTGGCTAAAGTCAAAACGCAGGCGCTCTTCGGTGATGTTGCTGCCGCGTTGAATAACATGGTCGCCAAGCACGGTGCGAAGCGCCTGATACATGAGGTGCGTGGCCGTGTGATACTTTTTGTGCTGCTCGGTTTGGCCGCCGAGGCCGCCTTTAAATTCGCCCTTGGTGGCTGTGCGCGACCGGTTGCGCTGCTCTTGCATCTTGGCGTCAAATTCCTGCTGCCAGTTGCTAGAAAGATTGTAGTCGCCCGAGGTACCAACTACTTCGGTGGTCAGCTCCACCGGATAGCCAAAAGTATCGTAGAGTGTAAACACTGAGTCGCCATTTACGACATTGTCGTTTCTTTGCGCGATTTTGGTAAGTTCAGCCAAGCCCTTCCGGAGAGTCTGGCGAAAGATCTTCTCTTCCTTGGCAAGTACTGCCACCACCTCGTGGCGCTGGGCTTTTACTTCGGGAAAGTCAGCTTCGTACAGGTCGGCAATAACCGGGATGACCTGCTCAATAAAGTTTTGCTCTATGCCAAGGTCAAAAGCCTTTTTGATGGCCCGGCGCATAAGCCGCCGCATAACGTAGCCTTGCTCTTTATTGCTGGGTACAACGCCATCTACTGCAAGAAATGTGGCGGCTCGAAGGTGGTCGGCAATGACACGCATAGCGTTTGTGTGACTGCCGTATGTTTTTCCGGAGATTAGTTCCAGGTTCTCTATAATCGGCCAAAGGACACTTACTTTAAAGGCGTCGGCACTATCTATGGCGGCCATAGCGATACGTTCCAGGCCACCACCAAAGTCTATATTTTTATTTGGTAACAACTCAAAGCCAGTATCACGTCGAACGTATTGCATAAGCACATTGTTGCCAATTTCTACGAACCGTCCGCAGTCACAGTTTGGATGACACTTAGGTCCGTATGCGGTGTCATGCTGAATATAATCAAATTCATAAAATATTTCGCTCGAGGGGCCACCCGGTTCGCCGACTGGCATATCTTCAATATTCTTGCCCCGGTACCACCAGTTTTTATCGGCAGCATAATAAAAGATTCGGGCTCCCTCTGGCATGCCCTTTTCATAACCATCTGCCTCTGAGCCAATTTCGGCTTCAGCGGCATCTATACCCTTGCTAGCAAATAAACTTTTCCATAGTGCACCACTCTCGGTGTCTTTAGGTATGCCGTATTCTTGGTGGCCAAGAAAGGTTGTTACGTAGAGCTTGCGGGGGTCAATGCCCACTGTGTCGGTTAGAAATTCAAATATCCAGGGCAGTTGTTCGGCCTTAAAGTAGTCGCCCAGACTCCAATTGCCTAGCATCTCAAAGAAGGTAGTGTGTCTATTATCGCCTACTTCTTCGATGTCTTGAGCGCGTAAACAGGTCTGACTGTCAGTAATACGCGAGCCATCCGGATGGGATTGACCGAGCAGGTAGGGCATGAGTTGCTGCATTCCGCTGCCGGTAAATAGCGTAGTCGGGTCGTTTTGTAAAACAAGTGGCGCCCTGGGAATAACCGTGTGACTGCGGTCTTCAAAAAATGTAAGGTAGGCGCGGCGGATTTCTTGTGCGTTCATTGCCTAATATTTTAGCATACACAGAGGTAAATACTGTTTATGGCCAGCTATTTAACGGTAATGCTACGGGACACGCTAGTAGTGGTGTGGACAGAATCGGAGACGGTAACTTTATAGGAGTGTGTCGATTTAGCCGTTACCGTGTCGGTGTAACTCAACTGCGGACGCGACCAAAACGTAGAGTTGGCTGCTTTGGTGTAGATGGGCGTTGTGGAGTTATCGCGATACACATTGTAGGTGAGTGAGATATTGTCGTTATCCAAACTGGTTGTCCAGCCTATGGTCGTTTTACCGGCGCTAGGACTACTGACAGTAGTTGCTGGGGCCGATGGAGTGGCATCCGGTGATGCACCAAACCGGGTCATGCCTTGCTGGGCAACACCGTTGACGGTTGTAAACTCTCCGACCGCCCACAGATAATCACCGCCGCTAGTAGGAGCGACCACCATGTCGCGCGGGCCGAGGCCCTCACCCGTACCTTCGTTTGTCTGTGGGAACCAGGCAAGTAAAGAAGGACTATTTACGGATTCAGCTAAGAAGTGGTGCCGGGCCCCATCAGGATATTCTCCCATAGACGAACAGTCATGAGCATGGGAACCGCTGTAAACAACAGATTTATAAACAACCACGGCTTGGGTTGCTCCCAAACAGGTATCACGCCATCGTTGGCTGTAGCCAGACCAGTTTAAAGCTATGCGACCATCAAAAACACCCGTGCCGGTACCCTCGTTGCCGGTATAAAAGCCAGTGTCGTCAACGGCAACATCTTTTACGACGGATTTAACCGGTACAAAATGATTTGGGAAGGTTTTTACCGGCGCGCCAGAGGTGGTGTTAAGTACTGCCAGAGCGTGTGAGTCGGCACCATTTACCGTGTCAAAGTCACCTCCGGCCACAATGACGCTGTCATCGGATTTGAGGGCAAGGGCTCGCAAGTTCTTGCTTAGTACTGGTGCCCACGGCTGCAGCGCACCCGGACTGGCGGTTCCGGCGGCACTGACTGCCGCCGCGTAGTGCCGAGCCTGCCCGTTGGCCGTGGTGACATCTCCACCAAAATATACGGCTGAGGCGGTAGATTGGATGGCTCGAACCGTTGCGTTGGAGGTGGGCTTAAAATTGGCTATTAGTGAACAACTGGCAATGTCGATAGCTGCCAGGCTATTACGTGCCTGCCCGTTGACTTGGCTAAAATAACCGCCCACGTACAAAGTTTTTTTATCGGGGGAAACGTTGAGCGTGCGTACGGTTGCCTGTGACGGATTAGAGGGTAGCGTGACAGAAGGGGCGCAACTGGTGGGAGAGCCGGTAGCGGCATTAAAGACAGCCAAATTATTACGGGTAGTGAGATTAGAACCGCTGGCCGAACCGGCCGGCCGGATGCTCGTAAATGTACCTCCTACAAACACTAGTCCGTTGGCTTGAGCCACGGACCAGGAAATACCGCTAGTTTGATAGGTGGGTAGGCTGACTGCCGTAAAAGAAACAGGGGATTGCAGTGCTTGAGCGGATGGCATGGGCAAGGCTGCTACGCTCAGTAACATAATGCTTAGGATCGAAAATAGCTTATTACGTAACTGATCATATTTACTATGTACTATCATTTTGCCCCCAGCATTTTATATTCTATTGATTTCAGAATAACCTCATTTAAAACACCTACGCTGTTAGATATATTACCGCCGCGGATTACACCTGGTATTCCAGTAACCAGCCAAGTGTGGCTACAGAACCAAATTCCAGGTAATGCAAATCTGCCTGATGTTGCTCAATGATCTTTTGAGCGCCAAAGTGAGCCATTAACACATCAAATCCATTGTCTGCAGTATAACGAAGAGTTGGCTCCAAGTGTGCGCTGCCGATTTGCACCTGAGACTGTTTGAGCGGACTGCCGGTTTCTGTGTCTACCTTTAATACATACAGATCGGCAGCTAGGCCGCTAGGAGCCGTCAGACTTATGCCGAATGCAAAATAGGCATCCGCTTCTAAGGCTGCAAAAATTGAAGTTCTGGTAAGCGACTGAACGCGGATTCGTCGGGCATTGTCGTCCAAAGGTAGATCCTTACTGGGAGCCTGCTCAATAAGATGGTTAAGCTTTGCCAGCGTGGTAGCTTGGGCAGCGTGATACTGCTCGGTCATACCGAGCGTCCCGGCCTGCACGGTACTAGCTGCTAGCTGGTGCTGCTGCTCGGGACTAAGTGGGTAGCTGCGTGATGGGAAAGCCATGACTTATGATAGCCAGCAGGTATAAACACTGTCAATGTTGACTGAATGTGGTAGTAAAACAACAATATATGTATTAGAATCAAGGCATGGATCCGCAATCGGTCGTTTCTAAAAAGATTATCATCGTCGAAGACGACTTAAGCTTGGCCGAAATCTACAAAACTCGTTTGGAGCTGATTGGCTACACTTGCTTTCTAGCCTACAACGGCATTACAGCGCTCTACTTTATACAGCAAGAAATGCCGGACCTGGTGCTGCTCGACCTCATGGTTCCCGATATATCCGGTGATCAGATTCTTGCTACTATCCGCAAGAGTAGTTGGGGGCAGGACATAAAAGTACTAATCATCTCAAACCTTAACGAATCTGATGCCCCAGCAGGCCTACGCGACCTCGGTATTGAGGATTATGTTGTCAAGGCTAGCCTGTCGAATGATCAGCTAGATGGCATTGTTAATAAAATTTTATCTCCCGCACAAGCGCAGGCAGCCTAAGTCAAGAAACTATAGCTTTGTTTAGTTGTTTAGCGCGGTTTTTTTGAATCGTTAATTATCCAAATAATTGCGGCTACAACCGCTAGGAGGGCAATAATAAAGAGTGCGAATATTGCAGGAGGCATTACGGTGATTATAGACTGGCAAAGCCATAACTGTCTAATACCCGTGTCGGTCATAAGTAGGGTATTGGTATAGCCATACATCTCCAATACTACTGTTTACCAAAGATAGGCATATGGACACCGTAGCATTTAGGTTGCATATTATGTGCGGGCTTGCTACATTACGAGTAGTTTTATAACAGACACAGGAGAACGTGATGAAGTGGAAAGTACTTATTATTACCTTAGTAACAGCGTTCTCGTTTGTAGCCGCTCCTCTTGAGACTTCAGCACTTACTCGGTCGTATGACGTAGTGGTGTATGGTGCAACGCCAAGCGGCGTTACGGCTGCTATTGAAGCCCGTCGTCAGGGTAAAACTGTTGCGCTCGTAGAACCCACTAGTTTTATTGGCGGCATGGTTACCAGTGGTTTATCGCACACCGACGTCGGTAACAAAACCGTTATCGGTGGTATTGCTAAAGAATACTTTGGTCGCATCGCCAGTGTATATGGTGCCGGTGAGGGCTATGATTTTGAACCAAAGGTGGGCACTCAAGTTATGAATCAGATGCTGAGTGAAGCTGGCGTGCCGATCTTTACGGGCGAGCAGCTTGTCGAGGGACCGGCGAGCATTACAAAAACCGGTACCACCATTACCTCTATTACTACGACTATTGGCGATACATTTGCCGGAAAGGTATTTATTGACGCAAGTTATGAGGGTGACCTCATGGCGGATGCTGGCGTGTCCTACACAACCGGTCGCGAGTCGTCGGCGCAATATGGTGAGAGTGCTGCGGGCGTTCAAGCGTACAATAACGATTTTACACCGACCGTTTCGGCCTATGATGCTAGTGGTAACCTGTATCCGGGAGTTAGTGCCACACCGCTTAATGCAGTCGGAGCAGCCGACGATCATGTTCAGGCTTACAACTTCCGTTTTACTAGCACAAACGTTGCTGCTAAACGTGTGCCGTATCCTAAGCCACTCAATTACAATGCAAATGACTACGCACTGCTCGCACAATGGATGCCATCCTACCAAGCTAGCTTAGGCCGAGACTTAGTTGCCAACGATCTAGTTGCATTTGTGCCAATCCCAAACGGCAAGTTTGACACCAATGCTCGCGGGCCATTCACTACCGACTTTTTAAATGCCAGTTTCGGTTACTCCAACGGCAGCTATGCCGATCGTCAAACTATTTACCAGCAGACCAAAGACTACGATCAGGGCCTCATGTACTTTTTGCAAAATGATCCGTCAGTACTTCCTTCGGTACACGCCGACATGGCAAATTACGGGCTGCCTTCGGACGAATTTACTACCACAGGTAACTGGCCGCCACAGCTATACGTACGAGAGGCTCGACGTATGATTGGACAGTATGTTGTGACCCAGAAAGATTTGCAGACTACAAATAGCAAAACTGATAGCATTGCACTCGGCTCGTACCGAATGGACGAGCACCCATCATATCGGGGCGTTGGCAGCACTGGTAACGCGCAAAACGAAGGCACCTTTAGCATAACGACGGCCGGTTGGTACCAACTGCCCTACCGCATGATTACGCCGCAAGTGTCGCAAGTAACTAACTTGCTGGTAACAGGGGCACTCTCTACGACGCATGTTGCTTGGTCCGGGATAAGAATGGAACCGCAGTTTATGATGCTCGGTCAGGCCGCTGCAGACGCAGCCTCAATGGCCATCGACTCAAACATTGCCGTGCAAAATATATCGATACCTAATTTGCAGACGTTGCTGATTCGCAAGGGCATGCTACTAACATTCAATCAAAAAACTAATATCGTGGTTGATAGCAGCGATCCGAGCGGTGTGAGCCTAACGGGTGCGTGGCTGCCATCAACGGCTACTGCCGGCTACTACGGCGCAGATTATCTTCACGATAATAATGGCACCGATACTAAAACTGTTAAGTGGACACCGGACATTCCTACTACGGGCGTCTATACAGTCTCGGTTCGCTGGACGGCACACACCAATCGCACTACGGCAGCAAAGTATGTAGTAACCGATTCTGCAGGAAAGCAAACTACGGTAACCGAAAATCAACAAACCAATGGTGGCACCTGGGTTTCACTCGGAACCTTTACACTCAAAGCGGGGCACAGCGCTAACGTTTCGCTCTCCACTGCTGGAACCACCGGCTTCGTGGTTGCAGACGCCGTCCAGTTTAGCCGCTAAGCCGCGACTATGCGACCTATCACGGCGGGCTTTGTTAAGATAAGGGCATGCATAACTACTTGATTCCAGTGCTTGCGGCTTTCGCATGCGCCTTGTGTAACGGTGTAGCTGCAGTTTTGCAGAAAATGAGTGCCGATAAGGAAAAAAATGGCCACTCTCTAGATGTACGCCTACTATGGCGGCTCCTGCAGGATAGACCTTATATCATTGGTACCACACTTGATTTACTTGGCTGGCTGCTAACCCTTGTCGCCGTGCAGCACCTTCCGTTGTTTTTGGTAGAAGCCATTATTGCGTCCAATATCATTGTGACCGCTCTGATTGAGCGATTGTATCGACGCATAGTCATAACGTCTAAATCCTACGTAGCCATCGTTTCCATACTTGTCGGACTCACTTTGCTCGCAGTAGCATCGCTTCCTGGTAAAGCTGAACCAGTGAGCACGCTGCTTAGATGGATGGTAGTGCTGACACCTATTCCCGTCGCGCTGTTAGGCTACGTCTTAGCACGCAGGCGTAGCTATAAGACAGCTCTGGGTTTAGCTGCGCTTGGTGGGCTGGCCTATGGAACCACCTCTGTTATGGGGAGAATCTTGACTATTACTCACCCCTTTTGGCACATCATTTATAACCCCCTGATGGTCGGTATCATTGTTTCTGGGGCTCTGGGCATACTACTATTCTCTATTGCTCTGCAACGCGCCCAAGCAACGACCGTGAATGCAACAATGACTAGTAGTCAAATAGTAATCCCGGCCATAATAGGGATAACATTTTTAGGAGATACTGCTCGCAGCGGCCTATGGTACCTAGTAATCATCGGTACATTGCTTGCTTTAGGCGGTGTTATATCTTTAGCGAAAAATCCAAAATGATAGTGGCCGAGCAAGTGTATTATTTCTTCAGGTATATCTTAGTGCGAGCAGTTAATTTATAACTAGGCTTGCTATTAGCATGATTGTTGACCATATAATTCTTATGTTTATAATAAGCTCAAGATACTATGCTATCAAGTTTAAACCTAAAGTACCTAGGCTATAAATAAAGGATGGAAATGTCGAAGAAAATTTTAAGAAAAAGCTCGTCGGGATTTGCCCTAGTAGAGGCATTATTAGTTCTGGTTATTATTGCTATCATTGCAGGCGTCGGCGCATATGTATTGCATCAAAAGAATAGTGCCGATGCTACCCTTAGTAGTGAAGCTAAAATTAGTAGCTCTCAATCGCCAACTACTACGGCAAGTGGTACAAGTGCCAGTATCGATAAGCTGACACAACAAGATAGCCAAAATGAGGCTAGCGTTGATAGTTCGTCTGACGGCCAGATCCAGCAGACCAGCACCAGTGATAGCAGCACAGTGAGTAGCGTGGGAAGCGCCTACAATGAAAACAATCTCTAACTTTACACGCAGGCTCAGTCTTGCCATTTCTGTGGCAGCCTGTGCTGTTATTATGGTCCTACCTGTCTCAGCTTTTGCCCTGTCGTCGCGCACAGCAGCAGCGACAACTCCCACTAAAACCAGCCCATTTTGTTCTGAGCTGCCCACAAAAGTGGCTAACCTAACTGGTCAAGTCACTGGCGTAGTAAGCAAAGTCACGGCAGCTTGGGCGCAACAAGATCAAAAAATGGCAGCAGAATTCCAAAAAGTAGATCAAAATGTTTCAACCGATCGTGGTCAAGCCGACAGCAAACGCCAAACTGAATTCACGAAGCTACAAGCTAAAGCAACCACTGACCCACAGAAGCAAGCCGTGCAAACATACCAGACGTCTGTACAGGCTGCAGTCTCTACGCGTCGCACAGCTTTTGATGCCGCTCGTTCCACCTATCGTACGAACGTGCAGTCAGTCGTGACAACACGCCGAAGCACCATCGACGGACAGATGCAAACATTCAAGACTGCTGTTAATGGAGCCGTTAGCACTGCAGAAGCAAGTTGTGCCGCCACGCCAAGTGAGGGTCCAGCAATTCGCACGAAGTTGCAGGCCAGCCTAAAGACGGCCCGCGAGAGCTTCGTGAGCGACCGCAAGAATGATGACAAGGTTGCGAGTCAGCAGAAACAGTATGCCGCCACCCGTGACGCGGCTTTCAAAACTGCCTCACAGGCATTTCAAGCCAGTACAGCCAGCGCTCGGCAGACACTTCAGCAGGCCTTCGGAAAAACTACAATCTAATCGCTAGGTCGTAGCTAGAGTGACTTCAAAGGTTCATGCCAGTAATGGTGTGAAACATCACCTTTACAGATATATTGCTCTTGCAGCTTTCTTGCTGATTGGGCTAGCTGGCTATCACTACTTACACCCGGCGTTAGGTTTTAGCTATTACGAGCCTAGTTATTTGCCACCGGGCGTAGCCATCAAAGCAAAAAGGATACTGATAGCAAATGGGAGAGCTACCGCTTCGTTGAATTTTCGTACCGAGGACTGGGTGTATGAAATAATTGAGTCCAAAGCAGGCGAAGACACTGTCGGGCCCTCCGACCACAATTACGACGCGAAAAGCGTAAAGCCGACGTGTAAAGGCGTTTTATCCGCTCACGGCCAGCCGTATAGGCTCTGCCATTGGATTGATTACGGCAAGATATCTGTGTACGAAGTTGCTTTCATTAAAGGCGGCACGATGATACATGCCCAAATCCCGACTCGTCTGCAGCAGACCGTAAGTACAGATGAGGTAGGGCATTTCGTTGACTCATTTGCTGCCAAACGAGCGGTAGGGTTGCCGGTATTGCGTTCTAATGCAGCCTAAAAAAGGCTAGAACGTTAGTTCTGTTATTTGTGAGGGACCAGAACGCATGTCGGTGTAACGAATCCATGTTGGGGCCACTGTAAAGTACCGCTGGTTGGGGCTGGCATGGTATTTTTTAGCATGTGGGTTCTTAAGCCAGTAATTATTAAGCAGCACGTCGTATTCGGATTCATTAAGCTCGCGGGCGATACCTTCATATTGTATAGTTTCAGCTGTTTCACCGCCAACGGTGAAGGCAATGTGTGGGTTATGGGTTAAGTTCTTGTACTTACGAGAAGTCGTTTCAGTTCCAAATAGCAGCTCTAAATCGTGAGTTTGCCCAAATCCAATAATAGCCGAACTGGGAGTGCCATCGCTGCCTACTGTGGCTAAAACCCCGTTTTTGTAACTGTACAAAAAGTCATATAGTTGATCAGTGCCTTTCATAACTCTCACTATAACAAATCATGGCGCTCATGCCCTTACATGCTTGCTATACTAAGAGAATCAAAACAAGGAGGCAGCATGTTTACAGGACTTAAATCAGTTATCTATCCATCCGTCAACTTAGAGGC
Source organism: Candidatus Saccharimonadota bacterium (assembly GCA_028286245.1). GTDB lineage: Bacteria > Patescibacteriota > Saccharimonadia > Saccharimonadales > UBA4665 > UBA4729. The sequence continues at coordinate 280,642 of JAQBRY010000004.1, read as the reverse complement.
CGATAAACAGTTTTGGGAACGTGTATCAGGTGTAAAACCCTACTTCGACCAGCCATATTACGTTGGATTTAATATCAACGGCAGCGAGTTGGGCCTCGACCCCAATGCTGCAAGTGAAGGCCTCACATATCCGGTGAGCTACTGGCATGTTACCGATGCAAAAACGGCTGTAGAGGAGCTCGTAGCTGGTGGTGTAGTCGTGCACTCTGATCTTAAGGACGTAGGTGGTGGTATGATGATGGCAACTTTTAAAGACGCCAGTGGTAATATCTTTGGCATTATTGATGATCCGGATGCCTAGAGCACTTTAACTTAGACTAAATGGAGCCTAGGATAGGAGTATGACTCAAAGTGTTCTGCGACTATTGCAAGCGCGATGAGATTGTTAGCCATACTAGCATCATCAGGAAACTCAACAAAAAACCTGCGACAGGCTTCGAGGTCTGTTTCGTCAGTGTTAACCGAATCGGGCGCACATACTGCGCGATCACCGAGAGCATCCTGTAATACTTCCAAAGCATTATCGCAGTCCTCTAAACTGAAAGTATTAGGGAAGCTAAGGTATGCATGAAGCATGCCTTCTTGGTGTCGCTCTACTGGGTTATTCTCTGAAATAAATCGCATATAATAATTCTCAACCACAGTGTACAATACTGCAAAATAGCTATAGTGTCAACTGTAGTATAGATACTGTCATATTAGCTAATTGAAATCATAAAAAAAGAGGCACAATTGTGCCTCTTTTAATTTGCGGGAAGACTTGCACCCACAGATGTGGCCTACTAACTAACAAACGAACTTACTAACTTGACTGGCCACATATGAAGTACAAATTACTGTATCACGTATGTCTTCCTGAAATAAAATACCAAACTCAAAACCGCGCGTCAAGACTTTTTTATTTGCCCGCTAAATTCTAATTTGAACTGTTCTAGGTAAAACGGAGCCATCTATAGCCTGCCGTGCGCGCCATAGCGGCGGTACAAAGCTATTCCATAGTGCTGCATTGCCCTTGGTCGCTGAGCCATCGTACTGACTGAGGCTTGAACGCGGAGTGGCAAGCTGGCTTACAGAAGTTTCCGACGACTGAAATGCCCACCATTCAACTTGTTCGCCATTAGCGCCGCGGTCGGCATTATACGAGAGGTACCAATTGGCCTCATGCACTTTCCCCTGATTCATCAAAGACAATACGAGGTCGTAGGGGTTTACAAATACGTGGGCTTCATCGAGAGGACGTCGCTCTCTAAGAGGAAGGATCGTGTGCTGTACGACTTCTCGTATTTCTTCGGGAGCTTCACCTTCGGGCAAACTGGTGAATCTGGCTTGAGCCGTAATCATACCGAGTACAGTATCAAGACTGTTTTCCCAACTTTCGGGGTCAAACGTAGCCAGAACAAATTTTTGACATAATATTGCGCCACAATGCGCACCGTAGCTGTCCTGCGCGCATGGCTCCCGAAGTTCACCGTAGGTAGTCCCTTCGGGCATAGGGCAGGGGAATTCAGGGCTGTCCGCAAAGTTAGTGCAACGATTCATAGTGTGATAATAGCAGCTAAAACAAAAGACGCCTAGCAGTGGTTATCATTAAGGAAGCAAACACTTTTATGATCTGGTACTGTAATATATTAGGCTGTGCGCCAATACACTCTTTTGTACCCTATTTATTATGTAAATATGGACGGAGGAGCTATGGCTGATCAGTATAGTATGCAGGATCCGGTAACGCAGTATCCTAAGCTGGACATTCCGGAACAGCGGCAGGACGAACCGGGGCTGGATTCAAAGTTGGAGCCTAAGGCGGATCACGGCGAGGAAACTTACAGGGGTAGCGGCCGGCTTGAGGGCCGTAAGGCGCTTATAACGGGCGCGGATTCAGGCATTGGTGCAGCCGTGGCTATTGCCTTTGCCCGTGAAGGCGCGGACGTTGCGATGGGCTACTTGCCAGCCGAGGAAGAAGACGCCCAAAGCATAGTTAAGCAAATTGAGGCGGCCGGCCGCAAAGCGGTGACACTCCCGGGTGATATCAGCGATGAGGCGTTTTGCCAAGAGCTTGTCGAGACGGCCGCGCGCGAGCTGGACGGTCTGGATATTGTGGTTAACAACGCCGGCCGGCAACTATTTTGCGAGGATATTCTGGAGCTGAGTAGCGAACAATGGCGGGCTACCTTTGAGACCAATATTTTTGCAATGTTCTACATAAGCAAGGCGGCCATACCGCTCATGCCCAAGGGTGCCACCATAATAAATACCGCTTCCATTCAGGCGTATCAGCCTTCCGAATCGCTGCTGGATTATGCGAGCACAAAGGGCGCGATCGTGGCCTTTACGCACGGTCTAGGCAAGCAGCTTGCTCCCAAAGGCATCCGTGTAAACGCCGTCGCACCGGGCCCTATCTGGACGCCGCTGCAACCAAGTTTTGGTCAGCCGATGGAAAAGCTGACGGAGTTTGGCCAACAAGCGCCCATCGGACGCGCCGGGCAGCCAGCCGAACTGGCTCCGGCCTACGTGTTTTTGGCGTCGCAGGAGTCAAGCTACATAACCGGTGAAGTCATTGGCGTCACCGGCGGCCAGCACCTGCCATAATCCCGGCACGACCATGAAATTAACTGTGTACGACGCTGGTTATAGTATTTACAGGATTTGTCCACGCTAATTTGCCATCATTACCGTAGTAGTCGCTTTTACCAAGGTGACTAAAAGTGGTATCCGGTGCAGCCTCGCATGTAGCGGAACCCTGGGGCGCAACCGCCCGTACTCCAAAATGAACCTCCCCGGAACCAATGGCGAGTTTTACGGTGGCATCACCTACTTTATTCGCCTTGACCATTCTACTAATATGCCAGCCACTACCGTTCTCGGCGGGATCTTCGTAAGCGGCTTGCAGCCCATATGCATCACCCCTCAGGTGTACTTTCGCGCTTATCCCGGTGGTAAGTATTCCGGTGTCCGTCATAAGCAAAGTATTGGTACCAGAGTCTCTGTAACTATCGCTGACAGAGAAGGGCGAAACACAACTGTGGTCGGGTCGGTCGTATGTGCGATTACTGGCGTATCCGTCGATTTCAGCGACTGCGGCTAGCCCTAAAAATACCGCAATGCCTGTAGAAATTCGCGGGTGCCGCTTCACCTTTTCGGCAATATTTTGTAAAATCATAATTTTATTATATCGCATACGTGTCGTATCTGAAACTTTACGAAACTTACTGCTAGTTCACTACTGTACTCGTCGTAAGGCAAGCTTCTTTAGCCGATTTGCTGGAGGGCCCAGCTGTTGCCGGTAGGATCAGCAAAGTAGGCGTATTTTACGCCGCCCATGTCGTTTACTTCGCTGATTTCTAGGCCGCGCTCAGCTAGCTCGGCCCGCGCAATAACTATGTCATCGACGACCAGGTGTATGTTTTTGACCGGTGCTGCACCCTCGGTGCCCATGCCGGTACCGATTGCAATCGAGCAAGCGGAGCCGGGCGGGGTGAGCTGAATAACGTGTATGCCATTGCCTGGCGTAACGTCGTGATCCAAATGAAAGCCTAGAACATTTACGTAAAAGTCTTTGCTTTGGTCTAGATCATTTGAAGGTAAGGGGATTAGTTCGATTCGCATATTTGTATAAGTCCTATTAATTTTCAGTTTTATTAATATTGACCATCCAGTTGATGCCAAACTTATCAACGAAGTAACCGAATGAGTCGCCCCATGATTCGGTTTTGAGCGCCTGCTTTACTGTGCCGCCTTCGGAGAGCAGATCAAAGGCCTTGGACAGCAGCTCATGATCGCTCCCCGATAACGCTATAGCGATGTTGTCGCCCACAGTCGGTGGGTACGCAGGCATACCGTCAGACCCCATAATAATGAGGCCATCGACCGCTAGCACCGAGTGCATTATGGCGTCATCCGGACCGGCTTCCTTGGGCGCACCCTCTTCGGTGAATGTTGACAACTCAAGTGTGCCACCTAGGGCTGTTTGATAAAACTCCATGGCTTCGCGGGCACGGCCTTGAAAGTTAATGTATGGACTGGCTGCTAGATTACTCATGGGTATACTCCTAATAATTTATTGATGTGTTGCTATGGATAGTTTATACGCTTATACGCGTTATGCCGCTATGTATTTGTTTGTTTGGTGGGAACGTCGTTTTCTACGAAATCTTTTAGGGCTAGTAAACGCTGATCCCATTGAAGTTCCAGCTCAGTGATGAATCGCTTTGCATGTGCAAGGGTAGTAGCGTCGAGTGTAACTTTGGTTTGGCGGCCTCTGGGTTGCAAGGAAACCAGCTCAGCATCAGCCAGTAGCTGTAGGTGTTTACGGGCACCTTGGCGAGTGAGCCCGAGACCGGCGGACAGGCTGCCAACGGTATACTGCGTACTCTGGGACAACCTTTGTATCATTTGTAGACGGACCGGGTCGCCGAGCGCTTTAAAAGTATCTGCCACGAGCATGATTAGGCCTCGGCAAATTTCTTTTCGAGGCGCTCCATCATAAAGTCCCAACCACCTGAATTTTGCTTAAAGCTTGCCTCGATGATGTCGGCCGGAAGTGATGCAAAACCACTCTCTGTCAGCGTTACAACGCTACCGCCATCGGTTTCTGTAATCCTGAACTCCACGAGCGTCGTGGGCACGCTGGCGATGTCGCCGTCAAACGTATTGCCACCGGGTACCCAGCGGTAGGAAAAGTAATCGTGTGGCTGCGCTGCTACAACGTATATCTGTGTTTTGTCGTGTTCGCCAAAATGAAGAAAAGGTTTATCCCCTTTGGATAGACCGCCGTCTATCGAGTCTGGAAACCAAGTAATAATTTGTGCCGGATCAGTAATCGCTTCGTAAACGCGCTCTTTTGGTGCTTTGATGGTGATCTCGCGCTGAATGCTGTCTTGCATATTTCTCCGTTCAATGATGATTTGTTTATGTAACTAAGTTAACCACTAAACGACAGTAAGTGCAACCATTTAGTTGCACAATGTGTCAAATCTGGGGAGCGCTCTACAGCCTGAAAGGGTTATACTGCATAGTATGTCCATTATACGAAATCGCCCACTCCTAGACCCGGCCACGCGGCTACGAAATATGCAGCTGCGCTTTCGAGTGTATCTGTTTACGACTTCGGTGCTTATCCTGTTCATGGTGGGACTGGCGGCGAATGCGCTAATCCATGAATACTATAGGCAGAGCCCCGGTACGCAGCAGGTGACGGCGACGGTAACCAGCACCAAGCGAGATTGCACGAGAAGCGGCTGCGGTTACGACTCGTACGGAACCTATACAATTTATGACAAGCAAGAGCAGAACGTGCAAGTGGTCTGGCGTACCTATGTACCGGTCACTGACCCTGTGCCTGTTCTTGTTAACCCCAGACGTCCGCGCATGGCTATGCCGTATTACTCAAACCCGTACCCGGCCCAAGCTATTTTTAGCGGCGGCTTTGCCGGCGCCTTCGCGCTCTGGGACACGCTGCTCTACTTCTTTTACCAGAGGACCCGGAAGCGGCTAACAGCGGATATCTAGGTTAGCAGGCCGCGCACATAGGCGGCTTGGCCAGCGTGCTGTAGGTCGTCCGATATAACGCTTATTAATCTTACGGCTAGGGTTACGGGCGGGTCCCAGTTTTTGTCGACGATTCGTTGGTAAGCTTCTTCTGTAAGAGTGCTAAGGTAATTAATCGTTGCAGCATGCACGGCATCATAATAACCGAGCAATAGTTCGGCGCTTGCCTGTACGCTGGCTACGTCTTCTGCCGTTTGGCCATAGCCCGTTTCGTATTCTTCGAATGGCAGAGCAAACTGTTTATACCACTCCTTCCAAATCTGATCCTCGTGGACCAGATCGGCAATATGATCATCTTGGATACGCGTTAAATGCCAAACGAGCCAAGCAATCGAGTTTGCCGAATCATTAGGTAGTTGACTGAGCTGGTCGGTACTCAAGCCGTCAACAGTAGTGTGAACGACTGTTTTTATCCTGTCGAAAGCGTCCAGTAGTAGTGTGTTTGCAAGCATATGGCTCCTTTATTTATATTCCATTAATTTCATTATAGGCCTCAGCTGACAGTTCGATGTTGAGGGCTGGATATTACTTAGTCGCTTATGAGTAGATCTACTATTTGACCAATGTCTGATTCCGCGGCTTGCAGCCCGCGTTGTGCCGCATGTTCCTCGGCGCGAGCGACTATGGCAGCTGGCTGTACGCCTAGTGTTTCGAGCTCGAGCGCTTTACCACTCAATAAATATCCAAAATAGTTATTTGCAAAAGCCGAGACGCTTGTATCGTTTCTTTGCAGCTTTTCGAGAATAGTTACCGCTTCCAGCGCATAGTCATCGGCTACCTGCCGCTGCCATACGGGTAGGATGCCAGCTCCGTCGGCAATGCCGAGCAGGCTATCGGCTATGACATGACCCATGAACCGCGCCTGGCGTAGCAATAAATAGCCACCCCGGCGGCTGCGATGCTCCGTATAGCCCTGCGTGTAATCCCGGTCAACTATGTCAGTAAAAAGTTTTATGACGTCGTCGTTGCCGTGCGTAAATGTGGGGATACGATATGTATTAGGCCATAACGTGCCACTGCTAATACTTGGGTAGCTCGTGCCGATGCCTTGCATAAAGCCGTCCATGCCATTGGGACTATCGTAGTTGTACGACCGCGTTCCTTGAAGATAATTATCTATAACTTGGCCATGCGCGATGACTGGTGAGGCTACGCCATATTTAACGTCGGGGCTAACATAGTAAAAAGGATTGTCTTTTCCATCTCTTGTACGTACCATGACCCGGGAGCCGTCCGCGATAGTAAAATGTATGCTCAAGAAACCGGGAACATCCCCCGGATATTCGTACTTTTGCAGGGCATAGATAACCGGCTCGTACGTGTTAACCTCATCACGCAAAAAGCTGTCTAAATCAACAACTGCTTCTGCAGCTATACTAGCGTTAATGATGGCTCTCTTTTTTGCTGCGATGTGATTATCATTAGGACCCTGCATTTCAAACTCCACATGCGTTCTAACCGACGCTGCCAGGATCGACTCGTCCGCGGCATCATTGGCGTCGCCAAGAAAATCCGGTATGAGCTTACCGGGTATATCGCGGTCTAATAGATCGTCATATTTGAGTTGAAACTCTTTGGCAGCCGACTGATCTTGGATAGGTGTTTCATGCTCGAATGACATATCTGTTTAGTATAGCAAAAAAACAGCTAAGGAAGCCTTTGGATGGATTGTTCCAGACCTCGCATCATCGGATTAAAATGCACTATTGCGGGCAGCTCGTTATATACTTCAAGAGTATGAGCAAACAGTACACTTCAAAAGATCTGCTACAGTGTGGCTTACGCTTAGAATACTTCACGCTTATTTGGAATGTCTTAGGTATATTTATTACCGCAGTAGCCGCCCTCAAGGCTCGCTCGGTGGCTGTTGGCGGCTTTGGGCTCGACTCACTTATTGAGATTGGTGCAAGTACTGTCGTAATATGGGAGCTCAAAAGTACTAAAGAAGCCACGCGGGCAAAAGCGCTACGACTAATTGGCATTAGTTTTTATATAATTGCGACCTACATTTTGTTACAGGTTATATATCTACTCATAAGGGGTACGCATCCAAGAGCCTCTGTGCTTGGTATTGCCTGGACTGCGGTTACATTCATCACTATGCTACTGCTAGCAAATGCTAAGCGTACCACCGGTAACAAGTTAAAAAATCCTGTTCTAATAACCGAAGCTAAGGTCACCCTAGTGGATGCTTATTTAGCGGCTTCTGTCATGACAGGCTTGATACTTAACGCCACGCTACACTTTTGGTGGGCGGATCTGCTTTCCGCACTGGTCATTGTTTTCTACGGCTTTAAAGAGGGCGGTGCTGCCTTAGATGAAGCAAGGCACTACTAACCGAGTTAGTGAACCGCAGGTTGACTCAGGTGCTCAGGGGCTCAGGTACTGACGAGTCAAATATGAACCATAAGTAGCGCTGTTGCCACAATCACTCTCCGATTTACAGACAGCTATATCATACTTCGCATAGGCTAGGAATGCAGCCAGTTTTGCTTTGGCTACGCTGCCATCTAGATTGGGACGAGACTCCCTGATTGGGTACCCCATATAATAACGTAGTCCTACGGCGACAAGTCCATCGTAGTGGTCATGCTCGTAAAGGTCGTAGGCTTGGGTTGCAAATGCACCAACGGCGTGATGGTCGCTGTGATCACGATAGACTAATCCTTGCTGGCTACTCTGGGTTCGAATCTCGGATGGGTTGTATACTGACATTAAGGTACTCAGTGCTGCCTTGAGCCCCTGGCTGCTATAATGCGACTGTCCGTCAAGGCTATGAATAGTGGAAATCCGGCCGCTCGCTAACTTACGTAAACTCTCATAATTATGACCCGCAAAACCGTTACCGTCTAAGCCCCCATCCGGTAAGCGAAGGAAGATCAGTGAGACATCGTGATGCCCGCTCAGACTGGCAATACGCACATATTCTCCCTCAGCAATTTGGACAATGCGCTGCGTCCAGATATTGCTTGCGCCATACATTTGGGCATATGCAGCTTGGGCGCCTAGTTCTCTCGAGGATAAGTAGGCTGCGCCATGGCCGCCATCTCCGGCAGTCACGTATATGGTGTGAACACAATGCTTGCTGGCAATGTCCTCAATAATCGTTGGATTTAGAAATAATAAGTCGTCGTCCTCATGGGCTACTATGTTCATTACGCTCTCACCACGACACATCATGTTCGGCAATTCCTGAATGCTAATAGGTAACACTGTGGCCGTATTTCGGACTGTGGGCGCACGGTGCGTGTTTTTGCCTTGGTCGTAGTACAGTAACACTTCCTTGGGGGATTTTAATGTGCCGGCGATCAATGTGCTTTCGTTAGGACGACCATAATAGGCAATGACTTGTTCAAGCGTACACTTCGGAAAATCTGTCAAACTTTTATCAAATGACAAGAGGTATGCAAATGGTTTATTTTTGGTATCCGTTTGCCAAGCGTGACTAGTGAGCACTTGCCGCGGTTGCGTGCAATTCTGTAAGGGCGTAACCGTCATCGATTGGCCAGCATGTTGCCTTATTGGTAAGACACGCCAATAATCGCCCAGCAGAACATCTACGTTTCTGGCTTTTAGTGTCTGGATAACAGTCATATTACGACTTTTAATATCGCTTAGTGCGGCTGCTTGCACACGATACGTGGATCCGGCGTGCAAAGCCCCCAATACTACACTCGTTAATAGCATAGCTGATATAATTAGCAGCTTGTCGGCTGAAATTCGAACGCCACGCAGGCGGCTAACTGCTGTGATGCTAAGTGCAAAAAGAGTAATTGTAAGGTAACGCGCATCAACAGCGTAATAATGGTTACTGATAATAAATAAGCCAACAGCTGCCCCACTAGTCCACAATAGTAGTAACGACAGACCATCTGAATGGCTAATATTTTGTTTGCGGATTTTTTGGCGTCGCAGGCTACTCCATAATTGAATACTCGCGAGAGCCAGGGCAACTATAAAGAGGCAGGCGTTCACGATATAGGTGGGGCCTCCCAGCGACAGCATATGCCGAATCGCAGTACCGGGTATATTAGCCACTATAGTTGCATCGTAGGCCGGATTTGCGCCAAAGTTTGTGAGTATTCCGCTGGCACCGTAGATAGCTGCCAGTAGTAAAGAGTGGGCGCTGCCCACAAAACCGTACGGGCTGCTTGCCATGGTGATTCCTATTAGCCCGGTGTTTTTTATTGTCAGTATAAGAGCCAAACCCATAATGGCCGCACCGCCGGAAGCAAGGATAAAGCGGCCACTGAGCGCAACATAGTTAATTTTTTTTCGTACCCCATAAGCTATCAATGCGCCAACTGCACCGGCAATACTAATGCTCAAAAATAACTGGTCGGATGCCACAAGTATCGTAAGTAGTAGAGTTCCAGCCAAAAATTTCCAGGAGCGTATAGCCTTGGCGGATACAACTAATGCAACTGCACCAATCAGCACGACGTATTCAATATTGCGTGTAGCGATCATAGCCATATTAACCGGTAAAAGGCCACCTGCGTGCGGTTGGCCCGGAATAGCTATAAGTATTGATGCTAGCGCCAGACATATGGCACCGAATACGAGCGGTCGGCGCTCTATTCGCCAGATCACGTATGTCAACCCTGCGATTGTCGCAAGCAACACGAGCATAGTTACGGCAATATAATTGGTGTCCGTGAAACCAAAAAGTTTTACAATTAAGAAGAAAGGCCACTTTAGCAAGAAGGTATGCGGACCTGGATACAATGCATGACGTGCAACCGTTGCGTTTTCGAATAGGTATGGGTTTACCAGTTGATCGGCATTGCCTAGCTGTAACCGTCCTCCGTAGTAGCCGCTTAGGAGCGTTACAATCAACAGGACAAAAAGGCTGAGTGAAACAAATGCAACCCGGAACCACCGCTGTTTAGCTAGCTGGAGAAGCGACTTTGAACGCAACAGCACAACAGCTGCGGAACGACTCATTCTGCTTGCCTAGAAAAAATTCTCGTTTTGTACAAATAAAAGTTCCAAATTGTGGTAATACCTAAAGCCAGTGTCCGCGTTATAGCAGGGGAGAGTGAATGTCTGAGTAATGCCGTAACAACGATTGTAAAACTAAAATTAAATATTACGAGGGCTGCATAGGCAGCAATTTGTGGAGCGAGTATATGTGTCTCCGTTCGCTTGTCCTTAAAGGTGACTACCTTTTGTAACACAAAGGAGACAACTAGCCCTATCCAAAAACTCAAGCCAACAGAAAGGACTGGTCCCGCTCCCATACGTCCTGCCGCAAAGATAATAAGCAGTTCAAGTAGATAGATACTCCCGCCTATAAGTAAGTAGCGCACCCCTGGCTTTTGTAGCTCGCTCGCTAGTCTACGTTTCATTGAGCCTCACTGATGCTGCGTTGTCTATGACGTATAGCGGTCGATTTTGTGTTTCTGAATGTATGTGCGCTAAGTAAAGACCGATAATCCCCTGCGACATAAGCACGCAGCCAACCAGGAATAGCACTAGAACCAGCACAAATGCGCCGCCAGTAATGTGCAGCTGTAGTGGGTCTCCGATTAGCATTTCTATAGTCATAAACAAACCAAGTAACACGGAAAGTGGCAGAACGATTACACCCATAAAGGCGGTGAGATACAGAGGAACGCTACTTAACGATACTACGCTGTCTACTGCTAATTTGGATAGTTTTCGGTATGAATAAGGTGACTTGCCGAGCAAACGAGGATTGGCCACAAAGGGGATGTAATGCTGTTCGTACCCCAGCCAATCAATGAGCCCCCGCACGATACGGCTGCGCTCACTGAGTCGCAAAAACTCCTTTCTGACTTCCTGGTCGATCAATCGGAAATCGGTAGCTCCTGCTACCAAGTCAAAACTGGTAGAACGACGAAAGATGCTATAAAACAGCCGCGAACCATAGCGCTTAACTAGTCCTTCTTTTTGGTTTGCAGTCCGCAGTCCAGTCACGACTTTATAGCCTGCCTTCCATGATTTAATAAATTCTGGAATCAGCTCAACTGGATGCTGACCGTCAGCATCCAGCATGAGGATAGCGTCACCACGAGCATGTTCAATACCGGCACTAATTGCGATCTCTTTTCCGAAATTACGAGTTAGCGTAAGTACTCTGACATGCTCATTAGCCTGGGCGATAGCGTTGAGGGATTGCATCGTTGTGTCGGAGCTGCCGTCGTTACAGTATAGGATCTCGTAAGCCCCGACGTGCTGGATTATCCCGACTAAGGAATCATGGAATGCCGTAATGCCTTCAGCCTCATTATGAACGGGCACGACAACAGATAGATAATGATGAGGTACGTGGGTCATTTATTACGAACAGTATACCAAATTTACTCTGATATACCGCATAAGTTAATAACACTAGATACTGCTCAGCTTAAACAATTATTTTTGCAATGTCATACACAATTCAAATGTCGCCGTCATGAGTCAAAGATAACCGTACTTATTGTTTAAAATACCCAAATATAAGCATCACTAATACACAAACCCAAAGAGTCTCCTAAAATAATTTACTCCCTAAGTTATTTCTAAAATTATAAAAATGTCTGGTTAAGTATGGGCCAGGATATCGTAGCTCGAAATTACCGGGGCTTTGCTGAATAATTCGGGCGCCTGCGCGGCTAGCGCGTCAGCGACTTTTCCATGCAAATGAGTCTGCATGCCTTGTTCGTCGTCGAATGTGTCGAATATGCCGTAGTGCCTAGCGCTCAGCTTGACGGCGTACCACGTTCTTGTGCCCGGCTCGTCCTTGACGATGGCCTCGGCACTTCTTAAAAAGGCCTCTACTTCGGCCTCCTTACCTTCTTTGGCTACCAGAGTAGCGAAAATAGCTTTCGTTAACATACTGACTCCTTTATATCACTAATTATACTGCTAGAGGCGGGATTTGGCGTAGTTTACTGAACTGCCGTAGGCATGAATATGCAGAAGCATGAACTAACAGAGGTCTAGCAGAGGCTGGCTATTGATAAAATATAGATAACATGTTATTATGAACGGAATATGTTGCCCAAGGAAACTGCGCCACGTGCCGAAGTTACGGCTGCAATGCTTAATGCCCAGGAACTCGCCGGCGGCTTCTTTAGAGTCTATCAGGATTTAGCCAACCGTGATTATCACCCGGAGCTTAACCAAGAAATTGGCATTACAGATATTGGAACCGCCTTGGCGGACGGAATAGCAGAAGGCCATGTGTTGTCGGCGACTAGTTCGGGTAAATCCTTATACATTGCAATGCTGGCGGAGGCTGCAGTTACCGCCGGTAAGCGAGCTCTAATCCTTGTACCAAGCATCCCTATAGGTGAGCAGCACATCGGAGCCAGTAATGGAGATAGGGCCACCGGCCTTAATCGCTTTACGTCACTCGTTGACGATAAAAAGGTCCGGAGTCACTTCGGTAATTCCCGGGGTAACGCAACCGCACCAGTTGTAGTGACCACCTATGCCGGATTCTTAAATGAAGTTAAGAGTGGTAAATCGAGGCTTGGTACATTTGACGTAATTTTGGCGGACGAGTGCCACCGCAGCTTAGGTCCATTAACTTCTCAGGCAGTCAAAGATTATCAGCCGGATGCTGTTCGTATTGGCTTTACTGCCACGGCTGATTTTGCGGACGATCGGCGCTCCGAAGAAGTTTTTGGAGCTCGAATACATGAGTACTCACTTCGCGCAGCAATCGAAGAAGGTCGTACGGCACCAATACGAGCTCTTGTTTTCGAAACCGGCCATACGCTGGTGCTTAGCGAAGCACGCAAAGATATTACCGAAAAGGAGCTCGCCCCGCTAGCCCACCTTGCTGAGCGTAATGCGGCGGCCATAGAAATTGTTGAGGACTTAGTTGCTGATGGGCGACAGGGTATTATCGCCTGCGTGCCAGGCGGCCGTAACGCTCACGCGCGACTAGTTGCTGGGCTGCTATCGCAAAAACAAGCAAACGGTAAACAGATACGGGCCGTTGAGGTGGGCGGACATCTGGAACCCAAAGAGCAAAAAGCCCGCCTGCAAGCTTTTGAGCGCGGCGAATACGACGTGTTGACGTTTACCAAAGCAATCGAAGAGGGCTGGGACAGTAATATGGCAAGCTTTTGCCTGAATTTGGCGCCTACTACTTCGCCGCTGCGCACCACCCAGTTGCTGGGCCGAGTGCTTCGTCCGCATCCTGATGGTAAAGAAAGCATTTACATAGACTTCGTAGATAAAACCAGTGGTATAGCCAAGCAGCAATATACCGCTTTACACGCTCTGGACATTGAAGATATTGACGTCTCACGGGTACTCGGCAGCCATCGGTATAACGCAGCGCGACCGACAGCTGAATTAAAGGATATTAGCCACCTCTTTGATGACGAACTGTACAGCCGCTTTATGGGGAGCCAGGGCAAACTGCTGCGCGAGGTAACTATTCCTCGCAAACTCGAAAACCCGCTGGTGCGCCATTGGGAAAAAGTTTTAACGGACGAAGGGCTTCCAGCAAACTTGCCCGATGAGTTTCAAGATGGAAAAGACATGCAAAAGTACCAAACAGCGTTTGACGAGCTGGCGCATCTCTTAGGGCGGTTACCGGTGCATGAAGAAATAATGGAAGAAATCGGTTTGCGCTACGAGTTGTCAAAACCTCGCTTTGAACGCCTGAGCAACTTCGCTATTCGCTGCAGCCTTGATGAAATACTGACCGAAGGCCCCTCCGACGAAAACACTCCTAGAACCGTTATGCAGGAACTCTTGCGACAGGAAGTGCATAGTGTTGTCAAAACACTTACCGACCGTGAATCACGTCTTATTAATATGCGTTTCGGACTGATAGACGGAGATAGGAAGACTATGGATGAGGTTGGCCGGGAATTCGGACTTACCCGAGGACGCATACTACAGATAGAATCCGCAACATTATCTAAGCTACGCCACATTAGTCGGTCCCATAGGCTTAGCATTGGTAGAGATATGGTAGCAGAATATGAAACAGATGAACCCGTGCTCGTTGATGACAGTCCCCCTATGCCGAACTTTGGTTTAAGCGGTAAGCGTGTCTTCGCTCCTGACGTGCCTCCACAGAGTCTATCCTGGAACTTAGAATACATAGACACGAACCTTAGTGTCTGGGAACAAAGGTTTATTGCCAATGCTAAGGAAAGACTACTTTCGACCATACACGGTACTAGCATACTGAAAGTGGGCTCCCTTGAACCCGATGGCGTCTATCTGGCGGGCAAAGTATCCACGAACGCGGATCAACTCAAAGAAAGTATATATACCGTAATAGAAGAACTTTCTGAGTACAGGAACGGTATGGAACGGACAAATATTCGGGATCACTATAGTTTTGACTATCTTATAAAAAATGGCCAACTTGACCCTCGCATTGTCGAGCTGGCGTATGGTCTGCCTGAAAGTTATCATGACCAGCAAAGTGCACTCGGCGGTCGATTACTGTTGGCCCAAACACACTATATAGATTTACAAAAAGCTATCGACGAAAGGCTTGACTCCCTCGAGGAGGCGCTGCGCAGTATTTCTGATACAGGTGATATTGGCTCGGCCGGGTTTCATAAAGTCTACAGTCGCCGCCGGATAGCCGAAAACCTTTACCAACGTCTTACAGAGCAGACAGATAAAGATCTGGAAGTGGCCCAAGAAGTGCTACAAAGACTTCAAAATGGCGCAAGTGGTAATCCTGAGCAGCGCGCCAAGAATCTAAGGATCGCCCAAGCACAACTAGATTACGCAAACCGCCACGCCATTGCATTGTCAGAAATTCTCAGCGAAGCGGAGCTTGATTCCGCCCCGCCGCTCATCGACAAGCGCACGACTTCACTGATATAGAGTTTAGGCGGCTACCAGCCAGCGTTTTGGGCGAGCTGTATGGCATAGCTCCAATATGGCTCACCAGGACCGGGGCTGCTATCGCAAGCACCATCGGATTCCCACGGAATTTTTATCCATAGTAGCGCGTCGTTTAAGGCGCTGCCGGTATTGGTGGTAGGTGTATCGCCGAATGAGGCCCACGACGGGTTGCATTGCATGCCGGTTACGGCGTGATTGCCGCCATTCCTTGAGGTATCGATGACGTAATGTTTGTACCCCACCAAGCTCGAAAGCTGATCGCCGTAGGCACGGTTTTGGGCGGTGGTGGCAAAATAAGATACATTTAAGCTAAAGCCGTCAGCCGCTGCAACGTTGGCCTGTTGTAGTCGGGCCGCCATGGTTTTGGCGGGTTGCCAAACGGGTGTGCCGGCATCTATGTACACAGCGGTGTGTACATGTGTTTTGAGAATCGTTACAGCCTGTGCAATGGACTGAGTCCGTTCTTGCTGCTGGGAGGCGGGCAGGCAGTCAAGCGCGCCAAGCGCATCGGGCTCCAGGATTACTACTGCCGGGCGCTCGCCAATTCCAGCCGCAACTTGCCGTACCCACTGCGTATAGTTAGTAATATTGCCGGCACCGCCCACCGAATAGCCGCCGCAGTCGCGATTCGGTATATTGTAGGCTACTACCACCGGTACGGACCCGGTAGCAGCGGCGGCAGAAACGTAGGCGTCCACATCGTTTGTAACGTTGGTATTCCAGTCGCCAAACCACTGGGCGGTTGGAACCTGCGCCATGCGCTTAATATACGCAGCGCCATTCACTGACGGGTTGGCGGCCAGGTACTGGGCCGCTCCATTTGTTGGATCGGTATACAGTGGCAAGGAAACCCATGCGGGCTTAAGTGACTGTAAGGAGGGAGCGCTTTGGAGCGCCTTATTTGCTAGATCTTTAGTTGAACTTCCCATAAGCTTTTTTGTGGCTCCTGCTGCAACGTTGGCCGCAACTCCTGTTGGTCTTGAAGCGCCGATTTTTCCTCGTGATGATACCGTTGTTAGTTGCCCGTCGGGTGTCGTTGCCGCGTCTCTTTGATTGATGGTTTTAAGGGAGGTGCTAAAAGATAGTGCCAGAATAATAAATACCAGCGCCGTATACCTGCCCGGAGGTTTGGGCTGGGCGGCAAAGTGTCGTGGTTTTACTTTTTGCCCGTATCTGTACTGGGGGGTTGCACCCCGAGCGAATTTCATTGTATAGCCTTTATGTTTCCGGTCATTAATTAGTATTCTAGCAGTAAGATTTACACGGACGCAAGAAAAGTGTTTGTAAGATTGACAATTATTATTGTATGTATTATAATAAAGAGATGATTCGCGTCTCCTTTTCTGCGCTGCAACGTATACGTTCAAAGACCAGTAGTACCTACCGGAAACAGCAGAAGAAACTAAAACTACGCATTAAGTTAGCAGTCTACGGCACTATTATCGTAGTGAGTGCGCTCTGTGGGCTAATAGCTGCTCATTTTTACCAAGCGGCAGCAACTGCGACTGCAAATGCGCCCCGCACGGCTAAGATGGCCGCTCGGCAGAATGCAGACTCAGATTCAAGCTTGAGCGACCATTCTACACAGGACAATCCGCTGTTCGCCACCAGTCCAAGCTGGTCGCAGAACTTTACCAGCCAAACGTCTAAGCTCCTGGATGCACGCTACTGGAATGTGCTGGTTGGGCCGGCAGAAAATAGCAACAATGAGCAACAGTACTACACGAACAACGTTGCAAACCTGCGCATCGAAAACGGTGCGCTACGCTTAATTGCTTCTAAGCAAGATCAGCCCGGCGGCTATAAGTACGGATCAGCTCGCATTGAGACGCAAGCCAAACAAACCTTTTTGTATGGCCGAATTGATATAGTCGCTAAGTTGCCCAGCGGGGTTGGTACCTGGCCAGCCGTGTGGTTACTGCCGGCTAATGATATATACGCTAAAAAGAGTCCGGAAAGTAACCTTTTGCGTTATAAAAATGGCGGCGAGATTGATATTATCGAGGCCGTAGGATTTGAGCCGGACGTGATGTATGGTGTTGCGCACACTGCGTCAGACCTAAGCCGTCGCTCTGATGGAACCGGCCAGTATAGTACCGTAACGGTGCCTGGTAGTAGCACTAGCTTTAACAAGTATACGCTGCTGTGGACACCCACCAGTGTGACCTTTGCAGTAAATGATAAGCCGTATTATACGTACGCTCGCCCGCAGGGAGCTGATTATGCTACATGGCCTTTTGACCAGCCGTTTTATCTAATTGCTAACCTAGCAATGGGCGGAAGCTGGGGCGGCATGGATACTGCTCACTACCCGGGTAACGGCATCGATGACAGCGTATTGCCGGCATCACTGGATATTCGCTCCATTCATTACTACCCGTACGTTGGCGCAAAAGATATAAAGTAAGCTTCTAATGGTCCGCTCGGGATTACTCGGCGTTTGTATCGAGTGCAGCTAAACGTTCTGCACGCTTGAGCTGACGCTGACCGCGTATGAGCCTGCTCTGGCTGTATACCATGAGCACGCCGCCAAAGACGGTGTATGGTAACAGGATGTGCCAGCTAGCACCAAGCAGCGTGTGAAGGGACAGGTCAACGGAAGTGACGGGTGCCAGGCTGCCTAGGAGTGGGGCGTTTGTTGGAGTATACATAACTTATTTTCTTTCCTTTTCTTAAAATTTATCCATTACCAGGCCCGGTTGGGTCTTCGATAGCTAAGCCAAATCGCGTACAGGTAAATAAACTCTCTAAAGATGGCGTATGCCTCATTGGGGACCAGCATGAGCGTCATAAAGCCCTGCCACCGGTCGCGCTGGTCGGTGTATTTAACCCAGCGGTGAAATTGTACCAAGGCCGCAACCACAGGAATGAGCAGGAAGAACGATATCCACTGCACATTGTTGCCCATTGCGATAATTGTTGCGTAGGCGGCAATCAGGAGCAGGCGCATCAAAAAGTTTATTGCCAGCAACGCAATGGTAAATAACTCGTAGCGGGAATGCTTTTTGACGCCACGGCGGCGTAGCTCGTCAACAGTGCCGCTGTACCAGCGCTGACGCTGATCAAACAGGCCGCCTTTGCCAAAGAGGCGTAGTGGTACGTCCGACCATGAAATCATACGCAGTGATGATTTAGTGTCCCAACCCAGATCCTTTAGCTCAAGTGTCAGGCGATAATCTTCCACCAGGCTGTCGGTAGCCCAGACAATGCCGTTGTTAAGCTTGTAGACGTCGCGCAGTGCCTGTGCGCGGAACATCACAGAAACACCGGGAAGTACGCGAGCGCTCCGGTAATTTTCGACTCGCCAGGCGTTTGCAAGGCCAAATTCAATATTCTGGAGCCGCCACAAAAAGCGTTGCCAAAGTGTGACATCGTCCTTGAGCGGCATGGTTCTATAAGCCGAGCAGATGCCGGCCGTATGTGCTTCGTACCTGAACTGTTTGACTGCTTCTTCGACCATGTGTTGATCAATGATGGTATCGGCGTCCATGCCAAACACAAAATCAGGTCGGCTTTTACGGACTGCTTTAAAGCCTTGATTCAAGGCCCCGGCTTTTTTGTACGCATTGCCGGTAGTGATCAGTAATCGTAACTTATCGCTGCCGTATTTACGCTGGCATCGTTTTACGATACGTACGGTATTATCGGTGCAGTTATCGGCGATGATAAGCACGTACGAGAATGGGTATGTTTGAGCCATTAACGAAACAATCGTGGCCTTAATGATATCTTGTTCGTTGTGCGCCGGAACCAATGCGATAACGCGTGCCTTGCGAGCCATGTACAGTCTTTCTTATCAGGTTATTTCGGACAAAAGCAAAAGGGTACCGCTCTTCGAGGTACCCTTTCCGCTGAAGTCTTTGTCAGGAATGACTATACACTAATTATGTTGTATAGTAAAGTATATTTTATAGATAAGTAAGGGTAAGCTCTTTAGAGCTGACTTTTGACGATAGTGAGGGCTTGGCTGACAGTTTTAACCTGCACACCAGAAGCTTGAATGTTACTTAACTCTAGGTCTAAGTTAGCAGGACTTACGGCGTAATCATCAGGGTCAGCAGAGTCGGTTACCGTGTGATACACCAGCACAAGCCAGGATTTGTCGGCTTTTGCCTCGGCAACCCAGGCTGTGACCTGCGCAGGCGTTGTGTCGGTATCGACGTTCTGGACGAGGATATCGTAAGGATTAAAGTTATTCTTGGTGTTAAAACCTACATCGGTTGAGCGGTGCGACTGATAGTACTGTTGGATAAAGGCAAGGCTATGGGCGTTATATAGTCCGTATGGCGACGCAAAGTCCTGGGCAACTGTGGTGCCAAAAAGCTGGCGGAGGGTAGCCTGTGAGTTGCTGAGCTCGTCTGTTAACTGGGCGTCGGTGAGCTGTGTAATATCGGGGTGGGTAACGGTGTGGGATCCAATTTCGCTGCCGGCAGTCTGGAAGGCCTGCGCCATGGCGGTAGTCATGTAATCGGTGGTGTTCAACTTGGAAGTAATCAGGTACTGGGTTGAAGCAAAACCGTATTTCTGCAGCAGCGGCAAGCCATTAGTATAAATTGACGACCAGCCGTCATCGAACGTCAGGCTAATCATCGGTGCACTAAATCCAACCGGAGTGGCGGGAGTCAGGCTAAAATCATCTGTTTGCAGCCAGCCGTTGCTGGAGACTAGGAAGTAGACCGTCATAGATACCGCATTGGTGGGTATGGCCAGCTGAGCGCTATATTGCTGCCAGGTAGTGGCGGCATCAGCACCGGATAGTGGGGCGGGAAGTGTCAAATACTGATCATTGCCAGCGCTATCAACGTAGGCAGCCACCACATGGGCTTGGGTATTTGTCTTATACCATGCCGACAGGTTGTACTGACTGCCGGGAGTAAGCGTGGTAATTGGTGTAAAGTACCATTTGGCATCACCGCTGGTGTAGTTGGTTACCGTTACCTTTGAGCTGCTGGTACCGGTATGACCGTCATTTTTGACGTAGGTAAAGGCAGCTGTGTTCGTGCCCCATTTATCAGATTGCCAGCCAGCTGGCGTGGTGCCACTGGCAGTTTCGAAAGACGGGTTGGCAATAGCATTTGCTGCCGGTACGGGACCCGGAGTTGGATTAGGAGTTGGGTCTGGCGTTGGATTGGGCGCTGGGGCGCCGGTGCCGGCAACCAGTGAGGTATCATCGATTGTTAGGCTGCCTACCTGATCCAGCAGGTGATAGATAGTAACGGACTTACTGCCCGTAGGCACGGTAAAGGTATTACTGTAGAGGGTCCATGAGCTAGCAAGCGATGCCGCCGGAAGTTCGAGATAACTATCAACGCCGCTGGTGTTTGTTACGGCTACAACAACGCGCGTGCTTACCGTTGATTTATAATAATCTTGATAGGTATAGGTGCCGCCTGCAGTTACGCTAACGGGGCTGGCGTACCACTTGGCATCGCCACTGCTAATACTTGTTATCTTAATGTTGGCACTGCGCTGGCCGGTGTGCGCATCGCCGGTTGCGTAGGTGAGGGTGGTGCTATTAGTTCCCCAGCCGCCGCGTTGCCAACTGGCTGGATCGCTGCCGTTAGCCGTTTCAAACGAAGGGTTCGCTAACAGATTCGTTGCCGCGGTTGGCGTAGCTGGAGTCGTTGGCGTTGTAGGAGTAGTCGGAGTAGTAGGAGTGGTAGGTGTGGTAGGGGTGGTAGGTGTAGTTGGCGTCGCGGGGGTTGTCGGAGTGGTTGTCTGGCCTGGGACGGTGAGGCTGAAGTCATCAGTTTGCAGTGAGCCGTTGGAGTAAACAATGTGGTATACCGAAGCGCTCACGATACCACTAGGAACGGTAAACGTGCTGGTTGTCTGCTGCCAAGTACTGCTTGCCGGGATTGATTGCAGGTACACAAAACTCATCTTGCCGGCGGCATTAGTGTAGGCCACGTCAAGCTCGGTCGTAGCATCGGACTTACTATAATCAGTGTACGTATACGTCTGGCCGGCGGTCACGGCGGCTTGATCCGCCATCCATTTTGCATCACCATCCGTGTAGTTAGTAACGGTTACAGATAGCGCCCGGCTTCCGGTGTGGCCGGTCGTGTCGTAGCTGAACGTGGGGGTGTTGGTGCCCCAGCTGTTTGTGCTCCAATTAGTTGGCAGATTATTGGCGGCAGACTCAACTGATGCGTTTGCAATCAAATTCGGACTTTCAGCCAGTACACGGGAGGGTGTCAAGACAATAGGTGCTAGTAAGATGGCGCTTAGAGCGATATAAATAAGTTTCTTCATATATTTCCTTGCAGATATAATAGCTACTCTATGACAAATAGTCAATGATATTTAATAGTACCCTAGCATAAGCACTTAATACCGTCGCTTAGTCGGCAATACGCAGTTTAACAATTTTTATATTCGGGTGCATGGCCTGGATTTTTTTTGTCATCGTACTCGACCGCGTAATTAACTGAGTGGGCAACATACATTCAAAGCATTACATCACAGATTGAATAAGTGTATGTATATTGTAGGCTACTTTCCTGATTTTGATGCCGCCTTATGCTCAGCTGATACTAGTTGACTGGCTTTGCTGCAAACGCCATTACTCATATATGTGTTAGTAACAGATGGGCATATACCATATAAACTAAGTCAGCGGGTGCAAGGAGAATCCGTACCGGAGCTTTAAAATAGCCTCGTAACTGAAGGAGTTGGGTTTTACGCCTAAGGTCGGGCACCCATAATAGCTAATTCTTATTTACCGAGGGACTGGCGGTGGTTGATTTTACCATGTGCGCGTCTTGACCACGGTTGTATGTGACGGCATTGGCGTCAAAGCCGCTGACCTGAGACGGGGACTTGCCAATAAAGATTTCGAATTTAAGCTCCTGCTTGGCTGTCAGCTGGACGAGTGCTGTTGCTAGGTTAAAGTTTGGTACGTATTTAAGGCCGCCGGCAACGTAGCCGCCGCTCCAATTGCTGCCATCAGGTTGTTTCAAGCTACCTTCCGCGAGCTGGACTTTAACTGGCCCGGAAGTGGGAGTGATTTTAGCCCAGTCGATGGACTTGTCGTTGACCAGCAATTCTTTGCCAACACCATTTTGGTAATCACCAGTTGATACGACCAAGGCGCTCGGGTCAAAGCCCTCGTAGGCCAGCGCTAAGTGACCCGTAGTGGTGCTGTACTGGTTGCTGGTTGGCTTATCACCGCCGGCATAGCCGTTGGTACCGACTTTAAACCAGTTGCCAGTGGCGGTTCCGTCGATGTCGTAGGCATAGTTGCCGTCACGCGGCTCAACGGTGCGCAAGTACTTGGGCAGGATTTGCTTTTTGACGCTGTCTGCGAAGTAGTCGAGTGGGTGTACGGTGTTAATCTTGAACGGCTCGGTGTTGTTGTAGGCAGTGTGATACAGCAGTTTAGGGTTAGTGAAGGTCGTGTCGCCCACCTGGAAGTCGAGACTTTGGCCACCAACGTAGCCAATCAACTGTCCGGCTTTGACCGGTACTTTCACGGCGCCACCCATTTCGCGCCAGTTGCTGGGCACTTGCTTCATGATGTCAGGTGACATGCTTGTCATAAGATTATACAAAACCATGAAGGTACAGCTGTGGGCCAGCGTAATGTTCCAGTTGGTGCCACTAGTGGGCGTACTGACGCTGCCCATACTGGTGAGGGTACCGTCCATGACGGCATATACCGGGTAGGCATCTTTAGGTTTGGTTGGATCCACTCCATAGTAATATTCGTGGTCGATTGGCGTGACATGCGCGCCGCCGTATTCGCCCATCGGGGCAATCGTGCCGATGTCTGCAGCCTTCATTGGTGCGTATGTCATCTTGGTGCTGCCCTTGCCAGTGCACTTGCCGTTAGTGGAAGCCTTGCCTTTAGTGACAGGGTCGAGCGAGTCGGGATCACCCATGTCCGGCCCGGTGTTTACAGATACGCTATGGGCCGGTTCGGAATCTTTATGTGCCTTCTTTGCAACCTGCAAGCCGACGAGGCCAACGAGTACTATAACGATAACCACCACAAAAATTATGTGGTGGGCAAAACCACGTTGATCTGTAGGCTGAGTGAGAGAATCTTTGCTTTTAATCATAAGCAATATTGTACAGTAGCTTTCAGTAATATCTCAGAAAATTACAGCGGAGCTTTTTAGAAGCCTTTTGCGGGAATACTAGCTTATTTGTAGCTAAAGAAGCGATACTATTCTTTGGACGCCAGAACAGCAACAGCCTTAGGATCAAAACCTTTGACAATCAGCCATACGCCTAGCGAGAACTCGAATATCGCGACGGGGAATGCCGATAGTCCAGCTAAGCCGTCATGTTGCCCAAGCAGGCCAAACATCACTGCAAAGTAACTTGCCAGTAGAATCGGTCCACCGACGATGCCGATCATAGACAGGCGTTTAGGTACTAAACGAGACTTATACAGCATGAATCCTAGTAACAGATCACATATTGCCGGCATAAAGCTCTGCCCTAGCAGGAAGATGCGATCGTAAAGGGCAGATAGTATGTGACTCACCGGTAATGAGTTTGCTCCTGCTCCGGACGTATGTAGCGTAACTATCGTCAAAAGAAAGGCCACACCTACAAATATAGTGCTCGATTCCAGGATTCGGGCTGCAACCAGGGCCAGCGAAGCTGATTCGTTCTGTTTCTTGAGAACAGGGAACAGCACAACAGCGGTGCCTATGCCCGCCAGAGCCACGATGATCTCCAGAATGCCGCCGATAATAGCAGGGGTGTCCGAACCCGAGCCAAGGATGTAATTAGCGCTCTTTACATGAGTGTAGAGTGCGAGGGTTGGTATGGAAACGAAGGTCAATACGTATAGCCATCCGGCCGTTAGTGATATTTTTCTGTGGTTTTTCATTATATACTCCTTAATTTGTTTACTTATAGGCTAACCTTACGCCGTAAAGTTTACAGTGTAAAGGCATTTCGATATAATGATGTGTATAACTTTGAACTGAGAGACGTTAATGGGCACAGAAAAGAAACGTAAATTGGCCAGCCACGCCCCGCTCAATAAAGAGCGGATAGTGCTGGCTGCGGTCAAAATGGCTGACGCAGGCGGAATTGATGCGCTAAGTATGCGTAAATTAGGGGTCGTACTTGGAGTTGAGGCAATGGCGCTGTACCACCACTTTGCTAACAAGGAGGAGCTTATAGACTCCATGGTAGACAGCGTGCATGCTGAGATTACAGTACCAAAAGTAAATGACAGTTGGGACGCGGCTATGCGCCGGCGAGCTGTTTCGGCAGTTAAAGCTATCTCAAATCATCGCTGGGCAGCCCCGCTCATGGAGTCACGGCAGAATCCGGGGCCCGCATCCATGCAGCTCATCGATGCTACGGTCCGGTGCCTGCGGCAAACAGGTTTTTCCATAGACATGGTGGCGCACGTACTCTCGCTATTAGATGCCTATACTTTTGGATTCGCGGAACAGCTCAGACCAACCGAAACGGTAGAGCAATCTGCCCAGATGGGTCTGGATATAATGGAACACTTTCCGTTTGACCTGTATCCGCACGTCGGCGAGCTAGTTGCTGAGCAAGTCGTCAAGGCCGGGTACCGGACCATGGATGAATTTTATTACGGTTTGGATCTGATTTTAGCAGGCATTACGCAGCTGGGGCCCAATAAATAGCCCCTTGAATAAAACAAGCATATATTATAGAATATAGTTATGCTCAGTACTTATGACACTGCTAGACTGCAGACACTGGCTCAACACATTGGTTTTGAGTTCGATCCGGCCACATGCGCAGTTGATGTGTCGGTTGATTATCGATACCGCAATGTGGTGCTTACCGAAACTGGCGGCACTCGATACGCAGAATTAAGCGAGACGGATACGCAAATACCCTATGTCTCAGATCCGGCCGATGGAATTGTAGATGAAAGGGTTTTTACATCACGCTATGATGACTGGGATCCCTCAGAGCTCGATCCAGACGAAGCGCATGACAAATCTTTGCATGGACTGATTGAAGAAAGAGACGGCTATGTTGCCCTGTACAGACCTCGATCAAAATCCCTTGATTGCTTGCATAAGTTCACCATAATTAATGGCCCTGAAGGCGCAAACAATCTGCACCGTCTACTCGGTAGAAAACCAGGCATCGACATCCCTACAGTTACAGTTGGAGGCAATGCTACGGATCAGTCAACCGCCGGGCAGATAACCGAAGCTATTGCTGATATGAAGATTTTAACTCCAGGCCCAAACTATTTTTACTTGGCTGCACATGATCTAGGATTCGAGGGTGGAGGCCACGGCCCGTCATGGCCGAATACGCCTGCCTCTGTATATTGTCATTTGTCCCGCGTTGCCCAGGATGCGGTAGATACGTATGGCGATCAAATCCATTATTCTACCGAAGAAGAGAAGGCGAATCGCCCGCATGTAATTATTGCAATCGCTAAAGCTCTTGATAATCTGATTTTTCGCCTGAGACCAGCCATGCAGAGCTTCGCTACCATGGAATTACGGGTTCGGGATGGTCGCTACAACGAGCTCAGTAACCAGGATATCGCCATGTCTTTGGTGCAAGCCGCCGTTAAGCAGTCAGCAGACCGACAACACTACCTGGCGGACACGCTGTTGGCAGTACCTCAGGGTGCTGGCGAGAGCGAACGATATCGCCGAGGCTACTTTATTGGACTACAGATGGTGTCGGAAGTAGCCGGCACGCGGCTGGCGCTGCACGAAGTGCGTCCACACCCAGAGGCATCGCTCCATCACACTAGGCGGGCTCTCGATATCATTAGCGCTGTAAAACTCGATATCGACGAGCGGATCGCAAACAACCGAGCGTTTACTTTAGCTTAGTGAAATAATGCTGGTGGTATTTCGTACAATGCATATGCCCGTCTGTACTTTATGTGCATAGGGTGAAAACTTAACTATCAGATTCAATGATTTTTCGTAGTTCATATTCGGCACGAGAGCTTGTTGCCATTGCTGCGATATGGTCGAGATTTGCTCGTTGTAAATCGAGTACTGCGGCAAAACGCTCAACATCAGAATCCGCATCACATGCTCTTTGAGCTGCAAGTTGTTCTCTAAGCTGGGCGTCTGCAATCAAGGCAACTTCGTTGGCTGCAACAGCAATATCATCTGCTGAAAATTGTAGTTCAAGCGCATCTAGTGCCTCGGGGTCGCACATATCTGTATGATGACATAAATAATTATGAATGACAATATTCAAGTGTTTACGCCATGCATGCCATCGTAGACGGAGTTAGACTACGCACATGGCTTATAACGCAACTACGGCCATGAGGTGCTACACTGTGAGCATAAGCGTAATGTCAGTTTGGGCCGAAGCGGATACATAATAACAAAATCGTGAAAATTATTAAAAAACTCGTGAAAAGATCCGCGGTAGTAGTATGGGTGCCATTATTCGCGGTATTTATGGTTAGCCCAGCGGTATTTGCGGATAGCGCATACACCTGGGTTAACCGGACGACGGGCATCACCTCAATGTCAGGGCAGCTTTGGACGGGTATCGCCTCTAACTCCACCGGGCAATATCTGGCCGCTGCCAACGCTAGTGCGTATGGAAGTGGCGACATCTGGACTTCCAGCGACTATGGCAGTACGTGGACTGATATTTCAGTCACGGACACTGCCACTGCCAATCAGCCTTGGCAAAATATCACCTCTAATGCATCGGGACAGTACTTAGCGGCTCTTACCGGTGGCAACGACATCTGGACTTCCTCAAACTATGGCGTTACGTGGACTGATGATTCACTTACCGACACTGCCACTGCCGCTCAACAATGGTATTCTATTACTTCAAATGCAAGCGGACAATATCTGGCAGCCGTAGCTATAGGAGGCGACATCTGGACTTCCTCAAACTATGGTGCCACTTGGACTGATGATTCGACGACTAACCTCGCTACTTCAGGTCTGCAGTGGTATCAAATTGCCTCCAGTTCCAGCGGAAAATATCTAGCCGCAGCTGCGACTGGAAGTTTATGGACATCGTCTGATTACGGCGCAACCTGGACCAATGATTCTCTTACCAACACCGCCACTGCCGGATTAGGTTGGAAAGATATCACCTCAAGTTCATCCGGCCAATACTTAGCGGCGACCGTTTACGGGGAAGGCATATGGACATCGTCTGATTACGGCGCTACTTGGGCTGATCGTTCCATCACTGATACTGCTATTGCCGGACTGGGCTGGGGCCCTATCACCTCAAGTTCGTCCGGCCAATACTTAGCGGCATCGACTTGGGGTGGTGACATCTGGAGGTCCAGTGACTACGGTGCAAGCTGGCAGGATTCGACAGTCAGCACAACTATTGGCACGCAACTTTGGTACGGACTCGCATCCAGCTCTACGGGCCAGCACTTGGCTGCAATAAATTTTTTTGGTGACATTTATACTGCCGATGACCCCTCACTCATACCGCCGTCGGTACCCGCCTTCGGGGCAACCGACCCGGGCAGTGGGGCGTCCGGCACCTTGAAAGTTAATAGCACTGCAACCAGCAAGACTACTCTTCGTACGTATACGACAGAGCCGACAGAGAGCGAGGATGCTGCATTAGGTACGGAGTCGGTTTCAGCTCCGCTAATAATGGACGCAACTGCAAAAGCCGGTCAAAGTAGTTCACACAACCCTAAGAAGGCTCCCCAACCCATTGGCTATAGTCCGAGCAGCACATTACGCACTTGGTGGTTGGTACCCGTAGCGCTTCTTTTGACCGTCGGCTTTGTCTGGAAAGAATATCGCAGCAAAAAACTTCCCCATTAAAAAGAACACACTGGGCGGGCTGGTACTAGCCTCTTTTTAATCGCTCGAAAGCTTCTTGCTGAGCTTGCGTCATATTATTTGGATCTTCGGGCCATGGTACGTTTGAAAATGGTATTAATCGATACACTTGATCGGGCTTGAGCTGGTCATCAAGCTTCTCAGAAGCTTCATCATCCAGTCTCCCTACAGAAAAGAGTGGGAATATCCCAGAGCCTTTAGACTCATGATAAATGTCTATAAGAGCAGCCGCCTGGTCGGGCGAGGAAGCTCTGACTGTGTGCAAAAAGTTACCTTCAGTAATAGTCCACCAACCTGGTCCTCTTGATTTGTCGACTTCGGGTGTCACTAGGAACCGGAAATTCATCATGCGCTTAAGCATCTTTTCCTGGTCAGTTAAATTGTTCTGCGCGTCCTCCCATCTTTCTGCCGCAGCTTCTTTAACTGGCGCAAGATCGAACAGCGCATTATCTAGACGGGCGTGATCTTCAAGGGTGGCATTAGGCTCTCCCGAACGCACTTGTGTATCTAGTGCAGCTCGTACTTGTTCTGAGCTAAAGTCCGGGCTATTAGGGTCAAACTCTACAGTAGCGCATAAGAGTGCTTTTCCAGCACCTATAAAAACTCTGTCCATCCGTAGGGGGTTTTCACCACTTGTGTTTGGGTAGGTACGGCTAAATACCCAAAAGTTCATCATGTTTCTTAGGGTCCCTGATTGCAGTTCAGGAAGTTGCGTTAGATGTTCACTCACATTATCGAAATCTGCTGGGCAGGCAGTATACAGTGACTGACCATCTTCAGACGTCCAGCGTAATGGTATTTCCTGTATCCAAATCATTGCCTCTCTAAGGCGCCCTGTGACCTCGTATGAGTGTTTAGCTTCGGAATAATCTAAAAACGTCGGTGTTTCTGACATTAACTTATATTATAACAATACACAAATAACACAATGTTGATCGAATCTAAGACTCACGCCCAAAATCAGGATCAGTAGGGATGACTTGGAAATTGGCATCAGTCCATCGAGCCACGTCTTCGGGCTGTGGCCCATACTGCACGTAGTACACGCGTTCAGTCGGGCGGTCGCTATCGGTTATTGCTCCTTCAGCATATGCCTTTTCTTCAGCCCACACCTCATCTGAGAAGGACGGCTCTACTGTATCCTCAATTAAAATGCCTATGCCCAATGCAATCTGTCGCATATCTTGATCACGGCGGAGTAGTGTGGTCGTTTCGAAGACGAAGTCTCCCACTACCGGATTTTTGATACGTTCATACATCCTGCGATATTTTTCACGAACTACTGGATGGCTATGCGTCGTGCCAGTAAGGATTGCAGAACCAAACTGTCTGGCTATAACAGCTAAGCTTCGGCGTTGGAGTATGGATGCGTCATCAAGTTGTAGGTTTTCATGAGGTGATGCTGTGCCAAGTTTTTCATGTGTCATAAAACATATAATACTACAAAACTAACAATAATGCAAAGTATCCAAGAATTTATTGGGCTAAAACCGCACGTCTTGAAGTTAGCGGCTCTCGTCAGGAAATGCAGCCAGAATTACCTCGTCGCTCACGCCTTCCAGCTTGCTAGAATCGATGCCTACTGCAGCCAGATTCTCTGACCACGCCTTCATCTCGATGACGCCACGCGGGATATTACTTTGAATTCTACTAAGTAATTCTGGAGATGCTGGTGGCGGAGCTACGCCGTTCAAATCGTCACCAGATATATCCCATGTCCGTATTTTGTCGCTCATCATATCTCTCTCTTATCACCGACGCATTCAATGCATCTTTTATTACTCATGAATCTAAAAATACCACAAAAGTAGTATTTAGTATATTGCTTGTGCCGAGCACCCTTAGTCTGCGTACTTTGCAGCCTTGCAGGATTCTTTAGCGTGAATGACGGCCTGAGGCACGCGCAACTATAACTGAACTTGCGGCCATAATGCACATTGGTATAGATACTGCAGGATTGTGTACTGCCGCTTCAGCAAAAGAACTCAGACCATCTTGTCTGCCATCTTCATATAACATTGCACCTTCGATAAATGTACCTGCGCTCATTAGAAGTGAGGCGCCAAGTTCTACGATACTACGTCGAGCATCAATGTTGTCTGGATCTGTAACTTCGCTCATACCAATATTAAATCACAAACAAATACAAAAATCAATATATCATCGACAAAGTTAGAGCTAGGTTGCCTTTAACTAACGAGCTTCGCAGGCTCAAGCTACATACTAGTATTGATACTTGCCGATGGGTCTTCTGCGCAAACATTAGGAACGGCCGGTACCTTTGAGGGGAATTCAAGCGATACAACTTTACCATTTGGATCGCTATCGTCGATAACCGCTGTTGCCTCGGCCCGACAGTCGTCTTGCGGGCAGCGCCAAGTAGTCGTTTTGATGTCCTGATCTGAAGCTTCATCGCCGCCGTAAAGTTGATGCCTACTAGCAATCTCCTGTAAATCAACACGAGTTTGTACGCCCCTCCGCAAACAATTCACGAGACAGGCTGGCTCTTCGATGTTTGCTGCTGGTTGGACGCTGCCAACAAGCGCTTCACCCGTCATTATTTCACCAAATCCTGCTCCGCCGCCTGAACCCATAGTAATCTCCTTGTTAGTTTATGTTCTAACCATAGTATTTAATATTTATAATACAGTGAGATATTTCACTATACTCATAAAATATTTACAAGAAAAGTATTCGAAGTACCCGTGGTTTTAACGGTTCACTTACTCAGTAATTTATAACAGATACCAACTGAATTGGCTGGGGTTAGTGGATGAGTTTAGAAGTATTATGTATTAGGTTGGAACTTTATTCCTATCTGGATTAAACTGTTAATATGCAATTTGAGACAGTAAATCTGGCAAATAATAATCTCACTGGAAAGTGGAGTCATGCCAGTTCTCGCAAGCAACTTATTATTGTATGTCATGGTTATCAAGGTTCAAGTAAAGACCCGACCATCATAGCTATTACACATGGCCTGAATAAGAAGGGTCATGACACATTTACATTTAACTTCTCAGAAAACACTGGTGGGTTTGATATTAAGCACCAAGTGGGTGATGTTGCTCAGATAGTCAATCACTTCAAAGATTACAATGAATTGATACTGTTAGCAGGCAGTTTTGCTGCGCTTACAGTAGCTATTGCGACTATTCAGTTATCAAGGATTAATCGACTAATAACTTTAAACGGGTTTTTTGGACAAGGGGATGTCGGACAAGAACATCGTAAGACTTACATAAAGTTTAGGGTTGCAGCTTTAATAATTCCTAAGTATAGAAAAATCCTACTCTACTACAAAAGCAGATTACAACCAGAGAGGATTGCTGTGCCTGTATTAGTAATTCACTCCAAAGTTGATAAATACGTTTTTATAAAGCAGTCTCAAGACTTTTATCGGCAAGTTACATCACCAAAGCATTTCGTTGAACTGGACAATGCTAACCATGGCCTTACCTCACAAAAGGACAGGAAAATGGTAGTCTCTGAAATTGATAAGTGGCTCAAGACCACTTAAAAATTCTAACGTCTCACTTGCCCTAAAGTTTTATAACAGATACAAATTGAACTGGCTGGGGATGAGGGATGCGCTTCACTTCATTACGCTTCTCCGCTGCGGCGTGCTCGGAATAAATTCCTGCGCGCGTCCTCGCTCCACCGAACCCTAATGCCTGTGGCATGGGATTCTAGGCCCCCTCACACCAAACCAAATAAATAAGACCTACTTTCGCAGGCCTTATTTATTTGGCTGGGGATGAGGGATTCGAACCCCCGAATGCTGGTACCAGAAACCAGTGCCTTACCACTTGGCGAATCCCCATTGGCCAGCGCTACAAGGGGTGATTATACAGCGTTTAGGGGCTACTGCCAAGCAGTCTGGGCACCGGATGGCTATATTTTTAGGCTGGAAGCGTGAAAGCGGGGATGGTGGGCCCGCGGCGGCATCGGCGACACCATGTTTCCAAGGCTCAGGAGGTGGCGCTGCTTGTAGTGCGCAAAGGCGTTCTTATCACTGCCATTGCGCTTAATAAACTGGTTGATGTGCTCGTGGCCAATAAATTGTGGCAGCATCACGTAGGAGGCGCCGGCATCGTAGAGCGCGCCGGCGTCGTCGAGGGTATTGGCGTGGCACACAAAGATTGCCTCTGGGTTTGCACTAGATATAAATTCAGCCAGGATGGTGTTGGTGCGGGCACTGCCGATGGTGCTAATAATAAGCTCAGACTTGTGAATGCCGATTTCATCGAGTAATTCAGTGTCGGTGGCATCACCGTAGAGGTGATTGACATGCTGGTGTTCCAGTATTTCTATAACCTCCGGGTCGTAATCGATCACCACGTAACGCTTTTTCATTTCGCGGAAGGTCTGCACGAAACTATAGCCGCCCTGGTGGTAACCAATAAGAATCAGCGGGTAGTGGCCAAGCGCCGAGACTTCGCGTTTGGTGGTAGCACGCTCAAAGAAGGCCAGGGGCTTTTTAAAGGTGCGGTAGAGCTCGTCGTCGTACTTCATAAGATAGGTAGAAACGGCAATGGTAATGATGGCCGTGAGCGTAATAATAGTGGTCAGGTCCCGGTGGATGGTGCCACTAGCCTGCGCCAGCACCACTACAATAATAGAAAACTCACTGATCTGCGACAGGTGCACAGCCGTTTTGAAGCTGGTCTGCTTGGTGTAGCCGAGCAGCCCCATGCTGGCCATGGTAATCAGGGGCTTAGATACCAGCGCCAGGGCAGAGAACACCAGCGCCGGGATTATGGCCGATGAAATATTGCTGAGCCCCAGATGCGAACCGAGCTGTATAAAAAAGAGCACAATAAAGAAATCGCGCAGCAGTTTTAGCCGGGTGCCAATAGCCTGCGCATAGGGCAGGTGGGCCAGCGAAACACCGGCAAACAGCGCGCCGATCTCTATAGAAAAACCAGATAAGGAAAATAGGCTGGCAATGCCAAACACCCAGGCCAAGGCAAAGATGTAGAGGAGTTCCTGGCTGCTGGCAAACAGTTTACTTAAACGCGGCATAATCAAGCCGCCAACTAGAGCTAGGCCGAGTCCTAGACCAACGCCTTTTGCCGCCAATGCCAGAATGTTTGTGGACCCGCTGGCGTCACCATGGCCATGCGTCGAAACATATAGTAGCGACAGTGTTGCAAGCACATCTTGAGCAAGCAGTATACCGATGGCAATTTGCCCGTAGAGCCGGGACTGCTCCTTTTTATCGCTGAGCGACTTTACTACAATGATGGTACTGCTAAACAGCAGGGCAATCGCCATGATAATGCTCTCATCCTTACTAAAGCCAAACAGATGTGCCACCAGGTAGGCCACGCCGCCAAGTACGATGTTGGTGCTCATAAAGGCGGTAAGCACTGGTTTGCCGGTGGTCTTAATAATAGACACGTTCAGCCCGAGCCCGATAATAAAGAGAAGTAGTGCGATGCCGATCTGGCTAAAAGACTCAAAGGCAGCGTGGTTATGTATGACGCTAAGCGCCGCCGGGCCAACGATAAAGCCGGTAATAATGTAGCCAATAATTAAGGGCTGGCGCAGCAGCTTTGCCACCAGCGAGATGCCGGCAGCAATCGCCATTACGATGCCGAGTTGGTAAAAAATTGGTTGATCCATACGGTTTTTGTTTAAAAGCGCTCTTATACTAAAGTTATTATGCTTATTATAGCAAACCCCGCTCTGTATTGTTCTTGGGCGTGAGTGCGTGAGCAGAATTAAGAATTCTGATACCGCTTGTGCCCGAGGCCTAAGCTTGCTATGCTGGGGGTACTTAACAATTAAATATAAAGAGTGCAGCGAGAGAACTAGCTCCGTGACCTGCCAGCAACCCAACCGAGAAGTCGGAAGTGGGTGCTCCATCTAGCCCGCCTTGAGCAGGGATGATATTTGAACTTTATTAAATATCCTTTCCGCTCAGTACTAGGCAGATAGGATATTTTTATGTCAGAACTATTAATCGAGAGCGCCGTCCACGGAATCGCACCTCGCAGCGACCAGCTGCTAACTCTAGGTGGAGACGTTGAACGTGGCCGCTCCACGCAAGCAGACTTTGATGAGCAAGTCGCCATTGAGACGGCCGATTGGCTAGCCTTGCAGGCTGAAGCGGGAATTACCTATCCGGAAGATGGCAAATTGCGCTGGCAGGACCATCTGCGCCCAATCGTTGCCGCCACGGAAGGCTTTGCGCCCGGTATTAACGATGCGCCCGTCACCCGCTGGTATTACAGTAATACGTTTTATCGCGAGCCGACCATTACCGGTGACTTAGAGTTCAATCCAAAAGTTTTCGAAGAGCAAGTTGGCCCACTAGGCCCTAACGTCAGTTTGCTGGCACCCGACACTTTTGCATCACTTTGCAGAAACAGGTTTGATGGCATCCCAGCTGACCGTAACGTCTGGCGATTGTATAGCGACATCTTGGCTCACTTTGAAGATAGTGGCGTCAAGCGCGTCCTGTTTGAGGATTACATCCCAGGCGGCACAACCCTCCAACCTTTGGATAGCCTGGAGCGGCATTCGGCGTGGTACCCGGGTCTTCAATTAGGATTACTGACGCATCATGGAGTGCACCCAAATACTGTCGCGTTACCAGTTGATGAAGCGACCAATATTGGTGTCACCATCCCATCGTCGGTACTGTCGCACATTGCCAAAAACACTCCGCGTGGCTTACGGCCAAGACTAAATAACGTCGAAATTATTCAACCGATTGTTGATGGGACCAGGACCGATCGTCCGCAACACACGCTTGACCGCGACCAGGTGCGAGTAATAGCCGAGTGTAACCCAGCCCGGGTTGTACTGACACATAGCATTGACCTTGAAAGGTTACCTCTACGGTATGCTCAAGAAAAAGTGAAGCTGCTTGGTGAACTAGCTCGCCAAGCGCAGGCAGAGGTGGCGTCACTATGAGCGAACTATTACAGACCCAGGAAGTCGGCAGCCTAGCTAAGCCTGACTGGCGCGTAGCAGTCGTGGGCGACAAGCCTATTGGCCAAGGTAGCTACGATGCTTTACGTGCATGGAGCGAAGAATACGGGTCTAATGACGCATCAAGCTATGGGCAACAAGTTTTAGAGTCGGCCCAATCAGAATTTGCGTCAGTTGGTCGTTATTCGGATAGAACAAAAGAGACAGTTCGCGATTTAGCCGCCCACTATGCCGTACAGTTGCAAGAGCACGCGGGCCTAGATATTGTGTATGACGGCGAACAGGATAGATCAGAAATGTACCAACACTCTATAGCGCGGACGCTGGGTTTTGCTTGGCGTGGCCGGGTACGAGCCTTTGATACCAAATCGTACAAGAAAGCTGCCTGCATTGGTGAACCTTCGATTAGTGAGCCGTGGCATAGCGATGAAGTAACGCGCTTGCAACGATTGACCGACAAAGATATTAAGGTGCCAATTACCGGCGCGTATACGCTGGCTGCATGGTCGTACAACGAGCATTACACTCAACGTGCAGATCTTGTACGGGCTTTGGCGCGTAATGTTATTCGACCAAATATTATAGCTTTACTAGAGCAGGGAGTCAGTTGGATCCAAATTGACGAACCAGCCGCAACCACAGTTCCTGGCGAAGTGCCCTTGTTTGTAGAAAGCTTTAACGAATCAGTTCGAGGACTCGTTGGTAGGTTTAGTGTGCACCTATGCTTTTCGGACTATACGCTACTAGTGCCGCATATCGAAAAGCTCGAGAATTGCTCGCAACTGTCATTGGAATTTGCCAACCGCGATGGCCACGGTCTTGGCACGGCGACCAGCGACCGTCCGGCCTATGAAGTCCTGAAGGACATTGTTCGCTATGCGCCCGGTACGAGCATTGGGCTTGGGGTGGCCAGCGTTCATGAAGATACCATTGAGACTCCTGAGTTAGTGCGGGATCGCATTCTGCGGGCGGTAGACATTGTCGGCGATCCGGCATTGATTTATCCGTCACCGGATTGTGGACTCAGAACACGATCTTGGCCGGTTGCTTCCGAGAAATTGCTAGCAGTTTCTCACGGTACTCGGCTGGCCCGCGAAATAATTTAAAATCAATAAGGAAATATATTTATGTCACAACTCACTACCTATTTTACAAGCGAATCTGTTTGCGCCGGACATCCCGATAAGATCTGCGATGCTATTAGCGATGCCATTTTAGACGCTGCACTTGCGCAGGACCCACACGCCCGTACGGGTATAGAAACCGTAGCCGGGGCCAATAAAATTGCCCTGTTCGGTGAGATTAAAACCACGGCGGACTTAAACTTTGAAAAGATCGTCCGCGATAAAGTCCGCGAGCTGGGCTACACCAACCCGGCTTGGGGCTTCAGTCAGGAATCGGAGTTTAGCAATGATATTCACCAGCAGTCGCCAGAAATTGCCATCGGCGTTGATGCTGATGGTGCCGGCGACCAAGGCATGATGTTCGGCTATGCTTGTACCGAAACACCGGAGCTATTGCCGCTGCCGATTGCGCTGGCCCACGCCTTAGCGCGCAAAATCGACCGGGTTCGTGAATCCGGTGAGCTGGTGTGGCTGCGCCCGGATGGTAAAGCTCAGATAACCGTCCGCTACCAAGATGATAAACCGGTGGCAATCGAAAAAGTAGTAGCGGCCGTGGCTCACGACGAAGCCATTAGCGCCGAAGATGTTAGAAAGGGCATTATTGAGCACGTGGTGACGCCGGTACTAGAGCAGTACAACTTTGCTGTCCCGGCCGATGCCGACATCATTATTAATGGCACCGGTCTATGGCACATTCCGGGCCCGGAAAGCGACGCCGGTCTTACGGGCCGAAAGATTGTTGTCGATACTTATGGCGGCTACGCCCGTGTGGGCGGTGGTGCCTTTAGTGGCAAGGATCCCAGCAAAGTCGACCGTAGCGGTGCCTACGCTGCCCGCTACATTGCCAAAAATATTGTGGCCGCCGGACTGGCAACTAGGTGTGAGGTGGGGCTAGCCTACGTTATCGGTCAGCCGCTGCCACTCATGCAGACTATTGAAACCTTTGGCACGGCCACCGTCAGCGAAGCTGAGCTGCATGCCTTTAAGGACAAGCTGATCGATACGTCGGTAAAGGGCATCACTGCCAAGCTAGACCTGCGTCGCCCTATTTACAGCCAAACCAGTGCCTATGGCCACTTTGGCAAGGCCGAGCTCCCTTGGGAAGACATCGTCCCTGTAAATTAGCCTTTAAAAAAGTTAATGTCGTCCAGCTCCGAGGGCAGGAAACCTTTGGGGTGCTTAAAGCCGGCTTCCCACTTTGTGCCTTTGCCGTAGCCTAGGTCTTTCATTAGCTTGGTCGGGGCGTTGCGCAGGTGTAGCGGGACGGCAGCCTCCGGGTACTGTTCGGCGGCAGCTTGGGCAGCGTGCATGGCGTCGGCTACCTCGCGTGATTTTTGGGCCTTAGCAAGCACGGCTGCGCAGTGGTACAAATTATAATTTGCTTCCGGCAGGCCAATCCGTTCTACCGCCAAAAATGTTGAGACGGCTAAGTTGAGTGCGGCCGGTGCAGCTAGCCCAATATCCTCAGATGCAAAAATGACCATCCGGCGGGCGATAAATTTAGGATCTTCGCCAGCCTGGAGCATCCGAGCCAGGTAATATAGCGTGGCATTAGCGTCGGAGCCGCGCATGCTTTTAATAAAGGCACTAATAATATTGTAGTGATACTCGCCCTTTTTGTCGTAGCCGGGCAGGCGGCTCTGGGCGGCAGTTTCGATGATTTGCTGATTGACGACGCCACCGGCTGATAGTTGCAGTGCCAGCTCCAAGTTGCCGAGTGCTACCCGCGCATCGCCGCCCGACAGTTCTGCAAGTAGGTCAATACTTTTAGGCGGCAGTATTTTAGGCTTGAGCTTCAGCGTTTTAGCCGCATTTTCCAGGATGGTAACGATGGCTGATTTATCGAGCGGTTCGAGTACGACTACCCTAGCCCGACTAAGGAGCGGATTAATAATCTCGAAGCTGGGATTCTCGGTCGTGGCACCAATTAAGCTTATAGTGCCGGCCTCCACATGCGGCAGAAAAGCGTCCTGCTGCGCCTTATTAAAACGGTGGATTTCATCAACAAACAAAATGGTTTGCATGCCGAGCCGCTGGTTTTGTTCGGCCCTGGCAATCACCTTCATTACATCCGCTTTTCCTGCGGTAACGGCGCTGAGCTCTACAAATTCAGCATCGGTCTCCTTGGCAATTATTCTGGCCAGGGTGGTTTTACCTGTGCCAGAAGGCCCCCACAAAATCAAACTAACCGGTCGCTTGTTAGCAATAATTTCGTGAATAATTTTGCCACCGGACACCAAATGGCTCTGCCCGACCACTTCGGAAAGAGTAGTAGGGCGCAGGCGTTCGGCTAAGGGTTGCATCTCCATATCTTTATAGTATAGCAATAGTATTCTAGCGACGTGTCTGTTAGGCTGGAATAATGAAGAAGAGAAACTTGATTGTAGCTGCCGTCCTACTAGTAGTATTGATTGGTATCGTTGGCGCAGTAGGAGTAAACAAGGCTAATAGTGCTGCCGAAAGCTATAAACATCAGGTTGCTGTTTGGAAAGATACCAAATTCTCAACGGCAGCTCACGGGGTGACTACCGCTGCATTTTCTAACGATGTCATTGTTGACCGGCTCGAGACCGCTGCTGAATTAAAGGCCGAGTCAACACACTGCGATGCACTCAAGCAAACGCAAAAAACTGTTGCCGGTCTTATGGCTCCACCGCTAGGTACACATCCGTTTGGGCTTTTAAGCGGCAATTATAAGGCCGCATCACTTAAGAGCAAAAACCTACATTCATCACTCGCGGCCTATCAGGCGCAAGCTGCCCAGCCGCTTTCGGAAATCACCACTTACTGCAGCGTGTATATAAAAGAAGCTCAGCTGGGGCAAGAACAAGCCAAGGCCCAAGCTGATTTAAAGGCATTATCTGATCCTTACGGTCCCACCTCAGCCACCGGCACCATTTGTAATAACCCGGCGGGATGTGCTCCAGCTGATGGTAGCAAGCTAGCCGCTTATCGCACTGCCTTTGAAAAACTCTATATTGATCTGTATCAAAAGCAGTACGCACTAGAGGGCACTAAGTCCTGCCCGCTCACCGACTTACGCCCTGTTTGCGCCGTGACTGACCAGTTTGCACCCAAGCTCAAGTCGGCTGACGCCGCCTACGCCGATGTGCTTAAAAATTCATCGACCATTGTCGGCAGTGCGGCGCTACTAAAGGCCTCACAGGATAGCCAGGCAATACTTACCCAGTATAAAAATGCTAAAAACGCTGCCTATCTAAAACTTTCTCCCGGATACGATACCACCGATTCGCATGCGCCCGTTAAGCTCCAGGTACTGCTACTAAAGAAGTACGAAGCCACACTAGCGGGCTTGCAGCTACGCTAGCCAACCGTGCGGCATTGCGGTTTTGTCTGCAGGCAACTGTTGACTTAAATACTATATCGTGCTAATATTTAAGTATTGTTCTAAATGAATCCGGGTTTGTATTTGGTTAAGATTACTCGATTTCATCTGCGCAATCGTGTTTTCTAAATAACTAAATAATAAACAAAGGATTCTTTTTTTATGCCTTCATACAAATATTCTGTATATTCATCAGCTAAACGCAGTGGTAGCCGCAACGGTGGTGGCCAGCGTAATGGTGGCGGTGGTCGTTCGGGCGGCAAGCGCCGCGGCGAATACATCGACCCAGCTCGCTTGGTTCGCGTAGCTAAGCCCGTCGAAGAAACTAAGTACGAGTCGGTTAATACCTTCCAGGACTTTGTTATCGAACCTACTATTCTTAACAACTTGCTCGCTAAGGGCTACACCATTCCTTCGGCTATTCAGGACCAAACCATTCCGATTGCTTTAGAAGGTGCTGACATTATTGGCATCGCTAACACCGGTACCGGTAAAACTGCTGCTTTTGCAGTTCCAGTTTTGCACCGTCTTATGAACGAGCCTAAGAGCAAGGTTTTGATTATTGCTCCTACTCGTGAACTCGCTCAGCAAATTGAAGAAGAGTGTCGCAGTATTGCCAAGGGCAGCGGCCTCACCGGCGCCTTGCTTATTGGCGGTACCGGCATGGTTTCACAACTTCGTGATCTGCGCTTTAACCCACGTATCATTATTGGTACGCCAGGTCGTATTAAAGACCACATGGAACGCGGTACGCTTAAAGTTGGCGACGTAAACATGGTAGTCCTCGATGAGGTCGACCGTATGCTCGACATGGGATTTGTAAACGATGTTACCGACTTGCTCAAGCAATTAGCTCCAGAGCGCCAGTCGTTCTTCTTTTCTGCAACCATGGATGGTCGCGTTGAAGGTTTGATCCGAACCTTCGCTAACGACCCAAAGACCGTTGCGGTTAAATCTGGTGAAACCAGTGACAACGTGCACCAAGACGTTGTCCGCTTTAGCGGCACCGGCGACAAGATGGCCAAACTGCACGACATCTTACTCGATCCTGCTGTAAACAAGGTTATCGTCTTTGACGAAACCCAGCGCAGCGTTGAACGCCTCGGTATGGAACTACAAGCTCGCGGCTTTGAAGCTGATACCATTCACGGTGGCAAGTCACAGGGCCAGCGCCTTCGTGCCCTCGACCGCTTTAAGCAGAACAAAACTACCATCCTGGTTGCAACTGACGTTGCAGCCCGCGGTATTGACGTTGCTGATGTTACGCACGTTGTTAACTACACTATGCCGCAGTCTTACCAGGACTATGTGCACCGTATAGGTAGGGTCGGCCGCGCAGGAAAAATAGGCCACGCTTTAACGTTCGTCGGCAACTAGGACGCGACGAACACCGGGCGCACATTTTGATCGCAAATGTGCGCTTAGGCGTTCACCGTACGTAAAGTACGGCTCGCACCTAATGCTCCATTTGCAACCAAACTGCACTGCCCGGAGTCCGTCGTACTCATTTGGACTCGGACGTCTGGTATGATAGTAAGAATTAGTTTTTGAAAATCGCTTTAAATAAGGACCGTTATGCAACCAACTACTCAAGACCCTAGCAAAATTCGTAATGTCGCTATTATTGCGCACGTTGACCATGGCAAAACGACGTTGGTTGACGGTCTTTTAAAGCAGTCGCAAACCTTTCGTGATAACCAAGCCGAGATGGGCCAAAGCCTTATTATGGATTCTGGTGATCAGGAAAAAGAGCGCGGTATTACTATCACTGCCAAGATTACCGCCGTGCAGCACGGTGACTACCGGGTAAACATTATTGATACTCCCGGACACGCCGACTTTTCTGGTGAAGTTGAGCGAACGCTTAACTTAGCCGACGGCTGCCTCTTAATTGTTGACGCTCAGGAAGGCCCAATGCCGCAGACTAAGTTCGTACTTAGTAAGGCACTGGCTGCCGGACTGAGTCCAATTGTTGTTATCAATAAAATCGACAAAGATGGTCGCCGTATCAAAGAAGTCGAAGACGAACTCGCCGACCTCTTTCTAGAGCTGGCCGTACACGAAGATCAGCTGCACTACCCAGTTTATTACGCTACCGGCCGTGCCGGAAAGGCCTGGCTTGCGGTGCCTGATGATTTTGAAGAAGAGGGTGACTTGAGTGTTATTTTTGACGCTATTATCGAAAAGGTTCCGGCTCCAAGCGTTGAGCTGGACAAGCCATTCCAGATGTTGGTAACAGCACTGGCCCACGACACATTTAAGGGTAAGTACAGTATTGGCCGTATTACCCGCGGCGCAATCAAGCCCGGTGACGCTGTTGTTCTTTGCAAAAAAGATGGCAGCCAAGTTCGTGCCAAGATTGATAACGTCTTTATGAGCCATGGTGTCAGTAAGTTCGAAGTAGCTGGCGGTGTTGCCGGTGATATCGTGCAGCTAACTGGAATTTCTGAAGCGCAGATTGGTGAAACTATTGCTGACGCTAATGAGCCGGAAGCGCTACCGACAATCGAAGTAGAAGCTCCAACCCTTCGTATTTACCTTGGTCCAAACACCTCGCCTTTCAAGGGTCAGGAAGGTGATTTTAACACCTCTCGCCAGATTGCCGAACGCCTTGAAAAAGAGCTCGAAACCAATGTTGGTCTCCGGGTTGAGCCCGATGGTATCGGCTTTACCGTTGCCGGTCGCGGCGAACTCCACCTCGGCGTGCTTATTGAGACTATGCGCCGCGAAGGCTATGAGTTTGAAGTTGGCCGCCCGCAGGTAGTTACCAAAGAAGAAGATGGTAAAACCCTTGAGCCAATCGAAGAAGTCTTGATTGAAGTCCCGGCTGAGCATGTCGGTGCCGTTCAGATGGAACTCGGCAAGCGCCGCGCCGAACTCAAAGAACAGTTTGCTAGCCCCAAGGGTGTCACCAAGCTGGTGTACGAGATGCCAACACGCGCGCTGCTTGGTATG
Organism: Candidatus Saccharimonadota bacterium; assembly: GCA_028286245.1. Lineage (GTDB taxonomy): Bacteria > Patescibacteriota > Saccharimonadia > Saccharimonadales > UBA4665 > UBA4729. Next base: position 238,118 of record JAQBRY010000004.1, on the reverse strand, counting down.
CGTAACATTTTGCTTACCAACACTAAGGGTACGATTGTTATGAACTCACTGACTATTGGTTATCAGCCGCAGGGCACTGCATTACAGCAACTCCGCAGTGGCGTACTAATTGCTTTTGAAACCGGTGTAACAACACCCTACTCATTGCAAACTGCCGAAGCCCGCGGCACCGTCTTTGTAGGTCCTGCCGAAAAAGTTTACGCCGGCCAGATTGTTGGCCTTAACAGCCGCATGGAAGACATGGAAATGAACGTTTGTAAGGCAAAGCACCTTACTAACATGCGCTCTAGCTCAAGCGACGGCGTGGTGCAACTTACTCCTCCGGTTATCTTTAGCTTGGAAGAGTGTTTGGACTTTATTGAGAACGATGAACTTCTGGAAGTAACCCCCAAGAACCTCCGTCTTCGCAAGCGCGAACTTGACCCCAAAAAACGCAAACGCTAAAGTATAAGCCATGTTTCACTACCGCAAGAATCTGACAGCCTACGAAAGTTTGCTTAAGCCAGAGCACTGTCCATTTTGTGATTATGACGCCGTCAAAAGCCTTGTTATCCGTGAGACAAAGTATGCCTACGTGCTGCCAAATCGCGTTTCTTACGACATGTGGGAAATGCGTAATGTTACCGAGCACTTAATGGTGATTCCTAAAAAGCACGTCCTTGGATTAGCAGAACTACCTGAAGCCGCTATGTTGGACATCATTAAACTGATAGCCGAGTATGAAGCAAAAGGCTATAACGTCTATGCCCGCGCCGTGGATAGTGCCCAGCGCTCCCAGCCTCATCAGCACACCCACCTCATTAAGCTCGACAGTAAGCCGGGCCGCTTTGTGCTGTTTTTGAGCAAGCCGTACTTCTTACTCAAGTTTTAGGCTACACTATGGCTATATGAACAATCTATTCAATCGCAACATCCAGGCCCGCGATAACCTCGAACTGTTACTGGTGTCAGCGGTGAGCAGTTTATTGCTTCTGCGGTTTTATCTGTATATTACCGGCTATCCGCAAGTCGGCGGTGGCAGCCTGCACATTGCTCACATGCTGTATGGCGGCATATTTATGCTGGCTTCTATGGTAATTATGATTAGCTTTATTGGTCGTCGAGCCCAACGCCTAGCTGCGCTGATTGGTGGTGTAGGTTTTGGTATTTTTATTGATGAGCTCGGTAAGTTTATTACCAAGGACAACAACTACTTTTTTCAGCCTACTATTGGACTGATTTATGCGACCTTTATTGTCCTGTATCTTAGTTTTAGTTTTTTAACACGGAGTACGCACTACCGGCATATTGAGTATCAGCTCAATGCGCTTAATCAACTCGAAGAAGCTGTAATGCAGGATATGGACGCCACGGAAAAGCGACGTGTTCAACAATTACTCTCCAAAGCACGTCAAGACGACCCAATTACGCGCCAGTTGCAAGAACTGCTTAAGAATGTAACAACGGCAAGGAGCGAGGAGCCAACCTTCCGTGCGCGTATGCTTACCAAAATAAACGTCCAGTACAGAAAGTTCTGGAATAAGCGAGGCTCAAACCGGCTTATCGGTGCCATATTTATTGCGGAGGCAATTATCTTTGCACTGGCTATATTTAGCACGCTGGCTGGCAACCTTGACGTAGTAAATAAGTTATTTCACGGCGGTGATAGCGCCTACGGGAGCTTTGTTATTATTGGGCAATTACTTTCTACAATTGTGGCCAGTGCTTTTGCAGTGGTTGGAGCAGTAAAGCTCGCGGGCTCGCGCAGTGAGAGCTTTGAATGGTTCCGCAGGGCGGTCCTCATTACCATTTTCCTGACCGAGTTCTTTATATTCTCAAGGGTTGAATTTGATGCAATCCCCGGCTTTATCACCAATGTTGGCTTGCTTGTGGTGCTCAACTTTGCCCTGTCGCAGGAGCGCCGTAAGGCCTAGGGTATACTGGCTACTATTGACGCGAATAGTTAAAAAATTTATAATAATACTTTCATGTCCAATGTTATTAGCCCAGAGAAATTTTTAGATACGGTAGTTGCTCTTAGTGAAGAGCTGGGTGATGACGTATATCGCCAAGGAATGCGCCCCGGCTATTATTTGCAACGTCGGCTGGAAGCCGGAAAGGGCTTCCCGGAAAATCACTTCCTGCTCCGCGTTATTCGAAAGTATGACGCCCAAAGCAATCCAGCCGGTGTCCGGATTGCCACCCATAGTGGTACCGACACTCATTTGCTACGGCTACCGGAACAAATCACGGGTGACTTAGAGGATGTTGACAGCAGCGAGCTTACAAGGCTAGGTGTTATAGAAACTAACTGTAAGGACATTGCCTTAGAAACCGATACACGCACCGTTACCGTACTCAACCGGGTGCAGTACAAAATTGGCGAAAAAGCCGTAGCCGCATACATCACACGCAACGGTCGGCCCGTATATGATGCGGTAGATTTTGTTCCGCAACAGGAGCAGGGTTTCTTGACCGTTATTACCGGTAGAGTGGTAGCAGCAACTGATTTTACTGATAGCACATCAGTTGCTGCAAATGAATTTGATCAAAGTTTACATGGCATCACCGGCGAACCAAGTCTGGTATCTACGGCGATGGCTGATATGATTAATGTCATTAGCATCGTAACGGGCCGCAATGACTTGTTTGGCGACTAACCAAAAGAAGCATGCATGTCATTTTTTGAAACCCCTGAAACGTATAGTCAGTGGCTTGAGTGACTGCTAGTTCTGCTGAATAACCGACAGTATATTGCCGGCCGGATCTTTAAACCAGGCAATCAGCGGGCCACCGGACCTTGCAATACCTTTTTCGTCCAGACCCATGCCCTCGTAGTGTTCAAAGCTGACACCCTTAGCCGTTAAATCATCAACGGTGCTGTCTATGTCGCGGACCGGAAAGTTTAGAACAGTAAACTCGGCCGGGACGTGTTGATCACCCTTTGGATAGACGATGGTGTGACCACCATTACTAAATTTAAGCGTGAGTATGCCCATGTCATTCATGTGGGCATCCAGCCCCAGCATCTCACTATAAAATACTTGGGCCTTAGCCACGTCATCGGTTGAAAAGCCACTAAAGGCTGGTGCGTCTTTTAACATATTATCTCCTTTGTTATAGACATAGCATACGCTTATTTGGACGGCATGACAGCATGATTTGCCCTAAAGCTACTAGGTAGTCGGCACAATCTTCTGGGTAGTGGCGTCGTAATGGTAATGAATAATATCACCATTGAGCAATAGATTAATGGCCTGCTCAATAACTGGCAGCGGCACGGTGTACCATTCCCGAGGTCGGTAATCATTGCCGTCGGCATCAATAATATTTATGTCAATTGCCGCCTCAGAAAAAATTCGATGCAAAAAATGCTCAATCTTTTGTGGATTGTAATCACCAGTTACCGTGTAGCTATCGACGACTTCTACGTCTGACATAAGATAGGTAGGATCTTTTTTGGCATGTTTTATGCGCTCGGCCACAGGGGTGGTTGAAAAGCCGATTTTGTAGAGGTCTTGTATGGCGGTAATGTGCTCGGCGGTGCTCTTAGATGCCAAGACGTAAATATAACCCTTTATAACATCATCCTCACTGAGCTGTGCGTATTCTCCAGTGTAGTCGGGTGCAACCACCGCAAATCCATTCTCGTACAAACGTTGCGACAACGAGCGGCGGTACATATTGGATTCGGTGCCGTTTTCGAATATCACTCGAAAGCGCTCTTTGTTGCGATCGTAAACGCGCTTTTTTTCGCCAACGTCAATAATTTTTAACATCAAGCCATCCTGCACGTAGTAGTGGTCCAAATAGAGTTGGTCGACAGTGGTATACCTAACCAGCTTGAGCTCGCCGCTGGCCAGTTTGACTTGCTGCTCCTCAAAGCCGGCCTTATAGCTTTCAAAATCTTGGGCCCTGGTTCGTTGGGCTTTTGACTCGATGGGTGATCTTAGGCGTACCGGGACATGTTTGACGTCGAGTATCTGATCGGCAGGAGTATTAAAGAGGCCAAAGGTATCATTGCTAAATAATTCGTCCATAGACGCGGGTGCTGCCGGCATGTCGAGGAGGCCCAATGTGTCGACGGGTTTTAGCGCTGCAACCTTGCCGGCATCGTTCCTGATGGCTGCCAGGCGGGTGGCAATCATGGCTTCGGAAATATCTTGGGCGTCAACACTCGGCATTCGGTTATGTTGCTCCACAAACTCGGTAATTTTTTTAAAAGATTCAGTCAAACGATCGTCGGACGTGACGGGTATGGCCTTTTTTGGAGGGTCAAATAGGCCCTCGTCAGACTCAAACAGCTTAATGAGCTCGTCGGAAAATTCCATGTTACTCGGCCTGCTTTTCGCGGAGCCATTGCATTTTGCGGGCGGTTATATAGGCTTGTGCCTGGGCAAGCAGCTGTTCCTGCTTATCATCGGCATTGAGGGCAGGATATTTGCCATTGTGTGCCACCACAAAGGCCTGAATATTTGGTACTAGTGCCAAGGCGTCTTCGTCTGACATGTCAATTCGTGAACCGGCAATGGTGTCTTGGACAACTCGGAACACGTCGGCACCTACTTTTTTAGACAGCACTTCAAAGGCATGCTGGAAAGGGTTTATGGAATCGATCAGATCGATGCTTAACTCGTCGAGATTTATAAAGCTATTGGCCATAGTTAAAAACTTGGTGTCGCCGTTCTCATCCTTGGTTGGAATGGCAGTTTTAAAAGCCAAGTTGGCTGCTAGGTACTGCCTGGTTACCTCTACTTCGTCTTCTGTCAGGCCGGGGAGGCGGTTTCGAATGATCTTGGACTGCAGGTGCTTCATATACTCACCGGTGTGGCCGGCGGCTGCCGCTCGCTGGATCTGTGTATTTTGGAGCACGTCGGCCGTCAGGTCCTCCAGCTGTGTAGCAAGGATTTGTTTAACCATGTCGCTCGGCGGTTTTCGCAAGCCTTTTACAAATACTTCTCCGGCCCGGGCTTTTTGCTCAGGCGAGGTACGTGGTTTAAAGGTAAAATTAGGTGCCAGTACTTGTTCCATGAGTAGGGACGCTGTAATGGCTTTGAGCATGTTGTTCACCGATATTTGAACATCATCCTTGGTGCCGTTTGGCTGCACGATTAAATTAGTAAACTGGGCGTGCGACTTGTTGTAGCTATCACGCGTGCAGCGGCCGATGATTTGTACAATTTCTGTCAGGCTGGCCCGGTAGCCAATGGTTAAGGCCTGCTCGCAGTAGGGCCAGTCAAAACCCTCTTTGGCCATACCAAGCGCAATGATAATATCAATGCCGGCGATATCATTGCGAGCAACCTGCCGCAGGTATTCACTAATTTTTGCGCGGTGATTTGGCTCATCTTCTACCAGATTGGCCACCTTGAGTAGGCGACCGTCACTGGTTTTAACAATTTCGATGCCGCTCGCTGGATCCTGCTCCTGCCATTCGCCAATCAGGTCATAAATTTGCTCGACCTCCTCACGTTTGCCAACCTGGGTAGATTCTTTAGAATTGACGCTGGGAATATGGATAATAGTCTTTTTAGTGGTATCGAGTACGGCATCAAGCGCGCCATCACTGAGGTAGCTACCGGTGTAAAAGTGGTAACCAATGCCCAGTGTTTTTAAATAGGTGTAACCATTGAGCTGCTCATAATAGGTGTAGGTTACTTTATCAAACTCGGCCTCATCTTCTGGTGTGAGGATCGGGACGGCATCACCACGAAAATATGATCCGGTCATGGCAATAATCTGGACATCCGACTGGGCCATAATTTGGTGCAGCAGCTCACCGAGCTTGCTGGTTTCGCTGGTAGAAATATGGTGAAATTCGTCAATAGCCAGCACGCAATTATTAAATGCCGCTGCGTCGAGGACCTCAAAGGCAAAGCGAAGCGTAGCGTGAGTACAGACCAATATTGGGTCGTCGCCCGCCATAAAGCGGCTAAAGGCAGCAACCTTGCTTTTATCATCGCCACTACCGACGCAGAGGTTATTACGGGGTGCTACTTCCCAGTTGGCAAAAAAACCTTCTTGCTGCAAATCGGTGGTCTCAAATGATGCGCCAATAGTTCGTTCCGGTACCGAAACTATAACTTTGCGCTTGCCTTGATTGTGCAGTTTATCGAGGCCAATATACATCAGCGCGCGCGATTTGCCTGATGCCGGCGGCGCCTTTATGAGTAGATGCCGACTGCTGCGTTTGGCGTAGGCCCGTTGTTGCATTTCGCGCATACCGAGCGCATCAGTTTTAGTGCTAGCACCCGTCTGCTCGTAGCTGACGTCAACGATGTTAATAGTTTCGTTTTGCGTGGCGGCATCAGACATGGCTAGGGCTTTCTTGTTAGGGCGGTTAGTGTCATTTGTTCGTAGAGCGTGAACAGATCGGCCAAGCGGGCTTCATTATGCTCGTAGGGCTTACTGCGGTACAGTTGGTCCACGACCAGGTCGAGTTCGTGATGCGCCTGGCGCAAATCTTCCGGCATTTTATCCGGATCATACATTTCTGCCAAGCTCTTTTCGCTGTGATTTTCTCTGGCAAAGAGCACCCCACGGGCTTGGGCGGTGAGCTGCTGCTTATCTTGCTGGCTGAGTGTGGGCACCGGAAAGTTGTTATAGCAGAGCGTGGACGAATAGTTGATTCGCGTTTCCAGCCCACCAGATACGGCCTTAACCCACACATTATGCATCAGGGAGGACATCAGCCCAAAAATAGAGGGCTCAGCATTGTAAATAACATTGGCTCCATCGGAGACCACGCTGTTTTTATCGAGATAGCCAACGGGGATGTAGACGCGGCGCTCCGACGAAATACGCGGGATAATAATTGAATCAGTATTTTGATAGCTAATCTGAATAAAGCGGTAGGGTTTACTGGCATAGGCAACGGTACTTTCGGCGTCACTGTCGCTGCGATACTTACGTACCATTTCCAGCCGCTCGGCTATAAATGGTACCTGTTTGGCCTCATTGTACTGATCGGGCGTAATCCATAGGCAGTAGCGGTCAACTCCCTTAATAAAATTGTCCGAGCCCACAAACTTTTTGATGTAGTGTTCCACAGCCGGATCAGCGTTAACTGCATCCAGATATTCCTGTTTTGTGAGCACTAGGCCGCCGCCGTCTTTAGGCATGCTTCCTAGTGCGATCTTAGGTAGGTCGGATAATGGCGAGGAGCGCTTGGTGACTATGGTGTCATTGGAGCTGGCAATAAGGTAGGCATTAATATGCTCAACGCTGGCGCCGACGTTGTCTGTAAAGAGTAGTTTTTTATTTGGACTGACAGCGCCCAGACACACAATAACGCAGGTAACGCCGGCGTTATCTTTGGCACTGTTTTTCCATTTGAACGAGGTGTAGGCAAACTGAATTTCGAGACCTAGTTTAAACACCCGGGGCCAGAGCATACTTACTTGCTCACCTTGGCAAATGGAGTTGGTGGAAACAAATGCCAGCTTTGCTTTTGAGCCGGCAATATACCTTGCACCCTGCAAAAACCAAATAGAAATATAGTCGATATTTTTTGAGTAGCTACTGCCGGCAAAGGCGCGTTTAACGTCCTCCTTCATGGAAGCTTCTTTGATGGTTTTGCCGCCTTGATAAGGCGGGTTGCCTATAAGGTAAATTTCGTCCCACTGTTTAGTATCCTGTTCGTTAAGTAGGACTGCTTGCTGGTAGTCGTCTTCTATGAGCTGGCCCTGTTCTAGGCTGGTACTGCCGCTCCGGGCAATGTTTGGGCAAACGTCTTGCCAGTCCAACCGCGCGGCATTACCGAGGATAATATTGGCCTTATCTTTGAGGGGGATGAGCTCAATTTCTTTACCAAACTGTTTTTGGAACTCAATATTCATTTGGTGCTTTACGAGGTATAGCGAAAGGATGGCAATTTCGTGGGCAAAATCATCTATCTCGATGCCGTAAAAGTTATCAAGATTAATACTACTGGTAAGCTTCAGACCTTCCAGGGCGCCACGCTGTTCAATAATCTGTTCAATAATGCCGTGCTCCAGCTTGCGCAGTTCTTTGTAGGCAATAATAAGAAAATTACCGGAACCACAGGCGGGGTCAAAAACTTTAATTTTTGCAATCCGATCGTAGAGCTTTATAAGGCGGGGAACGTTGTCGTAGTACTTATCAAATTCATCGCGAAGTTCGTTTAAGAATAGCGGTTCGATGGTCTTCATAATATTTGGTACCGACGTGTAGTGCATGCCGTGGGCGGCCCGACGCTCTTCTTCGACAATACTTTGGAACATAGAACCAAAAATGTCAGGACTTATTTTTGACCAATCGAGTGAACCGCAGTCAATGATAAGTTTGCGGGCTTGGGCATTAAAGTCTGGGACCGTAAAATCTCGTTTGGTGTCGAACAGACTGCCGTTAACGTAAGGAAAGTTTGAGAAGGGGCTGCTAAACTGGCCCTTTTCTTTGCTGTCGAGTGCCATAAACAGTGTCTCTAGAAATTCATTAAGGTCACTGCCATCTAGCTGCGTAAAATCACGAATAGCGTCAGTAAAAATGTTGGCATCCGTTTTACTAAACACCCGGGTGTCTTCTGCAAAAAAGCAAAACAGCAGTCGCGTAAAGAATACGTTTAGGTCGTGACGGAAATTATTGCCCGGTACTGCAAACTTTTGTCGATTAACATCAGCTACTTCGTAGTACAGTTCCTTCATTTTGTCGGCAGCTCGACGATCGGCCACGGCTTCGGTCCGCTCGCTGGTGACCTCGTTGCCGGTCCAGCCATAAAAAAAATCAACATGCCGATCAATGTCCTGAATCTTAATGTCAAGGGTGCTGCCCTTTTTGGTATCTTTTGCTACCAGTTGCCGATAGTCGGTGACGATGAGATAGCGCGGATTGTAGCGTACCGTCAGCGGATCTTGTTCCAATTTTTCGATGTCTAGAAGCAGGCCGGATTGTTGTGTTTGCTTAAAATATACGACACCGCGCTGCAGTACTTCATTTGCTTGGTCGGTGGCCAGGTTATTGGTGCCATTCCTAAGTTTGGCGATGGCCGATGCCGAACGGCCAAAGGCTGCTAGCAATTCAAACACAACATCCTTACTGTACGTGGTGCGATTAGCAAGTTCTGTGACATTGCGCTGGGCCTGAGAAAACGTAATAGGCACCTTAAGCACCGCCTCTGTTAGATATGAAACTCATTGTACTAAATAGTATAGCTCAAAACGTGCTAAAACTAGTGATTTATACGCAAAATATCCAAAATTCCTTATCTGTAACTATATGCTGGCTACAGGCTACGCCAACATGATACTATGGCTGCATTACCATCTATTAAGGAGTGCCTGTGCCTAAGCCCGATTATGTTATCCAAGCCAAAGGGCTTAAAAAGTCTTATGGCAGCAACGAGGTGCTTAAGGGCATTGACCTAAAGGTAGAACGGGGCACTATGCTCGCCTTGCTGGGCCCAAACGGTGCCGGTAAGACAACAACAGTTCGTATCCTAAGCACCTTGCTCAAGGCTGATGCCGGCAGCGTTATGGTTGAGGGCTTTGATGTTGCTAAGGACGCTGATAAGGTCCGTAGTGTCATCGGTCTTACTGGGCAGTCTGCAGCAGTTGATGAGCTTCTCACCGGCCGAGAAAATATGGTGATGATGGGGCGGCTCTACCGCCTCACTAAGCAAAGCGCCAAAGATCGGGCCGAAGAACTACTCGAAGAGTTTGACCTTTTAAAGGCGGCTAACCGTCCGGCTAAGACCTATTCCGGCGGCATGCGCCGCCGCCTCGACCTGGCGGTGAGCTTGATTGCAACGCCACCGGTTATTTTTTTGGACGAGCCTACGACCGGTCTCGACCCCCGCTCACGGCTAGCTATGTGGGATATTATTAAAAAGCTGATGGCCAATGGCACTACCATCTTACTCACCACCCAGTATCTCGAAGAAGCTGATCAACTTGCCGATCAAATTATAGTGATTGATGGCGGGAGGGTTATTGCCGAAGGGACTGCCACCGAGCTCAAGAGCCGGGTGGGCAAGGATCGTTTAGAACTCGGTTTTAAAGATGCCAAAGCCTTGCAGGCTGCCACCGAGGCGCTTGGCAAAGAAGTGGTAGATACTAACGAAAAAGAGCAGTCGGCCACAATTATTATTACTAATACCAACAAAGATGTTCGCCATGTCCTTGACCTGTTAACGGCAGCTAAAATTACTTTAGTATCGATGGCCGTTCACAAACCAACGCTGGATGACGTCTTTTTGTCGCTTACCGGTAAACAAACCCCGAGTAAGAAAGCAGGAGACAAATAAATGGCGACCGAATTACAATTTGAGCACAAACCAAAAATCGTATTTGCAATAACCGACGCCTTAATCATGATTAGGCGCAGCACAACGCACATTGTTCGTAATACCGACCAGCTGCTTGGTACGTTCTTTCAGCCAATCATGTTTCTTGTACTGTTTGCGGCCGTATTCGGTGGTGCTATCGAGAAGTCGTTGCCACACGGCGTCAGCTACATTAACTTTTTGATGGCGGGGATTATTATTCAGACCGTGGCTTTTGGTTCTACCACAACGGCAGTATCTATTTGCAACGACTTGCAACAGGGTATCATTGATCGATTTCGGTCGCTGCCTATGAATAATATTGCCGTTCTGAGTGGCCACGTTATTTCGGACCTGTTTCGCAATGGTTTATCGACAGTAGTTATGATTTTGGCGGGGCTGGCAATTGGTTTCCGTAGCAGCGCCAACCTTTTTGAGTGGCTGCAAATTGCCGGCTTAATCGTACTCTTTACCCTAGCCTTCTCTTGGTTGGCGGCCATCGTCGGCGTGCTGGCTAAAAGCGTGGAAGCCGTACAGTGGCTTACCTTTGTGATTATTTTTCCGTTGACTTTTGCCAGTAGCGCCTTTGTAAGTACGGACAGCATGAATTCCGTACTGAAGGCCTTTGCGCAGAATCAGCCGATTACCCAGTTTATTGATGCGCTCCGAGCGCTGCTACTGGGCACGCCGATTGGCAACCATGGCTGGATTGCACTTGCTTGGGGATTGGGATCAATGATAATTACGATTCCACTGGCCTCCATACTCTTTCGCAGACAAGCTAGCCGCTAAGCGCTACGAGAATTATTACAGTCAAATTTTTAATAACGGTTACTATGGGAGTAGCTAAAAAAGGAAATGGCATGCACAAAGATAAGATTGATTCGGATAGTCCTGCCAGTTACGGCGCTGTTGGCATGTCACTGGGTATTTCGGTAGGAATTTGCGCAGGTGCTATTGTGGGAGCGCTAATGGATAATTTGGCGCTGGGTATTGGACCGGGTATTGCGCTTGGTTCGGGACTTGGCTTTGCGGTTGGTACGGCCTACGGCGAAGGCAAAAAGCACAATACTAAACATTAAATAATTCTTACATTTATGTAAAATAATTTGGGGTTGTCGCCCGGTATTGCGATAATAGGTATATGAATACGATAGTTTGTAAAAATTGTGGTGTAGAGATTGAGGTAGACAAGGCACTCGAGGGTCAAATAGAGGCCAGGGTGCTAGCTGCCGAGCGTCATAAACATCAAGACGAGCTAGAAAAGCTACGCCTAGAATCAGAGGCATCGGTCCTCAAAGAGCGTCAGGCTGCTAAAGCTCTTACGGAAAAGCAACTTGCCGGCGAGCGTGAGCTGTTGCAGCAGCAGGCCACCGCCGAGCTTGAGCTCGCCAAGAAAAAGATTGAACTGGCTGCAAGCAGCGCTCAGAAACAATTAGCTGCCGAGCAAGAGCTCACTACTAAGCAGCTGCAAGACGATGCTGCCACCGAAAAGGCCGCCAATAAGCAGCTCCGCGAGCAGCTGGGCGAAATTATGACTGAACTACGCGCCGAAAAGCAGGCTCGGGCCAACGCTGACCTCGAAGCCCAAAAGAAATTTAGTGCCGAGGAAGCCAAAATCCGTGAAGAGAGTGCTCATTTGGCAGCGGAAAGTTATCGGCTTAAGATAGCCGAGAGCGAGAAAAAATTAGCCGACACCCAAAAAGCCCTCGCTGATGCTCAGCGTAAGGCCGAGCAAGGCTCGCAGCAAAATCAGGGCGAAGTTTTGGAGCTTGACCTAGAAAACCGACTGCGGGAGGAGTTCCCGTTCGACGAAATCCAAGAGGTCAAGAAAGGCGCTCGCGGGGCCGATATGAAGCAGATTGTGCACAACCAGGGTGGTGCGAGCTGCGGTATGCTGCTTTGGGAAACCAAGAATGGCAAATGGCAACCCGCCTGGATTGCCAAGTTTAAGGCTGATATTCGCGAAGCCAATGCCAATATCGGCGTCATTGTTTCGCAGGAGTTACCCGGTGACATTAAAGATTTTAAACAGCTCGAAAATAATGTTTGGGTGTCGAGTCCGGCCTTTGCTACTCGTTTAGCCGTGGCCCTCCGCGGCATTATTCTGCAAGTTGATGCTGCCACTAAAATGAATGCCAATAAAGATGCCAGTATGGAGTACCTCTTTCAGTACCTGGTTGGCCCGGAATTTCGCCACCGGGTGGAGGCTATTGTAGAAAATTACGGTACGCTGCAGACCGAAATAGAAAAAGAAAAGCGGGCGGCCGCATTGCGCTGGGCACATCAGGAAAAAGCAATCCGCAATGTTATTGATAACACCATAGGCATGTATGGTGATTTGCAGGGTATTACTAATCGGGCGCTGCCGTCCATAAAAACCCTTGAGCTTGATGATGGCTTGGAGGAGGACCTTATTCCTGAGTTACTGCCAGAGGCTACGCCAGAACAGACCACCCAAAAGCCAGAAGATGAATTTTCCGGTCAGCCTACGCTACTGTAGGATTTGGTTGCGTATGCGCTAGCAAATAGGGTACTGTCTAACTATGCATATTCACTATCACCAGCTCTTTACGGACCACTTTTTACCAATCATCATCACTGTGCTAGCTGCTTTTGTAGTACGAACTGCCGGCCGTAACCTCATTGACCGATTGGTGCGCCGGGCTGTCCGGGCGGACCGCTACGAATCGAAGGTAGAGGAGCTAAAGCGTGAAAACACTATCATTAGTATTTTTCATACGACTTTCTCCTTTGCACTGTGGGTGATTGTGGCTCTGGTTGTTTTAACTCTCCTAAACGTTAACTTGGCTGCACTCCTCGCCGGGGCCGGTGTATTTGGTGTAATTATTGGACTCGGTGCCCAAAACACCATCAAGGATTTTTTGGCGGGCATCTTTATACTGAGCGAAAATCAGTATCGAGTGGGGGACATCGTGACGCTGAGCGGTGGAACTACCGGTGCGGCCGGTGCCTCGGGTGTGGTTGAGGAAATAACCTTACGCATCACTAAGTTGCGAGACCTCAACGGAACGCTCAATGTGGTGAGAAATGGTGAGGCCACCATTATTACTAACCGGACCTTTAAATATTCAACGGTAGTGGTGGACGTTACGGTTAGCTTTGAAAGCGATCTGCATGAAGCCGAAAAAATTATTAACCGAGTGGGGCTGGAAATGCTCGAAGTAGACAAGTGGAAACCACTCTTTATTGAGCCTATTAGCTACCTACGTACCGAGGACTTTGCCGAGAATGGGATTATTGTGCGCTGTTACGGCAAAGTTAAGCCAGCTAGTCAGTGGGACATTGCTGGTGACTTCCGCCGCCGTTTGTCGGTGGCGCTCAAGGATTCTGCAGTATCATTTGCACTGCCGCAACGAATACTTCACGAAGCGCCAACAGAAAAATCTGCTAAAAAACACTAGCATTTTTTTGTCAGAGAGAAAATCCTTACAGTCAGCTTTAAGTCTGCCGCCCTATGATGTTCAGATAAGTAAGGAGGGGATGCATGGCACTAGCAATGGACGGAGCAGAATTATTTTCTAAATGCCTAGGCCAGGCTACCTATGTGGTTAAGCAAGTGCTGCCCAGCCACTATGCCAATGACACCCCGGACGCCGAATATGATGTGGAGGACCTGGTGCACCACATGATGGTTATTTTGAATGACGTAGCCAGGGTGCTTGATGGCGAGGAAAGTCTACACGGGACTCGCGTGGCTGATGGCAGTATTGACCAAGACGCCTTGGACATTAGTGCTCGCTGGCAGGCCGCCGCCGATAGGGTTGAGGCTGCCTTGGCAGAAGTAGACCTGGAAGACGTTGCCAATGTTGATGGCAGTGAAGATAGCATCGAAGACTACTTACTAAAGGTCTCCGGTGATATATTAATTCATGCTTGGGATTTGGGTGAGGCTATAGGTATGCCAGTCCGTTTTGATCCGCGTGTTGCCGAAACGGTTATGGAAACGACCGTAGTTCCAAACGCCTCAGCCCTACCGGCCCATACGTTGTTTGATCAGCCAATAAGCGTACCTGCTAATGCCGATCTGCAAACGCGCTTGCTGGCAATTTTTGGCCGCACACGCGCCTGGCGAGCTGCCGCATAAAATACAAATGTGTATCTGAAAACTAATAGCCCTATGGTAGGATAGAGTGATATGAAAAGCCTGTTTAAAGAGTTCTTTTACTCCTTTGTCCTGACGATACTTTCGATTGGTGGCGCCTGGATATATCTAGGATTTGGTGCAGCCATTACGGTAGCGATTTTAATTGCCCTAGAAGTAGTCTTTAGCTTTGACAATGCTGTTATAAATGCTAAGACTCTGATCCGGATGTCTAAGTTGTGGCAACTGGTGTTTCTATCCGTCGGTATACTCATAGCGGTAGTCGGGATGCGACTTGTTTTTCCGATTGCAATCGTCTCGTTTACGGCCAATCTGGGATGGCGTCAGGTTTTAGACCTGGCCCTCAATGATCCGACGCACTACGCGCATTATCTTGGGGCAGCCCACCTTACTATTTCTTCGTTTGGTGGCGCCTTTCTTTTGCTGCTCACGCTGTACTTCTTTTTAGATAGCGACCGAGAAATCTTATGGCTGCATAAGCTCGAACGCCCCTTGCAAAAGATTGGTGGTGGCCTTTGGTTGGCACCGCTGATTGCGACCATGGTGGTAGTTGTTGTCGGGCTCCTGTCTAGTGACCGTGGTGAGGTACTTAAGGGCGGCCTGTCCGGCGTAGTTGCCTATACTGCCATCCATCTTCTGATTGCCGGCCTCAGCCGGGCCACGGGTAAGGACGCTAGTGCTAAATATGTTGGTTGGGGTGCCTTTGTAGCCTTTATTTACCTTGAAATCCTAGACGCCAGCTTTAGTTTTGACGGCGTACTCGGCGCCTTTGCAATTACTAACTCAGTGCCACTGATTGCTATTGGGCTGGGTGTGGGCGCCTTCTGGGTTCGGACGCTCACGGTGTATATGGTTAAAAACGGCACGCTCGAAGCCTTCCGTTTTCTGGAGCATGGGGCGCACTACGCCATCTTTGCATTGGCGGCAGCACTGATGTTTAGTATTTTTCACGAAGTTCCAGAAGTTATTACCGGCACCACGGGCATTGTGATTATTATTGCGTCGGTTATTTCGTCTCGCAAGTTCAACGCGGCTCGCGCCCTCGCTTCTAATGCTTCTAAATAGGAGGTAGCACGACCATGACGGTTAGTGAATATCTAAAATATCGTGTTCTTCGGCGTCCCCTTAGGCTCCATCGGGGTACAGATACTGGAAAGGGACCATTGGTAGTTCTATTGCACGGCATTGGGCAATCGCATGTCGTTTGGCAGCCGCTGGTGCCGATGTTTAGTCGCGATAATTGCCGGGTTGTGGGCTTTGACCTGCTCGGTTTTGGTGAGTCACCCATACCGGACTGGCTTGATTACACGGTAGATGATCATGTGGACGCGCTGCTGGCGAGTATTAAAAAGCTCCGGCCTACACAACCCATCATTCTTGTCGGCCACTCGATGGGCTGCTTAATAGCCGTTAGGCTGGCTTACCGGCGTCCGGATCTGGTCAAACACTTGGTGCTCTACGAAATGCCCATTTATGAAGGTTTGCCAAACAAACGGCGCTATCGGTGGCGCGTTGACGCTTACCGCACCCTGTATGATCAAATTAGTGCAATGCAGCCGGTCGCCAAGGGGAAGCAGGGCCTTGCCCAGGCCTTGGTGCAGAAAGTAACCGGTCAGCAAATTGATGCCGCTAGCTGGCAGCCGTATGTAAAGAGTTTAAAAAACACTATCGTTAAACAAAATGCCGCCGCCGAGATTGTGCAGCTCAAAATGCCCATTGATGTACTGTTTGGACGCCGCGACATGCTCGTTATTCGCGGTAAGGTCCAGCAAATTTTTGGCACAGACACAGGGCATATTAGTGCCCATACTATTCGGGAACGGCACCGCGTTACCCAGCGGGCCAGCTTATTTATATACGAAAGAGTCCGAGCTGCCCTCAAAGCAGGCCAGACTAGCACCGGCCACAGCCGGTTAAAGGATCTGTTGTCATGAGTCTCCAGACCGCCCTGCAAGGTCCGGTTGAGCAGGTGGCCGCCCGTTTACTCGGGTGTTACCTTGAACGGCGGCTCGATGGCCAAACAATGCTCGTAAAAATTGTTGAGACCGAGGCGTACCATCAGTCGGACGCTGCCAGCCATAGCTACAAGGGCAAAACCGAACGAACGCGAGTTATGTTTGGGCCAGCTGGCCATCTGTACGTCTACTTTACCTATGGACTGCACTATTGCTGTAATGTGGTGGCTGGACCGGTTGGCGAGGGATCGGCAGTGCTTATTCGGGCGGTGGAGCCGGTACGCGGCACTGAGCTCATAGAAGCACGCCGCGGTAAGACGGGTATTACCGCCACCAATGGCCCGGCCAAGGTTTGCCAGGCTCTCGGTATAGATAAACAGTTAAACGGACACGAGCTGAGCCGGCCACCGCTCGTCTTACGGATTAATCCGCCGCTCGCACCGAGCACAATTGCCCAGACGACCCGCATCGGTATCTCTAGGGCTAAAGATGTGCCATGGCGCTTTTACATTAAAGATAATCCGTACGCTTCTAATCCGGTTTTGGCTGTAAAATAACCCACAACTATTTTTTGCCATGAGCGGTATAATCCAGTATAGGAAGTGTGAGGCTTCCACTAATCCGAGGTAACACCTCGGATTTTTAGGCAATAATAATTTGCAAATACAGCCCGTAGCCTCCAAACTAGCTTGTATACAATGTTACCGATAATTCTTGCTGCTACTACCTTTGTCTCTACCGCCGCTGGCGGCATGTTTGCGCTCCGTAATCGCGATCGATTGCACCGTATCCTGGGCTTTACCGCCGGTATACTGTTGGGTGTCGTCGCCTTTGACTTGCTGCCCGAAATATTCGAGCTCATCCAGCACCATCACGCCAACGCGCGCTACGCTATGATCGCTCTGGTTTGTGGGTTTTTGGCATTTCATATAATCGAAAAAAGTATACTCATTCATCACAGCCAAGAGGATGAGTACGGGTCACACCATCACCCTCAGGTTGGCATTATAAGCGCACTGGCGCTGGCGGCACACAGTTTTTTTGATGGCCTGGCAATTGGGCTCGGCTTTCAGGCAGGCAACAGTATCGGTGTTGCCGTGGCCATTGCCGTCATTGCCCATGATTTTAGCGACGGCATAAACACCGTTAGCTTAATGCTGCTCAATAAGAATAATAGGAAGCGCGCGCTCCAACTGCTCTTTGTGGACGCCCTAGCGCCCGTACTCGGTGCCGTGAGCACCCTCTTTTTTACCGTTTCTGAGGGAGCCCTAGTGATATATCTTGGCTTTTTTGCAGGCTTTTTGCTCTACATTGGGGCCAGCGAAATCTTGCCCGAAGCCCACAGTAAACACTCTAGCTACCGCACGATCGCGCTGACCGTATTCGGCGCAGCCGTAATGTTCGCCATTAGCCTCGCCCACAGCTAATAAGCATAAGAAATGTTATGATAGAGTCATGATTATCGCTGTTATTGTTTTGGGATTGGCTGTTGTAGTGCTAATTGCCATGCTGCTCCGTAAGCCCGCTGGTACAGATGGTCAGAGCGCCCTCTTGCTCAAGCAGGACTTAACCAAGCTCAGTACCGATATCACCGACCTAAAAGCCGGCTTGCAAACCCAGATGGCCGATCGATTTGATAAAAACCAGGCTATGATGCTGGGCAGTCTGCAGAAGCAGTTTAGTGAGAGCAGTAAAATTATTGCCGAAGTAACGCGTAACTTAACCGAACTCAAAGAAACCAATAAGCAAGTCTTTGCCGTTACCGACGAGCTAAAAACCCTGCAAAATGTTCTACAAAACCCAAAGCAGCGCGGCGTGCTGGGCGAATACTATCTGCAATCCGTACTAGAAAACGTGTTGCCGCCCGAGCGGTTCCATTTGCAGCACAAAATCGGTAAGGCAGATGATGGCAAGGATCTGATTGCCGACGCTGTGGTAGTACTCGATAAGGGAAAGTTATTGGCAATCGATTCTAAATTTAGTTTAGAAAATTACAACCGGCTGGTTGAATCAAAAGATAAATTGGAGCGTGAGGGCCTGGCCCGATTATTTAAAGCCGACTTAAAAGCCAGGATCGATGAGACTGCCAAATATATTCGCCCACGCGACGGCACCATGGATTTTGCCTTTATGTTTATCCCGAGCGAGGCGATTTACTACGACCTGCTCGTAAACAAGGTTGGCACCACCGGCACCAGCGCCCGGGACTTAATTGAATACGCCTTTCGCGAAAAGAAGGTGATTATCGTTAGCCCCACCAGCTTTATGGCTTACCTCCAAACTGTTTTGCAAGGCCTGCGCAGCCTGCAAATAGAAGACCAAGCCAAAGAAATTCAGCAGCGCGTCGGTGAGCTTGGCCGCCACATTAGCGCCTACGAGGTCTTTATGCAGAAACTGGGCGTTAGTCTCGGCACCACCGTCAATCACTACAACGCCGCCCACAAAGAGCTCAAAAAGATCGACAAAGACGTCATAAAGATTGCCGACACCGCCCCGGCCGTCGAGCCGCTCATCCTCGACCGGCCAAGCGATCCCGATTCGTAAGCTACAAACTACAACTACGCGAGTTCAGTGCTATCGGCTCGAGCAAGTAATTGCATATTGTGGCCTATAAATCTCTCTAAAATCATCTTTCTAGCCGATTCCTGTAAGGGTCCTCTGCAGTATGCTTCGAGGCCGCCATGCGCGAGTGTGCTTATTACGTCTGTGACGGTGATATAGGGCGGCATACCGAATATACTCTCCTCACTTTGGTTCTCTGCTGTCGATACTGCTACCATCCTGGTAGCAAATGCATTCGTAGCTTTCATATTTACGTATACACCATTAGCAGCTGCCGGGCGGCGCCTAAGAATTGTAAAATCGGACTCAAGAGTGGATACCACAGCACTCTGTCCGAGCCGCTGATATATGCCTTGGCATCTATCAAGCCGTTCCTGGTTTTGCGGATCGTTAAACCATACCTGGCCCCCGATGCTCGCTAAATACACTACACTATCACTGAGCGTGTACGGTCTTTCTGATAACGGTCCAAGCTCAGTTCTATGCCGACCTTCTATCAGCATGGTTGTGTATGCGCCGTCCAGGTCTTCTAGAGCTAGGCAGACTGTCAGCTCGTGCGCCGGGGCACTGACATCTCGATGACGCATTTCTATAGTGGGTAGTGACATAGGGTTCTCCTTTATTAGTGGGTTTCTCTATCGGGCCCGAGCTGGTTGCTAGCTCTAGGCCAGATCAGCAATACACATTTCTGGTTCAGTACGGTTATCAATAATCATGCCTGCGTCATTCGGATCGCAGTGTGTCTTCAAATACGCTAATATGATTGGTAGTGTGTGTTCGTCTAACGGCGGCTTAAGTTCAATAGCGTCTTCAGCGCGTGATTTTTCGGCATGCCACTTCTGACGTGCTGCTTCAGGAAATTCTGCTACTTGTGCTCGACCGTTGTTTACTAACGATTGTAAGCCTTCATCGCTCACGAGTGCCTGTATATCTACAACTCTCCTAACTGTAAAACCGATAAGCGATGCGAAGTGACCAAATTTATATCCGTACACCGTCTGTGATGAAGCTTTATCGGCGGATATTAACGTGCTTTCGCCGCCGACGCCTTCAAATAATCTCACTCTGTCATAACCCATATGCTTAACTCCTTTTTAAATGGCTTTACTATGATATGTCGGCACTATTCAAAAAGTAAGATGTAATGGCCGAAAAAAAATGACAAAAATATGCATGTTTTTGAGTGTGTTGTATACTGCAATCAAATGTCATTACCATTTGACCATCAGCTGCTGGCGCTCGAACCTCGTGATCTTAAGGTGTACGAGGCATTACTACAGCAGCGCGAGGCGGCAAGTATCCGTACGGTGGCCGAGCTGACCGGCATGAATCGTGGCACCACCTACGAGGTAATTAAAAAATTACAGTCATACGGTCTGCTCAGTAGCCATCTTAAAAATAAACGAAAATATTATGCGGCTGAAGCTCCCGAGAAGCTGCAGGCCTATGCAGTCGAGCGCCAGCGGGCAATAGGCAACGAAGTGCCTAAGATTGCAGAGTACGTGACCATGTTAAAGCAGTTGCAGCCGGTGAGCCAGGCTGCGCAGTTCACCAAGTATTATGACGGCGAAGAAGAAGTAGCGACGTTACTCCAGGACGTGCTAACAACGGTAGCGGCCCTGGAAGATAAGACCTACCACGTATTTTCGTCGGCTGAGGTGCGGAACCATTTGTATGCTAAATTTCGCAACTTTACACGCAGGCGGGTGCAAATGGGGATAAATGTGCAGGTGATAGGCGTCGGCAAGGTCGGCCGAAAGGCGAATTTAGCCAAACGTAAACTGCTCAGCACTAGAGAACGGCCGGCCGCATACGTGATTATTTACGGTAATAAGGTAGCTCAGATCACGCTGCCAGAAACAGGCTATATTCGGGGCGTGGTGGTAGAAGATACTGCCATTGCCACGCTGCAACGTCTGGTATTTAAGAAAATCTGGGGACCTTTTCCGATTGATGATTAACGCTTAAGTAGGTCAATAGCCAGGGCGGCTGTCCAGGAAAAATTGTCGGCACCGGCACCCGAGCCATCACGCGGATCAAAGTACTCGGAGCTGCCGCTTTTTTCGACCATCTCTAAGGTGCTTTCGCGTAGGGCCTCAGCGTGGTCGCTAAAACCGTAACGCTTGAGGCCGTCAATAATTAGCCAGTTCATGTTTACCCAGCTGGGTCCTTGCCAGTAGAGCCGTGGATTATACCAGGTGGAATTAATAGGAACGCTGGGTACCGGGAAGGCTGGCCCAAAGGCGTATTCATTTTCGAGGAGTTTTACCAGCTCCTTGGCTCGTTCGGGAGTAACGTGACCGGCGTATAGGGGCAATAACGTGGCAATACTCGGTTCTTTGAGCAGCCGGTGTGTAATAAAGTCGCGTGAATAGTACTGCATGGTGTAGGGGTCCCAAAGTTCTTCGAAGGCTTTTTCTGTCAGCGATATGTGATGTTCAAGCTCTTTTGGCAGGATCTCCTTGAGGCTGTGGGCAATGTCACGCAGGTGTTGGTTTGCCCGGATAAAGATACTGTTAAAGGCCAAGTCCTCGATGGCAAACAGCCCGTGGTCCAGAATTTTGTTGCTGTCGTAGGCTTTGCGGCGGAGGCGGCGCTGGATATCAAATAGGCCAATGGCCTCGATGGTGGAGAAGCGCTCATCCATAGGCACCGAGTGCGTGTCACGGCGGAAAAGGCTGATAACTTTATCAAATCTGGTTTTTTCGATGATGTTTATCCAGAGCGGCAGCTGGTGCTGGTGCATTTCGGCCATCCACGGTGGCGTATTATCGAGCCCGGTTTCCCAGGGGTGAATCTGGAGGACTAAGCCCTCGTGGTGCGGGTCGCGGTCGGCATACAGCCACTCATGATAGGCGAGCAGGGCCGGCCAGACTTGGCGGTACCACGCCCTACATTCCGGCCATTCCATTAGGCTACCAATTTGGACCACTGCCTCGGCCAGCATCGGTGGCTGGGTAATGCCGGTAGTGGCTACGCCGTCAGGGGCAAATGGGTTGACCCAGCTGCGCCAAATACCACGGTCGGTGCGGTACTGCGGATCATCACGAAAAATAATGTTAGGCATCATGCCGTTATGCCATTGGCCGCGGAGCAGGCTGATAATTTCCATTTTGGACCGCTCAACATCGATGTGCCTAAGACCAATGGCAATAAAACAGCTGTCCCAGAGCCACTGGTGTGGGTAGAGCCCATGTGCCGGCTGGGTGTAACTACCACGATCGTTCATGTCTAAAACGGCTTTCATCCGGGAAAAGAGGTCAGTCGAATCTTGCATATGCTTATAAGTATAGTCTTTAGCGGTAGTTGGTAAAGCTTACGGGAAAGTCAAAGTCGGCAGCGCGTAGTATCTGCATGACTTGTTGCAAGTCGTCTTTGCTATTGCTGGTGATGCGGACTAGGTCGCCCTGGATCTGGGTTTTGACCTTAGGGTATTGCTCGCGGATGAGGCTGGTGATTTTTTTAGCCTTTTCTTGGTCGAGGCCCTTTTTGAGAGGAACTTCCTTGGTAGCTTTCATGTTGCTCTCAACTATTTCGCTCGAGAGATCGAGCAGTTTTTGGCTTTGCTCGCGGGCGGCCAGTTTTTTGCGGATAATATCCAAGATGGCTTCGATTTGCCATTCGCCGTTGCCGGTGATTTTAAAGCCGGCCTTTTCGCCGTCGAGCCATTCGAGATCGGCCGGCGTGCCTTTAAAGTCGTAGCGGCTGGTAATTTCGCGCTGCGTTTGGTCAAAGACATTGTTCATCTCGGCCTTGTCATAATCGCTGACTGCATCAAAAGAAAAATTTGCCATAGGCCTAGTATAGCTTACTCGAGGTCAAACTTACAGATCGAGAGGGGTTTCAATGCGTGTAAACTTAAATTCCTGAGAAGCACCAGGAATTAGAATCAGATCAGCAGTGCGAGCTATTTCGCTAGCGGTATCTGTCCCATCCAATCTTACATCGGTAAGCTGGTATATTGGTGCACGCTCGTATACCCTGGGTGCGGCTTCGCTAGCATATCTGATAGCTTCGAAGGCAGGTGTAGTTTCCGGCGTCTGTATTACGAGTCCGCAGTAGGCTGTGATGATCTTGTGCTTTTTATATTTTTGTTTTTGGCCGTTTACTCGAGGTTCTTCAGACTTTACTAACCGTATATCCGTAACTTCTACGACAGCGTATTCGCCGACACGGGGAGTCAGCCTCTCTCGTTGCTCTGCGGTAGATTGATGAACGAGTTCGGGAGATTGGAGGACCGTTGTCATTGTTATTCCTTATTTTATAGTGCTTACGGTATGTTTATGCTCAGTGTATACGTTATATCGCTTTATGGAAATTGTTTTTTATGCATCAAACTCAAAGGGCTGTTATACTATTCTTCAGATATGAGCTACCAAAATACCCTAATAGACCAAACCGCCGAATTGCTCAAAAATCGCTTACAAGAGTTGAGCGTAAAGCAGGACATTTTTAAGGCTGTTGAGCTTAGGGCCCTCTACGACCAGCTGCGGATTTTGCCACCAGAAGAGAAGGCATCGTTCGGTCAAGAGGTTAATGCGCTACGCCAGGAGCTAACAGCTCTAGTGCAGGCTACGCAGGTCGATGCCGCGTCGTTGCCGCCAATTGATGTCACAGCGCCTTTTGCCAGTAATACTGCCGTCGCCGATCGACCGCATCTGCTCCCCACGGAGCTCGGTAGTGTGCACCCCCTCATGACCGAAATTGCCACTATCGTAGATATTTTTGGCCGGATGGGCTTTGCAGCCGTTGAATCACGCCAGATAGATGACGACCACCACATGTTTAATACCCTCAACTTCCCCGAAGGCCATCCGGCCCGAGATGACTTTGATACCTTTACCACTGAACAAACCGATAAGAACGGAAAATCACTGATTGCGCCGGCCCATACCAGCATCATGCAGCACCGTATTCTCAAGGCCGGTAAGGCACAGCTAGAAGCCGGCACTCCCATTGCCAGTGTGATGCCCGGACGCGTTTTCCGTAACGAGGACCTGGATGCCACACACGAGCATACCTTTTACCAGCTCGAAGGCGTCTACGTATCCACGGGTGTTAATGCCGGTATGCTGATGGCAACGCTACAAACATTCTTAAACAGCTACTTCGGCCAGGAACTTAAAACCAAAACGCAACCTTTTTATTTTCCATTCACTGAGCCAAGCTTTGAGTTTGCCATAGAACGGCCAGCCGTGCTTCGTAAGGATGATTCGGAAGAACAGCAGTGGCTGGAACTGGTTGGTTGCGGCATGATCCACCCTAATGTGCTGCGCCATGCTGGCATAGATCCAGAAGTGTATACCGGCTTTGCCTGGGGCTTTGGTATTGAGCGTCTGGTACTCATGAAGTATGGTATCGAAGATATTCGCCACTTTGAAAGCGCCAAACTAGACTTTTTGAGGCAATTTTCATGACCAAGCCAGCTATCGACGACAATACGGTGTTGCTCAACGAAACCCTGGACCTAGTGGGCTATATGTATGGCAAGCTGGCCGAGCTACCCGAAGAAGAAAAATGGGATACCCAAGCAAAGCTCCGCACCGCTGCCAACGAAACCCTCTACTATCTATCGCTAGCCGTGGGAAACCTTGAGCCGACTACTACCGAATACGAATGGGGCAGTGCCCATAAACATGCCTACACGCTGCTAACTATGTACCGTTTTGCCGGCAAGCGGTCATTCCTGGAGCTTGATCCCGATATTTTGCTGCGACTCAGCAAAATTATTGACGCTATTAAGCGTGGCACCGAAAACGCCATGCAGTTGTCAGCTAAAAAGGACGCCAAAGAAATGGAAAACCTGCGAAACAAATACGCGTTATGGAAAGAGGCTCAGTCGTGAAAGTAAGCGTCAACTGGATTAAAGAATATTTAGATTTTGAACTTCCACCCACAGACGAGCTAGTGGCATGTATTGGTGCGCAAATTGGTGCAGTCGAAGCCGTGATTGATCTGGGTGCGCAGTACAAGGACGTGCTAATTGCTCGTGTTGTTAGCTGCGAAAAACTAGCCGACTCCGATCATCTTAATGTTTGTTGGATTGATGACGGCGGTAAGGCCAGTAATGTTGAGCGCAATGATCAGGGGCTGGTGCAGGTAGTGTGTGGTGCGCCTAATGTCCGGGCCGGGATTTTAGTAGCCTGGTTACCTCCCGGTACTACTGTGCCGAGTAGTTTTGGCAAGGATCCCTTTGTATTAGAGGCTCGGAGTCTTCGCGGCACGCTCAGTAATGGCATGTTAGCCAGCCCTAAAGAGCTGGCCATTGGCGATGGGCACGAAGGCATTATGGAAATTGATGCCGGTGAACCGGGTGCCGATTTTGCTAAAACCTACAAGCTTGACGACGTTATTATAGACGTCGAAAACAAAATGTTTACCCACCGTCCTGATTGCTTTGGCGAGCTAGGTGTGGCCCGTGAAGTTGCCGCCGTACTGGGTCAGCAGTTTACTTCACCCGATTGGTACAAAAACCCTAGTAAAGAGCTGCCGCTTAGCGCTGACCGCTTGCCCTTGGTAATTAAAAACGAGCTGCCCGAACTGGTACCGCGATTTATGGCGGTGGCCATAAGCGGGCTCAAAGTACAACCAAGTCCAATCTGGCTACAGACGCTGCTGAGCCGGGTAGGTATCCGCCCCATCAACAATATTGTTGACGTCACTAATTACATGATGATGCTCACCGGGCAGCCTCTCCACGCCTATGATTACGACAAGGTACGAGCGCTTGATGGTACCGATACGGCAACCTTAATTGCGCGCAACCCGCGTGATAGCGAGCGCCTGACGTTACTTAATGGCAAAACGATTGATCCCCGCAAGGAAGCTATTATGATTGCCACCGAAACCACACCGGTCGGACTCGGCGGCGTCATGGGCGGTGCAGAAACGGAAGTAACCGACGCAACGGTTGCTATTATTTTAGAATGTGCCACCTTTGATATGTACTCAATTCGTCGCACCAGCATGGCGCACGGCTTGTTTAGTGACGCCGTGACGCGGTTTAACAAGGGCCAAAGTCCACTCCAAAATGAGGCTGTCCTCTTAAAGGCAGCGCAGGAATTACTTGCCGGTGGGACGGCGCAACTCGCTAGTGATGTTCTAGACAGTACCAGCCTGCCTTCCGAGACGCTACAACGTGGATCACTCCACCCGCCAATGAGTATCGAAACTGCTTTTATAAATGCTCGACTTGGCTTTTTACTGAGCGGCAGCGAAATGGCTACGGTGCTTGCGAATGCTGAATTTACGGTGGAATCCCACGACGACTGGCTACAAGTAAGTGCCCCATTCTGGCGCACCGATATTGAACTCAGAGAAGACATTGTAGAAGAAGTTGGTCGTCTACATGGTTTTGACAAATTGCCCTTGCAGCTGCCTCTTAGATCGGTTGCTCCAGCTACCACCAATTATTTGTTTAACTTTAAGACGGCTATTCGCAACCAGCTTAGCCGTGGCGGTGCCAATGAAGTCCTCACCTATAGCTTTGTGCACGGCAAGCTGCTTGATAACGTTGGCCAAAACAAAGATCTGGCCTTTAAGCTCAATAACGCGCTCAGCCCAGAGCTGCAGTATTATCGCTTGTCACTGGTCCCAAGCCTACTCAACAAAGTTCATGCCAATGTAAAATCCGGCTATGATGAGTTTGCGCTATTCGAACTCGGCAAGGTACACAGCCTGGACTACATTGACAGCGACGCTGACGGCCTGCCTCAGGAGTTCGAAAAACTTGCATTTGTATACGCTGCCAACGACAAACTCAAAAAATCCGGCGCTGCGTACCACATGGCTAAGTATTATTTGGAATCGCTGGCCAGCCATTTTGGCTTAGCGCTCCGTTTTGAGCCAATTACGACCATGCCGGATTCTTCGTTTGTCAAACCGTTTGATCCTGAACGATGCGCCGCCGTCTCCGACGTTGCTAGTGGTGAACCACTGGGTATTGTTGGAGAATTTAGCGCAGCTGTCCGTAAAAACCTTAAATTGCCAGTCTTTAGTGCCGGTTTTGAACTAGATATAGAAGCCCTGTTTGGTATTGCCGGTAGCAAGGGCTATCGCACCCTTTCCAAATTCCCGGCTACCGAGCAGGACATTTGTTTCCGCATACCTAATATTTTGTCCTACGGCGAGTTGCAGCAGGCGGTCTTTAGCGACCTGAGCGTAATTAAGCCGCCCAACAGTTTGCTGCAAATAAGTCCGCTGGATATTTATCAGCGTCAGGATGACACCGACCATAAACAAATCACTTTCCGCCTACGCCTGACGAGCTATGAGCGTACGCTAACTGATAAGGAAGTAAGCAATCTGGTGGAGCAGCTAGCAGCCAGTCTGGCTCAAAAATTTGACGTGGCGCAGGTATAGTTTTTGTGAAATCGCTCCGCCTCCTCGCTGCCGGTGCACTAGTAATCCTGACCGGTTTGACTGCTACGGCCGGTGTGGCGAATGCCGATACTAATGATTTTACTATTACAAACTTTGCGTCGGTTGAAACACTGAGCCGCACTGATCCACATGGCCAGCTCCACGTTGTAGAGACTATAAATTTGGCCTACACCGACAATAATCACGGTATTCTCAGGGCCATACCCAACACCTATAAAAAGCAAAAACTCGACCTGCATATTAATAGTGTTTCGTCACCCACACGGGCACCGGCTAGTTATACTACCTACCAGTCTAACGGCAACACAGTCCTTAAAATCGGTGACGCCAATCGAACGGTCACCGGTGAGCAGAGCTATGTTATAGATTACACGTTGCACAATGTCATCAGTTTTTATAATGATCATAGCGAACTTTATTGGGATGTAAACGGCGACCAGTGGGATCAACCGTTTGAAACCGTAACCGCGAGCTTGCACCTACCTTCAGACGTGCAGCTGGATAGCACCAAGACCGCGCGGTGCTTTACGGGTAGTTACGGCAGTCACGATGCTAACTGTATGGTGTATAACGATGGTAGGGATATAATCTTTGCGACGACTAGTGTGCTAGCTCCACGGCAGACGCTCAGCTATGTTACGGCCTTTAAGACGGGCTACTTTACGGCACCAACCGCTGTCGATAGAGTCAAAAACTATGTGGTTCCCGCCGCCAAGCTACTGGCGCTGCCGCTGGTGGTGTTTATCACAAGTTTTACCATCTGGTTTCGGTTTGGACGCGACGCCAAGGGTAGGGGTACTATTGTTCCAGAATACGCACCGCCTGATAACATGACGCCGCTACAAGTCGGAGCATTAATTGATTTTGAAGTCGATGACAAAGACCTAACGGCCACTATAGTTGACCTAGCAATACGCGGCTACATTACTATTATCGAGCAAAAAGTTGTTCGCCTCAAGATATATTCCAAACTCCTTTACAACTTTGAGCTAGCAAATGATGATTTCTCAAAGCTGAATAGTAACGAAATCACGCTCATGAATGCCATTTTTCAGGATAAACCAATCGGTACACAGGTGGACGTTGCGGGCCTCAAGAATAGCCTGTATACCACTGCCACCGCCCTTAAAAAGTCAGTCAACAAACAACTAAAAGCTGATGGCTATTTTCGCTCATCAGCCGGTAAACCCGGCACGAACATTGCAGCTACCATCTTGATTGCAGCGTTTCTGGCAGCCTTTATACTGATAGAAGTTGGCGGAGGATTACTCATAGCGAGCGTTATTATTAGTACCGTCATAGTTATTCTGTTTAGGAGAGTCATGAATGCTCGCACTACCAAAGGCGTGCTCGCCAACGAAAAGGTAGCCGGCCTTAAACTATACTTGCAAACTGCTGAAGCTGACCGGATTAAGATGCTGCAGTCGCCTGATGCGCCCTATGCCGCGCAGGGTACCGGCCCGGCCCGAACCGTGGACCTATTTGAGAAGTTGTTACCCTATGCCATTATTTTGGGTGTTGAGACACAATGGGCTAAGCAGTTTGCCGATTTATACAAGCAACCACCGAGCTGGTTTAACGGCAGTAGCAATAACTTTAATTCCGTTTACTTGGCCTCAGCAGTCAGCAGCAATATTAACAGTGCCGTAGCGACTGCCTTTTCGGCACCAACCAGTTCCGGCAGCAGCGGGTTTAGCGGCGGTGGATTTTCTGGTGGCGGCGGCGGTGGCGGTGGCGGAGGCGGCTGGTAATGAAGCAACTTTGGCGCATTATCGTCTTTACCGCTGACCTCTGGCGATACTATCTTTCTATAAGTATCCTGACCATCCTGGTAGCGCTCATGAACCTGCTGCAGCCCCTGCTGGCAGGTTGGGCCATTAATGAAATGCGCGGCGGCACGCATGCGCACATTAGCTATGTAGTGTGGTTGGCCGTTGGCATATTTGCCCTCGATCTATTCTCGAATGTTTTTAGTAATGTTAGCGGCTACATCGGTGACCAGTTACAGCGTCGCCTGGATTATAATTTAAGCCATCGTTACTACGAACATTTGCTAGAATTGCCGCAACAATTTTTTGACACTGAGCTGACAGGTAAAATTATTAACCGGCTCAACCGTTCCATATCCCAGCTAACAAACTTTTTCCAGTTCTTAACTAACAACTTCCTCCAGCTATTATTCACGACTGTCTTTACGCTGATTGTCGTATTTTATTACAGCTGGCAGGTAGGCGTCTTAATGTCTTTACTCTACCCAATATATATCCTGATAACGGTCATGAGTAGCTCCAAATGGCAGGATTACCAGAAGCGAAAAAACGAGCATTTCGACATAGCCAATGGCCGATTTGCAGAAGTTATCAATCAAGTTAAAGTCGTAAAGAGCTTCCGGCAAGAAAGGCGTGAGCTGGGCATATTTGATGGTCACTATCAAGCTACCATCGACATTAATAAGCCGCAGTCCATGCACTGGCATACTAATGATTTTTACCGCCGGCTGGTACTCAATATCATCTTTTTTGGCATTTATCTGTTTATATTTATCGAAGGCGCCAATGGCAATTTGTCGCCGGGAGCAGCTGTAGCGTTAATTTTGTATGGTACACAAATCCGCATACCGATTTTTACAATCAGCTTTATGGTCGATAGTTTTCAGCGGGCCATCGCTGACAGTAAGGACTATTTTGAAATTATGAGCATCGAGCCGAGCATTGCTGATGCGCCTAATGCCAAGAAACTGCACGTTGATCAAGCCAGCATAGTCTTTGACGACGTAACCTTTGGCTACGAAAAGGAGCAGGTTCTTAAAGGCGTCAGCTTTACACTACCGGCAGATTCTAAGACCGCGCTGGTTGGTGAGAGCGGTGAGGGCAAGACCACCATCACTAATTTGTTGATGCGGCTCTACGATATTGACAGCGGGTGTATTAGCATAGACAGTCAAGATATAGCTCAAGTCACCCAAGCGTCGCTGCGGCAATCGATAGCCGTGGTTTTCCAGGAGCCGGCCCTATTTAGCGGCACGCTCAGCGAAAATATCTCCTATGCCAAGCCCTCGGCCAGCCAAGAGGAGATTGTGGCCGCCGCTAAGGCTGCTAACGCCCATGATTTTATAAGCAAGTTCGAAAAGGGCTACGACAGCCAGATTGGCGAACGCGGCCTTAAGCTCAGTGGCGGCCAAAAGCAGCGCATCGCTATTGCCCGCGCCCTCTTAAAAGATGCCCCCATCCTCATACTGGACGAAGCCACGAGCAGCTTAGATACTAAGAGCGAACGGACCGTTCAAGAAGCCCTAGAGCGACTCATGAAGGGGCGTACCACGCTGATTATTGCCCATAGACTGAGTACTATCGAAGCCGTTGATCAAATAATTACTATCCGCGGCGGCAAGGTCGACGAAGTTGGCAGCCCGGCTGCACTGGCGCTGAGCGGCGGTATTTACCAGCAGCTCTTAGAGCTGCAAACCCACGCCGGGGCCGCCGATAAAAAGAAACTACAGGCCTATGAGCTCAACTGATACTCGTCAGTCGGTGCGGGCCATTGTGTATAAAGATGACGCCTTGCTAGTCATGAAGCGCAATAAGGACGGCGAGGAATTTTACTCGCTGGTCGGCGGCGGCATTGATCCCGGTGAGAATGCCGAGCAGGCGCTGCACCGCGAAGTCCTAGAGGAAGCCAGTATTATCATAGCCAGCCCGCGGCTGGTAGCTACTGATGTGACAGACGAATTTGGCGAGCAGTTTATTTACTTGGCGTCATATGTATCAGGGGAACCGACTCTGGCGCCTGATGCTATCGAAAGGGTGCTCATGGAGCGAGGGAGAAACTTTTATGAGCCCATGTGGTTGCCCCTCCAGGATCTGCCGGCAACACGATTGCTGCCGGAGCGGCTAAAAGTGTGCTTGCTGCAGTACGGTAGTTCGTGGCCAAATGAGCCAATTGCTCTTAATTAACCGTAGGGCGCCGGCTAAGATGCTATACTATTTGAAGAAATAAGGAGGATAACAAACCTATGGCACGTAAACGTGATCGTATTTTCGCGTCATTTTTCGCAGTACTATTTATTATCAGCTCATCAGCGCTAACGGTCACCGTTATCTACACCCTGGTCCAAGATAGCCACGATAAAAAAGCTAGCAATGGTGCTAGCAGCACCCCAGCAGCAACTAATACCACAAAGGATACTACCGTGAACCCAGCTACTCAGTTACAAGGCAAACCACTTGCCGGCTTTACGCCAGTCAGCAGCATTACCGAACTTAAGGCCATCGATACCACACCCGGTACTGGTGCCGAAGTTAAAGCCGGGGACACGGTTACGGCCGATTACACCGGTGCCGTTGCCGCCACGGGCATTGTTTTCCAGAGCTCTCTCGATAGCGGTAGCCCAGCAACCTTTCCGCTCAGTCAGGTCATTGCCGGCTGGTCGCAGGGTGTTCCTGGCATGAAGGTCGGTGGCACGCGTCGCCTCCTGATTCCGGCTAACCTCGCTTACGGCGCTAACCCGCCATCGGGTTCCGGTATCCCTGCCAATGCCGACCTAGTATTCGACATCACCCTCAAATCTGTCAGCAAGTAAAAAACACCAAAACGTACTAAAAAGCACAATATGTAGCGTATTGCTAATTACATAAGCGCTATATATAATGGTTATTAATGATGAACGCCAGTGCCAAAAAGCTCAAGTAAGGAGAACAATTATGCCAAAAAATATCACGATTTTTACCACAAACACCTGCGGCTACTGCGTCATGGTCAAAAAGTACCTGACGGCCAAGGGTCTTGGCTATGAAGAGGTCAACCTCGATCAGAGCCCTCACCGCCAAGCCGAGGCCTTGAGTCTTAGTGGTGCTATGACGGTGCCGGTTACGGTTGTTACTAAGAATGATGACACGCGGGAAGTAATAGTGGGCTACAACTTAGCCCGCCTAGCACCCGCCGTCGCTTAGCTTTTTAGCGGCGAATTGCGGCGTTGCAGATTCCAGTCCGCACTCACCGTACTCTAGTACGGCTCGCTTACGGGCTTCATCTGCGCCTTGCACTTCATCCACTAAAAACTAAGCCCTGAAAATACTTTGCGCCTAGTGTTTTAGCGGTAAAATGTGCTTGCATTTCATCCCCTAAAAAACTAAGCCGTGTTTTAAGTGGTAAGATGGTACGAGTTAATGGTGGAATTTTAAGGAGATTAGTTTGGACGAAGCAGCAGTACAGGATATTCCGACACATGATGTGATTATGATTGGTGCTGGGCCGGCAGCGCTGTCGGCGGCAATTTATACTACTCGCGAAGATATTGAAACGCTTTTATTTGAACGTGGTGTTATTGGCGGCTTAGCTGCCGTTACGGATAAAATCGATAATTATCCCGGCTTTCCTGACGGGGTCGAGGGACTCAACCTGGCACAGGACCTGCAGAAGCAGGCCGAGCGGTTTGGGGCAGTCATCGAACTCGGTGAGGTGACCGCCATAGAAGATGAGGGCGAGTTTAAGCGCCTGGAGACAACTAGTGGCACCATGCGGGCCCGGGCAGTCTTGATTGCAACCGGCAGTGATTATAAAAAAATTGGAGTTCCTGGCGAGCTCGAACTCTACGGCCGCGGCGTGCACTACTGCGCAACTTGTGATGGCGCGTTTTACCGCGGTAAAACGCTGGCCGTGATTGGCGGCGGCAACTCGGCTGTTCAAGAGGCCATGTTCTTAACCCGGTTTACCACTCATATCGACCTCGTGGTCCGCTCAACCATCAAAGCCAGCGACGTCTTGCAACAAGATTTGCAGAAGTTTGTCGATGACGGCAAGATCACCATCCATCTGGGTACCATTACAGATGAAATTGTTGGCGTCGACAACGCCGTGGACAAAGTTATGGCCACGAAAGATGGCCAAAAAGTCGAGTTTAAAGTCGATGGCGTCTTTGTTTTTGTTGGCTTATCGCCAAACTCACAGTTCCTTAAGGATACTCCGGTTGAGCTCGATGAAGTCGGATTGGTTCTTAGTAACGAAGATCTGCAAACCAACTTGCCGGGCGTATTCGTAGCCGGTGATATTCGTTCCGGCGCCACCATGCAAGTTGCCAGCGCCGTCGGTGAAGGCGCTACTGCCGCCCTAAAAATCCGTGAGTACCTCGAAGGCCGCGCCCACCCCGTTCAGAACTAAATAGGGAACAATCGCGTGCTATAGTTAGGGGCAGTAATGAATGGAGATTGTGTATGCCTGAACTTAGTGAACTTGCGCCCGCCCCTGAAGTAGCTACTCAAAGTTTCGAAGTGCCGTATGAAACGTTCGGTGTTACGCTCCCCGAACAGCCGGTAGTTATTAACGGCATGCCATACGCTGTAGGCTTTGATGAGACGCTGCTTGCGAATAGGGTTAGGGTCGCCAACAGATACGGAGATCATACTGAAGGTCACCGCTTAAGAGGTGTAATTATTGAGCTCGGTGACTCACGTCATCCTTTCTTACAGACTGATACCTCTGAAGAACAGAGCGAAATGCTGTTTGACCATACCACTAACCAGATTACTGTAAGAATGCCTGGTGAATTAGTCGCTTCAAGTGTGCCTGATGGAGAACTCGCAGCTGAGCTTGAGATAGCCCTAAATGGACACTTTGAGCGAGGACGGTTGCAGGCTATAGCCTATAAAGAAGGCACTCGGTCATATGCTCGCAAATTTTGGTCGGCATTTATTCTTGGACCACTAGTAGCTGGAACCTCGGCTGCACTCATATTTGCCGAAAGTGATACGGGGGAGACGGTGACTGCCGGCGGGATTGGTTGCCTCATAGGGGCGATAGCAGTACTGGGAAGTGTAAATATGCAAGGTGCCTATAAACGACGACAGCTTATGGCTGGAAAGCCGGGGGGTCAGGTAGGCATGCGTTATATTAATAGATACGTAAACAAGCCTTGGCACAAGCCTTCGCAAGGCGGAACTCCGGATCCCGTATTTAGCCTTAAACCAGTTAGCTAGATCCTAAATTCGGTCGTAGTTGGGGAAATAGTCGGTTAATAATTGTTGAGCGGAGATGCCTGTTTTCTGCAAGTCTTTCGTGAGATCCTCTACGAAGCCTTCCGGTCCGGAAAGATAAACTTGCGTTTCGTCTGAGGGCTGCTCTACACCGATAATCATTTCGGCCGTAAGGCGGCCGCGTTCGCCGCCCCAGGCGTCGGAAGGGTTACTAACCACAACGGTGCCGTGAACGTTGGCGGCGTCAAAAATGTCCTGGGCAATAATTTCATCTTCGTTACTAACGCCGTATATTAGTTTAATCGGGCGTTCTTCACCTGTATCTGCGAGCCACTGTAACATGCTTCTGAACGGAGTAATGCCAATGCCGGCGGCCACAAAAATTAATGGCGTTTGCGTAAGTTTGGGCAGTACAAAATCGCCCATTGGGTCAGCCATCTTGAGCGTGGTGCCCGGCTCTAGCTTTTGCAAGGCATTTTTGAAGCTGCTGCCCTTGGGATTAAACTTTGTGGTGATTGATAGTAATTCCTGCGAAGGTGATGATGACAGCGTAAACCAACGCTTAATGCCACGATCGTCAGGATTGTTGTGCGGTACGATCAGTTCGGTAAATTGCCCAGCAGTATAGCGGTAGGTTTGCTCCGGCTCAAAGTAAAAGGTCCAGATGTTTTCGGCTTCTAGTACGGATTTAATAAAGGTTACATTCATTATGTAAGTGTAGCAGACTAGCGGCCGCTAAAGCGGTCGGGGCAATCAGTTACGACACCGTACAGTCCATATTTTTCCCAGCGCTTGATTTTAGCCGGGTCGTTTACGGTGTAGGTGATAAGAGCGTAGTTGCGACTGCTCAGTCCCTTAATAACTGGTGCCCAGAGCCACCAGGACCGCATGTTGAGCCGGTTGGTGGAGACCTGCTTGGCACGGCGAACTGCCCGGATGCTGCTCCAGCGTTCAACGATGATTTTTGGAATGTTGGGATATGTTTTATGCAAGGCCAAAAGTAGCGGGTGGTTCAGGGACTGGAACGACATGTCATCTGCCTTCCAGCCATCAGCCATTAGCTGGTCTATGGCTTTAACAAGGGGCTTAGCAGCCGCACCGGGCTTAATGTCGACGATAACCGGTACAATCCGGTTAATACTGCGCATGGCCTCGTCGAAGGTAACAAGATCCGGTTTGTGGGCTAGAAGCTCGGCGTAGTTATGCTTGCTGATGTTGAGCATAGCACCGGTGTGGTCGCTGACCCGCCTGTCGTGGTGAACAATAACAGTGTGGTCCTTAGTGGTGCGGACGTCGAGCTCAATTTCGTCGACGCCGTACTCCAGCGCCTTGGCAAATGAGGCGAGGGTGTTTTCTGGGGCGAGGCCGCGGGCGCCGCGGTGTCCAATAATTTTCATCGCCTAAGTGTACCAAATATTCGTGGGGGCTGCCCGATTCCGTAACGGTGGTGTACAATATGATCTGAAACAAGCGGAAAAATAAGGAGTTCGTGTGGCCGATTTTAACCAAGTACTTACCCCCGGCGATTACCAAAATGGCATCGTCAACGCTGTCGTGGAAATTCCACAGGGCAGTATCTTAAAAATTGAGTGGGACCGTAAGCGAGCCACCTTTATGCTCGACCGCGTTGAGCCCAGTATTTACCCTAAGCCCGTTAATTACGGCTTTATTCCGCAAACGCTTGACGAAGATGGCGATGAACTCGACGTACTAGTTGTGTGCGCCGAACCCATTCCAACAGGGGTGTATCTTGAAGCTAAGGTTATCGGCATCCTTAACTTTATTGATGACGGTGAAGCCGACCACAAGATAGTGGTAGTTCCGGCAGATGATCGCAACACTGGTGATAGTATCAATTCCCTCGACGACTTAGGTGAACGCTGGCAGCAGCAGATTGCCGAACACTTTACGCACTATAAAGACCTCAAAAAACCAGGTACCACCAAGGTTGAGGGCTGGGGCAACGTTGAAGATGCCAAGGCGATTATTGCTGAATCAATCGAACGCTACAAATCTCAGGCCTAAGATATTCGCGGTTAACAGATGTGAAAGAAGGGGGGCTTGCATGCTACGCAGCTGGCCCCTATAATTGTAGGCATAAGCATAAACACTAAAACAACAAAAGGAAATAAATGAAGACACGAGTAGCAATTAATGGATTCGGCCGCATTGGCCGCAATGCCTTCAAAGTGGCTTTTGAGCGTAGCGATATGGAAGTTGTTGCCCTCAACGACTTAACCGATACAAAAACCTTAGCTCACCTCCTAAAGCACGATAGCAACTACGGCACTTATCACCACGAAGTCGGCTACGACGACAAGGGAATTATTGTTGATGGCAAGCACGTCACCGTTTTTGCCGAGATGGACCCGGCTAACTTGCCATGGGCCGAGCACAAGATTGACGTTGTAATTGAATCAACCGGTTTCTTTGTAGACCCTGCCAAAGCCCGGGCGCACATTACTGCCGGCGCACACAAAGTAGTTATCAGCGCACCAGCCAAGGGCGAAGGTGCAACTACCATCGTGCTGGGCGTAAACGAAGACCAGTTGCCAGAAGCCAGCGAAATTATTAGCAATGCCAGCTGTACCACCAACTGTATTACACCGGTGGCTGCCGTCATCGAGAACAATTTTGGCATCGAAAAGGCCATGATGACCACCATTCACAGCTACACTGCCAGCCAGAAGCTGCAGGATGCACCGTCCAAGGACCTCCGTGAAGGCCGAAACGCCGCCGAAAACATCGTGCCTACCACTACTGGTGCCAGCATTGCTGCCGGCCAAGCCCTTCCTGCCCTCGTGGGCATTTTTGGAGGCTTAAGCGTTCGTGTCCCGACGCCCGTAGTCTCACTGAGCGACTTTGTAATTATAACTAAGCGAAACGTCACCATCGAAGAAGTTAATGAAGTCTTTAAAAAGGCCGCCAAAGAACCCTACTATCAGGGAATCCTTGATGTGACCGAAGAAGAGCTGGTGAGCAGTGACTTTATTGGTAACAGCCACAGCTGTATCGTTGACCTTAAATTAACTGCTGTTGTCGCCGGCAATATGCTCAAGGTAGTAGCTTGGTATGACAATGAATGGGGTTACTCTAACCGCCTGGTCGAAAACGTTGCCGACATTGGCCGTTTACTCCACCAAAAAGTTCAACACAACCACTAGAATATAGCTATGAAGATATACGTCGGCGCCGACCACAACGGGCATCAGTTTAAAAAGGACCTGGCAGTCTTGCTTGCCAGATCCGGCCACGAAGTGGTTGACGAGGGCAGCGTCAGCGTAGACCCGGACGATGACTTTCCGCAGTTTGCCGGCCGCGTCGCCCATCAGATATTAAGCAGCGACGACCCGCAGGCCAAAGGCATATTAATTTGCGGCAGCGGCCAAGGTATGGCCATGGCCGCCAACCGTTTTAAGGGTATTCGGGCCAGCCTATGCTGGAATCTGGATGAAGCTCGGGCCAGCCGCAACGACGACGACAGCAACGTCCTGGTCCTAAGCTCGCGCTACACCAGTGCCGAGGATGCTTCGGCCATCGTCACTGTGTTTCTGCGCACACCCTTTGCTGGCGCTCCACGCTTTATCCGCCGCATAAAAGAACTCGACCAACTGAACTAGCGAGACCTAGTCGTCGAACAGATCCCATCGTTCTTGATCTGTTAATAAATGGTTTTCGCCACCATTCCCCGTGTACACTATATTGAGCGCTAGGGCACCGATTGCTCCTCCGACTACGACGCCTAAGGCGTCGGTTTCGAGCATCTCAGAGCGAGAGATAGTGTATTCGTGTACCGTATCGCCGGCTGCAGTCACAGTGGTTTCGTCATTTTGCACATGTTGTGCGAAATGCGCGACGCCACCGAGTATAACGCCTCCGATTGCAAACCCGATGACACCAAAGAAAATGCGGTCGGATCGTATCTCTGCTTTTGACTTTCGCGGCATAGTAACTCCTTATATGCGCAAAGTATACACTCATAAATTGCTACTTGTCGAGTACCCGAGTGACATTAGCGGTCTGCCTAGGTACAATAAGCTTATGGCTATTATCTGTCCGACGGTTACTGCATTTAGTGAGCACGAATATAAGGAGCAAATACTGGCGCTCAAGCCGTTTGCTGAGCGTATTCATATTGACCTGATGGACGGCGTTTTTGCGCCGACGGTGTCGCCGGACCTGGCATACGTTTGGTGGCCGCATGAGCTGACGGTTGATATTCACCTGATGTACAAAAACCCTATGGATCATCTGGAGCGGTTGATTGCGCTCAAGCCCCGAATGGTGATTATTCATAATGAGGCCCATGTGCACCACATGCACTTTGCGGCTGAGCTTCACAAGGCCGGCATCGAGGCCGGGCTAGCCATCCTGCACGATACGCCGGTGGAATATGCCTACCAGATTATGCATAGCTTTGACCACATCCTGGTTTTTAGCGGGAATCTGGGGCATCACGGGGGCCATGCCGACTTGGGCCTACTCGATAAGGTGCAGAAGATAAAAGCCCATCACCCGGACGCCGAGATTGGTTGGGATGGTGGTATTAATGACGAAAATATTGTGCAGCTAATGCAAAACGGCGTTGACGTGCTGAATGTGGGCGGATTCATACAAAAGAGTGGTGATCCACATGCCGCTTATGATAAACTAATACAATTGTTATAACATCAAAATATTATGCCTAAACATACAGTCGATCAGTTAGAAACCATTTCCACCCAGATACGCGAAGATATTATCCGTATGCTTGAGCACGCCGGCAGCGGTCACAGTGCCGGGCCACTTGGCCTGGCCGATATTTTTACGGCTTTATACTACGAAATTTTAAAGCACGACCCAAAGAACCCCGACTGGGATGAGCGTGACATTTTGCTGCTCAGTAATGGCCACTGCGTGCCGGTGCGCTATGCCACCATGGCGAACGTTGGTTACTTTCCGCGCAAAGAGCTGATGACACTGCGTAAGCTGGGTTCGCGTTTGCAGGGGCACCCGGAACGAACGCGTCTGCCCGGTATGGAAACCACCAGTGGACCACTCGGTTGTGGTCTGAGCCAGGCCTGCGGTATGTCATTGGCTATGCGTATGGACCAGACTAAGAAGCGCTGGATTTATGTAGTAATGGGCGACGGCGAACTCGATGAGGGTAATGTCTGGGAAGCTGCCATGCTGGCTGGCAAGGAAAAGCTCGGCAACATTATTGGGATTATTGACCGTAATAACATTCAGATTGATGGCCCAACCGAGCACGTCATGCCGCTTGGCGATCTCAAAGCTAAATGGGAGGCTTTTGGCTGGCATGTTATAGAAATAAACGGCAATGATATTGAGGCCGTGATTGATGCCGCTGCCATGGGCCGAGCCGTAGTAGACAAGCCGGTGATGATAATCGCCTACACCATCCCAGGTAAGGGCGTAGACTTTATGGAATATGATTTTCATTGGCACGGTGCACCGCCAAATCACGAGCAAGCCAAAGCAGCCTTACACGAATTAAGAACATTGGGCGGAAAAATTAGGAGTGAACATGAATAGTGTCGGAGTTAATCAGTATACCCCTCAGCGGCGATCAATCGCCATTATTATATGGAGCTGGTTTGGCGTAATTGCCAGTGGTTTACTACTCTGGCCGGTTAGCTTTTTAGCAATTAATACCATTGGCTCGCTTCGTCCTTGTAGCGTTAACAACCCGGGTTTATCACTCAACACCTGCGGTAAAGCGTCATTTGATGTTACAGACGTGGTGTTGCTACTCATCTTTCTTGGCGCTGTCGGTATTGCAGCCGCTGCGCTGACGCACGCCATCCGGATGTCTAGGAAGACGGCATGAGCAATCTGCACCTGGCTGACATTACCGGCGATCTAGAGCAGGAGCCAATCCGCAAGGGCTTTGGACGCGGACTGCTTAAGGCCGGCCAGCTCGACGTAAACGTGGTGGCTGCCTGTGCTGATCTGACTGACTCTACGCAGATGAGTCTTTTTAAGGCCGAGTTCCCGGAGCGCTTTGTAGAAATCGGCGTTGCCGAACAAAACCTGGTAACGGTTGGTGCGGGACTGGCTGCCATGGGAAAAATTCCGTTTGTGAGTAGCTACGCCGCTTTTAGCCCGGGCCGTAACTGGGAGCAAATCCGTACCACTATTTGTTTAAATGAGCGCGCCGTTAAAGTGGTGGGGTCGCACGCCGGCGTCAGCGTTGGTCCGGATGGCGCTACTCACCAGATGCTCGAAGATATTGCTCTGATGCGCGTACTGCCGCACATGGTAGTGATAGTCCCCGGCGACAGTCTAGAAGCTGAGCGCGCCACTCTGGCCATGGCCAAAGACGGCCGCCCAAACTATCTCCGATTGGCACGCGAAGCCACCCCCATTATTACTACCGACAAAACCCCCTTCGAAATCGGCAAAGCCTATGTGTACGAAAAGGGCAGCGACGTCACCATTATCACCACCGGAACCATGACCTACCAAGCCTTGGTAGCCGCCGAGCAGCTCTATAAAGATGGTATTGAAGCCGAAGTTATTCACTGCCCCACTATCAAGCCGCTCGATGCCGAAACTATTTTAAAAAGCGTTAAAAAAACCGGCTGCGTCGTAACCGCCGAAGAAGGTCAGGTTATTGGCGGCCTAGGCGGCGCAATCGCCGAGTTACTAGCCGAAAACTTCCCGGCGCATTTAAAGCGCATTGGCATGCTCGATCACTTTGGCGAATCTGGCGAACCCAATGAACTCCTTGAACATTTTGGCCTCGATGCCAAGCACATTCGCCTTGCGGCCCACGAAGTCACTGCCAAGAAAAAATCAGAATAATCGTTCCTGGCCCGTATCAAAGGCAGCTTCGACTGCCTCGTGAATGGCATTTAAAAATTCTTCGGAAGGATCGGCTGGTCGCCACATTCCCGCCTCCGATGGCGTCAGAAGATCCACGTAGGAGTAGCGTGGGCTGGTCTCGCCGTACACACCGTAATCAAAGCCGCCGTATTGCTTCTTGGCCGGATCAACCAAGCTTCGTAGGGCAATCGCCGATTCTACCGTAGGCCGGCTAGTTTGCGGTGGCTCTGTTTGGAAATAGACCAACCAGGCCTTATGGTTGCCATTTCCTATTCGTTCGCGCTTAGCTTGCCGCCCATTGGGCCCATATACAGGACTTGTAAAAGCTACTTGCTGAGGTTGTTCAAAACGAGCATATATTCCTATTGCCCGGGCCACACTCTCGCAGGCCAGCGCTAGAGGGTCACGAATCTCATAAGCAGTCAGTGACTCGAAAAACTCAACTCTATACATGATCAAATACTATCACCCCATGGTATGATAACCATAAGAAGTAAGGAGATACCATGCCATTAACCCTCAGAGAAATACGACTAAACTGTGATAAGGCGCGGGCGCGCATGTTGCAGGCTCGGGCCGAGCACTGGGCCTTTGGCGCCTTTAACCTAGATGACCAAGCCACGCTAAAAGCGGTGGTTATGGCCGCGGCTGCACAGAATGCGCCAGTACTCGTTGAGGTAAGTCAGGGTGAGGTTGATGATATAGGTATTGATAATGTCCGCGACCTCGTCGACAACATGAAGTACCAGTACGGCGTGGAGATGTATATCAATCTGGACCACAGTCCGAGTGTGGAAGCGGCCATAGCCGGTATCGAGGCAGGCTTTGAGTTTATCCATATTGACGTTAGCCAGGCCGATCACGATGCCAGCGATGAAGCTATCATTGCGGCCACCAAGGCCGTCGTTGACTACGCTAAGTTCACCGGTGCGCTGGTAGAGAGCGAACCACACTACTTCGGTGGTGGCTCAAATGTCTTTAAGACAGCTATTGACTACGAGGAAATCAAGAAGACCTTTAGCACACCCGAGCATATGAATGCCTTTGTGAACGCTACCGGCATCGACACCTTTGCCGCTGCTATCGGTAACTTGCACGGTAAATATCCGGTGCCAAAAATGCTCGACCTGGAATTACTACAGCAGCTCCGGAATGCCTCAGATGCTAATATTAGCCTCCATGGCGGCAGCGGCACTCCTGGTCATTACTTCCGCGACGCCGTAAAAATCGGAGTTACCAAAATAAATATTAACTCGGATATGCGCTTTGCTTTCCGCACTACGCTCGATAAGTCTTTGGCTGATAACCCGGATGAGTACTCGGTAGCTAAGTTGATCAACAAGGATGTTATCCCGGCCGTACAAGCAGTAGTCGAGAGTAAAATCGTTGACTTTAACTCTGCCGGCAAAGCTGTTCTTTAGAGATTGGTTAGGGTATACACCCTGCCTAGATTTGCTTTAGGCGGGGTGCATATGGCACAATAGACATAAGCATAAACAGTAACAGAAAGCGGTGGGAAACGTGGCGCAAATAGATGTGATCAGTGTCGGTGATATTGTAACCGACGCTTTTATTAAGTTGATTGACGGTCAGGCACACACCTACGCTAACGAGCACGGTAAATGGCTGGCCATGCAGTTTGGCACAAAGCTGCCCTTTGACCACGTTGAAGTACTCCAAGCGGTCGGTAATGCCTCCAATGCTGCGGTGGCTTTTGCAAACCTCGGCTTAAAAACTGCCTT
The DNA here is from genome assembly GCA_028286245.1 of Candidatus Saccharimonadota bacterium. GTDB lineage: Bacteria > Patescibacteriota > Saccharimonadia > Saccharimonadales > UBA4665 > UBA4729. The sequence continues at coordinate 195,297 of JAQBRY010000004.1, read as the reverse complement.
CGTTACCAATGTCGGTGGCGATCAAGAGGGCCGCGATATGATTGCCGCTCTCGAAAAGAATCACATTGACCACCGTTTTGTGCGTATCAACCCCGGTAAAAAGAGCAATTACCACTACGTACTCTGGTACAAGGAAGAGCGCACCATTCTTATTAAGCACGAAGAGTACGACTATCACTGGCCGCACTTTGCCCCTAAGGACGTTCCGCGCTGGCTCTACTTTAGTTCTATTTCCGAGAACGCCATCCCGTATCACGATGATGTGGCCGATTGGCTGGAACAACATCCAGAGGTTAAGTTTGCCTTTCAGCCCGGAACGTTCCAGATGGAAGCCGGTGTGGAACGTCTGGCCCGGCTCTACGCTCGTACCGAGGTACTAGTCCTCAACCGCGAAGAAGCTGTCTATGTTTCTGGCGGTGACTACCACAACTTGCACGACCTATTTGATCGTTTGCACCACATAGGCCCTAAGATTGTCGTGATTACCGATGGCCCTAAGGGTGCCTATGCCTCGGATGGTCATAAACGCCTGCAGATGCCGCTCTATCCCGACCCAGCGCCTCCCGTTGAGCGAACCGGTGCCGGTGACGCCTTTGCCTCTACCTTTGTAGCCGCTCTCGCCAAAGGCAACACTATAGAGGGCGCCTTGCAGTGGGGACCGATTAATTCTATGAGCGTTGTCCAAAATGTGGGCGCTCAGAATGGCCTATTAACAGAGGTCCAACTAGAAGAGTTACTTAAGAACTCACCGGATTGGTACCAACCAACCCCTATGCAATAAATCGGCTGTGCTAGCAAAAAGCGTAGCACTATTGCCAGCGCTTATGCTAATCTATAGCTAAGGACTTTAAGTGATACAACAAGGTACAGTATGACCCGCTTTCTCTCAGAATCGTTGCAGGCGCCCGAGCCTTATTTTAGAACGGCACTGCGGCGGTTAGAGCTGGCGCATGGTAATCCGAGCGCGGATATTCGCCTTACCAGCGAAGTCCACCAGGCTTTGCGGACAAAGCTCGTCAGTTTGGGTTTGGATCCCTCTGACACTACCCCAAAGGAACTCTACTTAACGCTCCAGACGCGTATTCGTAATGATGACGCTCGGTTAACCAAGCGCCTCCGCACGCTGGCGGCAACGCATATCTCTCTCGAAGCCGACGTGGTAGCCGGTATGGCTTACGCCATCCAAGCACTGCCTATTGGTAAGCAGTGCTATGCCCTTAAACCGAGTAGCTTTAAGGCAATTATAAAAAAACTGCCGCCTAAGCGGGCCATGAAGCAGCTTGGGTACCGCTCGCTCGAATCTATGCTCAAGCATGAATCATCGGCATCAATTCTGGCAGCGGCCCAGCTCAGTGAATCAGCCACCTGGTTGCGGAGTTTATTGGAGCGTTACAAGCATCTGACACCAACAGATTTTGAGACGAGGGCGATAGGCGTGACCTATGCAAGCGATAAGCGCTGGCAAAAGCTGGCCCAGGCGAGTGTGGCAGAACGAAAGCACAACGTACTGGCCTTTCCGGAGCTGGGTGCCATAGTATTATTGCCGCTTCCGGCACAGGCACCGGCAGGAGCGGTCACGGCCAGCTTGGCGCTCACACTGCACGCGGTAAACGAGATCAAGGCCAGCAGTACCTTTTTAAAGCTATGCCAAGTTCGCCCGGACTTTGGCAGCGTGGTACAGTCAGTTGCCCAAGAGGAGCCGCATTTGCAGGCAAGTTTGCTCGATCGTTCGGTGCCATGGCAGCTCGTTCAGCGCTACTATGCCCGAATGCAGCACCACTTCCACGAAGAATTGTTTGAGCCACACATCCGGCTAGAAGATTTATCGTGGCACGGCATAGAACAAGCCATGGCGCTTATAGAGCCTAGCCTACATTTTTGGCAGGAAAGCCACCACCTGGCGCAGCTTCATGACCGCCAACCGGTGTCTATGAATGTCATTGATGCTGCCCTTAACCTTTGTAATCAACTACCTTTTGAGCGCAGGATTAGCAGTTATTTTCAAAAATCTCTGTGGCATGAACTCTGTTTACGTTACCTTAAGCATGATACAGTTGAACAAGCAGTTTTAGCAGAGCTGCAACCGCAGTTTGCATTTGCACCGGTTAGTGCCTAAAAGAATATTTAAAAGGGATTATTACATGTATCAGATTTGCGTTTCCGGAGCCGCCAAAGGCGACAGTGTCGAAGAGGGCAAGGAGTTAGCTGCCGCTCTGGGCATCGCCATTGCCAAGGCTGGACACAGCCTCTTAACGGGCGCAACTATAGGCCTGCCTAATTACGCCGCCGAAGCCTACAAAAAAGCCGGTGGCCTTATGAGCATTGGGCTAAGCCCGGCTGCCAGTAAGATTGAGCACGTTATGAAGTACCGCTTGCCCATTAAAGCCTATGACAGCATTCTCTACACCGGCCTCCACTACGTCGGTCGCGACACGCTGCTTATTACCTCTAGCGATGCTGTGGTAAGTATTGGCGGCCGCCTGGGGACGCTGCACGAGTTTACTATTGCCATGGAAACCGATACGCCGATCGGCTTTTTGCAAGGAGCCGGCGGTATTAGCGAAGAAATTCAGACGCTTATGACTCTGGCGCACCCCCTAAGGGCCGGAGCCATGGTGACGTTTAATGAATCACCCGACGACCTTATCAAAGAGCTCACCGACCACTTAGACGTAGAACACGTCAAATACAAAGACCTCTACCAATAAAGAACTTGCTACAATAGTAGGATGAGCAAGCTTGAGATTGATGCTAATTTTGTGCCAATGGGCGACCAGCCTGCGGCAATTGCGCAGCTAACTGGCGGCCTTAATAGTGGCCTTAAGGAGCAGACTCTATTGGGAGTAACGGGTTCAGGCAAGACCTTTACGATGGCGAACCTCATCCAAAACACCCAAAAGCCAACGCTGGTGCTGAGTCATAACAAAACTTTGGCGGCCCAGTTATATGGTGAGTTTAAAAGCTTTTTCCCAAATAATGCCGTTCATTACTTTGTGAGCTACTTTGATTACTACCAACCGGAAGCCTACATTGCCCGCTCGGACACCTTTATCGAAAAAGATAGCCAGATCAACGAAGAGATTGACCGGCTGCGCCACGCCGCCACCGATGCGCTGCTGAGCCGGAAGGATGTCATTATTGTGGCCAGCGTCAGCTGTATTTACGGCATTGGTTCCAAAGAGGATTACGGCGGCATGTCGCTGAGCGTGGAACAGGGCGAAACTCGCAAGCGCGATAAACTGCTGCGCCACATGACAGACATGCAGTATCAGCGCAATGACATCGACTTTCACCGTGGTACTTTCCGGGTCCGCGGCGACGTCGTGGATATTTTCCCATCCGGTGAAGAAGTTGCCTATCGGCTAGATTTTTTTGGCGACGAAATCGAGCGCATCACCAAGGTCGACCCTTTAACAGGCGAAATTTTGGCCACGCTCGATAAGCTGCGGATTTTCCCGAGCTCGCACTACGTGACGCCTTTCGACAAGCTCAAGGTGGCACTCGGCAAAATCACCGAAGAACTCCAGGAGCGAATTGCCCAGTTTAAAATGGAGGGCAAGCTCATTGAGGCCCAGCGCATAGAACAGCGTACTCGTTACGACCTAGAAATGCTGGAAGAAACCGGCTTTGTAAAGGGAATCGAAAACTATAGCCGCTACCTAACTAATCGCGAGCCCGGCGAGCAGCCTGCCACACTGATGGACTATTTTCCGGATGATTACCTGCTGTTGGTCGATGAGTCACACATGACGATGCCGCAAATCCGTGGTATGTATAACGGCGACCGAGCCCGTAAAGAAACATTGGTGGAGCACGGTTTTCGTTTGCCGAGCGCGCTTGATAACCGGCCGCTGACCTTTACCGAATTTGAGCGTCATGTTAATCAAGCCGTCTATGTGTCGGCCACACCAGCCGAGTATGAGCTCAGCCGTAGCCCGGCACCGGCGCAGCAGGTAATCCGACCAACCGGCCTGCTCGATCCGCCCATAGAGGTCCGTCCGGTCGACGGCCAAGTGGATGATCTGATTGCCGAGATCCGCCTGACGGTCGAAAAGCACCAGCGCGTCCTAGTCACCACGCTTACCAAGCGCATGAGCGAGGACTTAACTGATTATTTAAAAGACCTCAACATTAAGGTGGCCTACCTGCACTCCGATGTAGACACGCTCGATCGTACTGATATCTTGCGCGACCTCCGGCTTGGCGTTTATGACGTACTCATTGGCATTAACCTGCTCCGCGAAGGCCTCGACCTACCGGAAGTATCACTGGTGGCCATCCTGGACGCGGATAAAGAGGGATTTTTGCGCAGTGAGCAGGCGCTAGTGCAGACCGTTGGTCGTGCCGCCCGTCACGTTGAGGGTCGTGTCATAATGTATGCCGATCACGTCACGCGCAGCATGCAGGCCACGCTCGACGAAACCACTCGCCGTCGAAAAATTCAGGAGGCCTACAACACCGAACACGGCATTACGCCAACCGGTATTAACCGGGCCGTCGAAGCCGGCATGCGCCCCGATATGCCGGAAGAAGCCAAGCGCGCCAAACTCGACCTTAAAAAGATTCCAAAAGACGAATACAAGTCACTCATCAAGGACCTAACGGGTCAAATGGAGCTAGCCGCCGCCAACCTGCAGTTCGAGCAAGCCGCCGAACTCCGCGACCTAATCGACCAGATCAAAGCCAAGCAATAGTTAGGCAGCCAGCTCGGCGCGAAGGTCTAGGTAGCTGGCAGCGACTTCTTTGGGGTAGAGCCAGGTGGCTAAGTGGCCAGCCAAGCTTGGATCGTCCATCACGGAAAAGGCATCGACGATTGGGGTGAGGTTCTTTTCGGCCTCGGCAGCCCTAAAAAGTCGATCGGCGACAAAAAACAAACCGGCGGTTGCCACACTAGCCTTACCTAGGCGCTCGACCCTGGCTTTTACATCGCAGCGGTTAGCACTAACAGCCTCAGATAAGATACGAAGGCACGTGCTATATTTTATTATTTCTTCTACCACTTTTGTTAAGTAATCTGACGATGCTAGGGTGTCACTCAGAACGCGCCGGTTTTCTATCAGTTCTTCGCACAGATGAGGTACGACCATCGGACCCACACCTATGCCACTGTCGTTGGTTACGCCCGCAGAAGCACAGAGCGTGACAGATTTTACCTTTATGTTAGGCCTCGGTTTGGTAATCATGACGTGTTCGGCGGCGTTTGTGCCAACCGGGCCACCATTGGAGTGGCAGAGTAAGTCGAACTCAGTGATGCTGTGCTGCTCGGATAAGTCGCGCATGGTGCCCCAGACGGTCTTTGCTAGTATATTGCCGGGGTTCATAAGGCGATTAAGGCGAGGATGCCATAGATCGTGTTTGCGCGGTTGGCCAAGTGTGACAGTCGTCATGCCACTAAGGGCCAGATTATCCCGAAGATCAGCGTAGCCACTCTCAATACCGTAGAAGCCCGGCACTATAATGGTAGCCCTATCGCTAGTAGCCCCATCGCCCTTTCGGAGGCTGTAATGAAAATCCATATGGTCAATGTTGACGTCGTACTGCTCGAGAGGAGATAGTAACTGCAACTCACCGCTCGGAGCTAGGGGCGGCATAAGCATTTCTGCAGATGGTGATGCGGTTTTCATTACTTTTGTTTCTTCTTGAGATAATCGTAGTCCTCCGCATGCAGAATGTAAAGCACATTTTTGGATTTGCGGTTTGCAAAATAACAGATAAAAATCCCTCTACATTTAAGATTTGTTCTGCTACAATCGTAGGTACCTATGGGCAAACTATCACGAGACGAAATTATTAAATTGGCACAACTTGCCCGCCTAGACCTCACCGACGACGAAATTGCCGAGTACAGCGCGGAGCTGAGTGAGATATTGCAATACGTAGAAATGCTGCAATCGGTTGATGTTACAGGGCTGCTGCCTACCAATCAAGTTACCGGGCTCACCAATGTTACCCGCGACGACGTTATAAAAGATTACGGTTACGCTACTACCGACCTACTTAAAAACCTGCCCGATGTCCTCGACGACCACATTAAGGTCAAAAGGATGATTGGATAGTATGGCTTGGGATTCGATTGCTACGATTGCCCGAAAGGTACAGGCTGGAGAAATCACAGCACTCGATCAAGTAACGGCCGCCTTTAAAACTATTGAGGACAAACAAGAATTCAGCGCGATTATTGCAACGTTAGAAGATCGTGCCCTGGAACGTGCCAAAATAATCGACGACCGGATTGCTAAGGGCGAAGCGGTAGGCCGCCTAGCCGGCGTACCTTTTATTGCCAAAGATAACTTCCTGGTATTTGGAGCCGAAACGACGGCTGCCAGCAATATCCTGCGCGGCTTTACTGCACCTTATCAGGCAACGGCCATTGAACGTCTAGAAGCCGAGGGCGCAATCTGCGTGGCCAAGGCGAACCTGGATGCCTTTGCCCATGGCTCTAGCACAGAAAACAGCGATTTTATGGTTACCAAGAATCCGCACGACGTAACCCGGGTTCCCGGCGGCAGCTCCGGCGGCTCAGCCGCCGCGGTCATGCTGGACATGGCACCGTTCGCACTCGGTACTGATACCGGCGGGTCTATTCGATTGCCAGCTAGTTACTGCGGTGCAGTGGGCTACAAACCAACCTACGGGCTGGTAAGCAGGTCAGGAGTAGTTGCAATGGCCAGCAGCACTGACGTAATAGGGCCAATAACCAAAACCGTCGATGACAGCGCCCTGGTGCTCGACGTTATGAGCGGCCTTGATGACATGGACGGCACGACTATTCCCGCTGAAGCCGCGGGCTACATCGATCTCAATGGTGATCTCGTGGGCAAAAAGATAGGCGTTGTTAAAGAATATATGGCCGAAGGTATTGCACCGGGCGTCCGGGAACGCATCGAAGCTGCTATTGAGCAGCTCAAAGCCGCTGGAGCAGTCGTAAGCGAAGTTAGCCTGCCCAGCCTGCCAACAGCACTGGCCGTTTATTACATTCTTTGTCCTGCTGAGGTCAGCAGTAATCTTAGTCGTTATGACGGCCAGCGCTATGGCCACAGCTACAAAGATGCAAAAGACCTGACCGAAAGCTATAAAAAGTCACGTTCTACCGGCTTTGGTAAAGAAGCCAAACGCCGCATTATGATCGGTACCTACGTGCTCAGCAGCGGCTACTATGACGCCTATTACAAAAAAGCTCAAACGGTCCGCACCAAACTTATAAATGAATTTAATGATGCCTTGAGCCAGGTAGATTTTTTGCTTGGACCAACCGCCGCCGATGTGGCCTTTAAAATTGGCGAAAACACCGATGACCCGCTTAAAATGTATCTTACTGATATCCTAACAGTTGCCGCCAACCTAGTGGGCGTGCCCTCTATAAACATCCCGGTTGGTAGTGTCGATGGCCTGCCGGTCGGCCTGCAATTAATGGCCGCCCAGCGACAGGATCGGGCACTTTTATCAATTGCTAAAAAAGTTGAGGAGCTGCAAATATGAACTCCCAGTACATCGTTATAGGTGGGGCTGTCGGTGTAGTCCTGTTGTTAGTGCTTGCCGTGGTGTTTAAAAAACGCCCACGAAAAATAAACGCTGATGCCTGCACAAAACGCTGGCAGGAGCTACAAAAGAATTGCTCAAATCGTAAAACCTGGCACCAGGCAGTGACCGAAGCCGATAAGCTGCTCGATGACGTGCTCAAGCGCCGTCACTATAAGGGCAAAACACCCGGCGAACGCTTGGTGAGTGCGCAGCACGACTTTACTAATAATGAATCGCTGTGGTTTGGCCATAAGCTCAAAAATCGTATCGAGCAAGAAGACGTAAAAAGAATCAGCAAGCAGGATACCCTTGAGGCTCTAAGCGGCTTCCGGCAGGCGCTTAAGGACTTGGGAGCACTGCGAGAAAAAGTAATTACGCCGCCGGCGCAGCCCGAGGCAGCCGCCGAAGGAAACAAGCCATGATAGACCCAAAAGTTTTAGCTGACTACACCGCCACCATCGGTATTGAGTGCCACGTGCAGCTCAAAACTGCCACCAAGCTTTTTTCGGCCGTCGGCAATGACGCCCGTGAAGCACCGGCCAACACCCTGGTAAGCCACATTGATTTTGGCATGCCCGGCGCTCTGCCCGTCCTCAATAAGCAGGCATTATACCTAGCCGTCAAAGCAGCCTTTGCGCTTGGCACCGAACCGGAGCGCTTTAGTAAATTTGACCGCAAACATTACTTTTACCCGGATCTGCCAAAGGGCTACCAGATAAGCCAGTTCGACGAGCCCATCATAGGTAAGGGCGCTATCGACATCAATGTTGACGGCCAGATCCGGACAATTGGCATTACCAGAGCCCACATGGAAGAGGACGCCGGCAAGAGCACCCACCCGGCGGGCAAAGATTACAGCCTGGTAGACCTCAACCGAGCCGGCACGCCGCTGTTAGAGATAGTGAGTGAACCCGACATGCACACCAGCGCCGAAGCCAAGGCCTACGCCCGTGAGCTCTACCTCCGCATGCGCTACGCCGACGTTTCGGACGCCAACCTTTATTACGGAAACATGCGTTTTGACGTCAATGTTAGTGTTAGTAAAACAGATGCGTTAGGTACCCGTACCGAAACTAAGAATATCAACAGCTTCCGGGCCGTCGAAAAATCCGTGGACTACGAAATTGCCCGCCAAATAGAACAACTGGAGGCCGGTGAGATTATCGTTCAGGAAACGCGCGGCTGGGATGACACCAAACAGAGTACCTTTAGCCAGCGCAGCAAAGAAAACGCCGATGACTATCGCTACATGCCCGACCCGGATATTCCACCAGTGGTGCTAGCCGAAGATTATATTGCAGCTATTAAGGCAGAGATGCCGGACATGCCCAACGTTTGGCGTAAGCGTCTTAGCAATTTAGGCCTAGATACCGCCCAAACAGAGACGCTCATCGATGCCCAAGTAGACTTTTTACAGGAAAATTACCTGCAGCTCCTCGAAAAGGTGATCAACGATAATGCGCTGGCCAAGCAGATTGCCAACTGGCTGGTAAACGTTGACGTGCCCTACGTCCGCGAACAGCCTGCCGAATCAGTTCGAACGATTGACCGTGAGCGCCTGTACCGAACGACTGCCGTGCTTGTTGCCGATGGTAAGCTCAGCTCAACGAACACCAAGGCAATGCTGGTAGAGCTGTTAGCTGCGCCGTCCTTGCCGGATGATATTGCCGCTTATGCCAGCGACAAAGGCTATATCCAAGAATCCGATGAGGGTGCTATTGCCGCCATAGTCGCTCAGGTTATAACCGACAACCCCAAGGCTGCCGAAGACGTCCGTAACGGCGAAATGAAAGCCATCGGCTTTTTGACCGGCCAGGTTATGAAACTCTCACAGGGCAAGGCCAACCCGGCCCTAGCTGGCCAACTCATCAAAAAACACTTAGGATTGTAACTTAGCGGGCGCTAGTCCACGATGTACCTGTAAGAAATCATCTACCTGCTCTAAAACTGAGATTAAGCTATCGAGTCCGATCTGTATGCCGCTTCGTTCACGGCGGGCCATGAGTTCAGCAGGGGATTTGCCGAGAACGGCCGCCAGCTTTGCAACAGCTTGTTGCGACTTAGGTGTATTAAATGCGCCAGTGGCAAGCCTGACTGGGCAACCGGAGGTTGCCCTATGCAGTACCGTGCTCTCACTTGCACTCAAGCCTTTTTGGTTCTGGTCTCGTATCTGGGCTAGAGCCCGATTAGGCTTGTAGCGAAACCCAAGCACTGAAGTGTCATCGGGTAGGAGTGCTTCATCTAGCTTCTTGTATTTTACCGGGAAGTCAGAGGCTTCTTCATAGTCGTCAGTCCGGTAATACTTTATGGGATCGCTTTCGTAAGGCCGACTGGAAAAATCTCCTGGCCAGTATGAATTTGGCGCGAGTGCCATCGCATGCAGCATGCCACTAAAGTCCGAGGACCTTAATGCGCTTTGCAATGAAGAAGTTGTCGTTATGAGTGGCGTACTGTAGACCGCTTCATGAAGCCTGTTAAGCGTTCCTAAAACGTGCAGCGGAAAGTGTGCAGCGGTTGGAATTGTCTCCTGAGCTAGGTTCTGCATGCTGCGGTGGAAACTAAATTCGCTAAACTGAAAATTTACTCCGCTTTTATCAATTTTTTGGCGGAGCGGTGAGTTTTCCAGCGCCACACTAGCCAGGTCTTCGAACATAAGCCCTGCCTGATAGGCAACTTCCCAGGGATTGCTAGCATCAATCTCACAATCTTTGAGCTCAGCGAACCATAGTGGATTCCAGGTACTCTCAGGAACGGCCGCCAAAATCTCTTCTGCCATCTCGGAAAAAATAATATGGCCCACCGACCGCTGCCATTCGATGCGGCTGATATCTCGGGTATGCTCAGGGCTAACACCGCTCATTATTAATAAATTATATCACATATTTAAAATAATAGCAAGTGTCAGGTGGCTGCATGGTACACTACATGTATGGCAACCACTACCGTTACAAAAGCCGTCATTGCAGCCGCCGGATTTGGGACAAGATTCTTACCCCAAACTAAGGCCATGCCCAAAGAAATGCTGCCGCTTGTCGACAAGCCCATTATCCAGTATGTGGTTGAGCAACTGGTAGAAGCCGGCATTAGAGATATTATTATTGTTAGCAACTACAGTAAACGGGCTATTGAGGATCATTTTGACCAACCCAATCAGGACTTACTCTCAAATTTGCTAGCTGGCGGTCCCAGCAAAAAAGGCTACATCGATGAGATTAATGCCATCGCTAACCTGGCAAATTTTGCCTTTGTTCGCCAAAAGGGTCCCTATGGCAGCGCCACGCCCATAATGAACGCCGCCCATTTAATTGGCGACGAGCCCTTTATTTACACCTATGCTGACGATCTTATTACGGCCAGCCCCAATCGATTCAAGCAAATGATGGATTTGCATGACGAGCTAGGTGGCAGTATCTTTCCCTGTATCGAGATTACTAAGGACGAAGAATTCGAACGCTACGGTGTTGTCGCCGGCACGCCGGTCCGCGATGACGTGCTGGCCATGACCAAGCTGGTCGAAAAGCCTGGCAGGGCGGCCGCACCATCTAACTTTGCCAGCGTTGGCGGCTACTTGCTGACGCCGGATGTGCTTGGCTTCCTGGAGGATGCCCGCGACAAACTGCCCGCCGGCCAGGAATTTTACCTGACCACCTACGTTTTAGAGCCCATGATCCAAGCCCACAAAAAATTTTATGGCTGTAAATTAACTGATGCGAGCTACTACGATACCGGTAACAAGCTGGAATATTTAAAAACAGTCTTTGATTTTGCCCTGCAGCGGCCGGACGTTGGACCAGAGCTGACCGAATATCTGCGAAAAAAATTACAGTAGAATTTAAGAAATACTGTAAAGTATAGCTATGACTACGACTGAAAATGTATTACTTATTATCCTGTCAGTATTTCTTGCCTTGTTCTTACTCCTGGCAATTACGGCTGTTACTATCACCATTAAACTCCTTAAAAGCGTCAAGCGGATTGTATCCAAGGCAGAATCGGTTGTCGACTCTGTTGAGAGCGCCGCAGACGTCGTTAAAAATGCCTCCGGACCCCTCGCCACTCTACGTGTTATTAAAAATATTGTAGACATGGTACAAAAGCGTAAATAAGGAGTAATGAGTATGGCCAAAAAAACTTTCAAAATCCTAGCAATTGGAGCAGCAGTCGCCGGTGCGGCCGGCTATATTACCGGTATTCTCACGGCACCTAAGAGTGGCAAAGAAACCCGAGAAGAGCTCAAAAATACTGCCGAATCAAGCAAGAGCGAAGTTGAAAAGCAGCTAAAGCATTTGCACGCTGAACTAGGCAAATTAGTTGACGAAGCCAAAGATAAAAGCGAAGATTTTTCCGGGAAAACCCAGAAGGAACTCAGTAAGTTGGTTGAGGCCGCAAAAGACAGCAAGAGCAAGGTGAGCGATCTGATAGCTGCCGCCAAAGACGGCGACGCCAATGATAAGGATCTTAAGCGCGCTATCAACGATGCCCGCCACTCCATTGATCACATCAAAGACTTTTTAAAGAAGTAAGCCGCTTGTTGTAAAAGTTAGCGCTTAGCAAGTACCATCAAACGCGCTATAATTTAGAGATAAACGAAAACGCGTGAGGGTACAAATTGGCGCTAAAAACTGATCTTAAGGCGAGTGACTATGTTCACCTCCATAATCACACGCAGTACAGCCTGCTCGACGGACTTACGAAAGTTCCGGCGCTGATAGATTATGTAAAAGATAGCGGCATGTCGGCCGTAGCTATGACCGACCACGGCACCCTGAGTGGGACCATCGAATTCTATAAAACAGCTAACGCCGCCGGGATTAAGCCTATCATCGGTATGGAGGCCTACGTGGCCGCTCGCAGCCGCCGCGACAAAGAGGCAGGTAAGGACAAGGTATACTATCACCTGATTATCCTAGCCATGAATAATACGGGCTATCAAAACCTGATGCGCCTGTCGACAATAGCCAACCTCGAGGGAGTTTACTACAAGCCGCGTGTCGACCACGAGATCCTTGAGCAATACAACGAAGGCCTGATTATCCTGAGCGGTTGTATCGGTGGCGAAATTGGTGATAGTCTTCGCAATGGCCAGTACGCCCAGGCGCTAGAGACGGCAAAGTGGTACAAAAAAGTTTTTGGCGACCGTTACTACATAGAGCTGCAAGACCACGGCCACGCTGATCATCCTGCCAAATGGGATGAGCAGGTTGCCGTAACTGAGCAGCAGATTAAGCTCAGCAAAGAGCTCGATATTCCTTGTGTTATTACCTGTGACGCTCACTATCTCAAGCATGATGATCAAACCGCACACGAAATCTTGCTGTGCGTGCAAACAGGTGCCTTTTTGACCGACGAAAAGCGCATGAGTCTTAGTGACTTTGAGCTGCACGTTACCGAGCCTCAGGCCATCATTGATCGCTGGGGCAAGGACATGCCGGAGGCAATCACTAATACCCGGGCTATTGCCGATCGATGTAATGTAACGATTGAACTCGGTAAAATCCTAATTCCTAAGTTTCCGGTGCCGGACGGCGAAGACGAAAAAACCTACCTCCACAAGCTCGTCTGGAGAGGCCTGGCCTGGCGATACAATCCTGACCTCACACACGAGTCGACGGCTACGCTTAGCATCGAGGACGCTCGGGCCAGCCTGGATTCTAAAATCATTGAACGTGCCGATTACGAACTGGGCATTATGGACTCCATGGGCTATAACGGTTACTTCTTGATTGTCCAGGACTTTATGGGCTGGGGCAAAGATCAGGGCATTGTCTTTGGGCCGGGTCGCGGCTCGGCGGCTGGTTCCATTGTGGCCTACGCACTGCGTATTACCGAAATTGAACCCTTGCAGTACAAGCTCATGTTTGAACGGTTTTTGAACCCAGGGCGTATTAGCATGCCTGATATTGATATTGACATTCAAGACACGCGGCGTGGAGAAGTGATCCAGTACTGCGTCGAGAAGTATGGCACTAACCGGGTGGCTAACATCGTGACCTTTGGCCGGATGGCCGCCCGCAACGCCGTGCGTGACGTGGCCCGCGTCCTGCAAGTGCCCTACTCCGAAGCCGACCGTTTGAGCAAGATGATCCCCCAGCCGGTGCAAGGCAGGCATATCCCCCTGCAGACCTCGCTTAAAAATGATCCGGATCTTAAACAGGAGTATGAAACTAACGAATCTTCGCGCCGGGTCTTTGACCTGGCTGTTCAGCTTGAGGGGACGATTCGTTCGCACGGGGTTCACGCTGCCGGCGTGGTAATTGCTCCCGATGACATTGTTAAGTATGTGCCGCTGGAAATGGCCCAAAAGGGCGTGGTGGCCACGCAGTATCCAATGGGTCCGGTAGAAGAGTTAGGGCTACTCAAAATGGACTTTCTTGGGCTGTCCAACCTCACCATCTTAAATAACGCCCTTCGAATCATCCGCAAGGTCTATGACAATGACATAGAGCTGGGCGCTATCCCCAATGACGACGAAAAAACCTTTGAACTGCTGCAGCGCGCTGATACTACTGGTGTTTTCCAGCTTGAATCGGCGGGTATGAAACGCTACCTTAAGGAGTTGCGGCCAACACTATTTGAGGACATTATTGCCATGGGCGCCCTGTATCGACCCGGCCCAATGGCCGAAATTCCGCGTTTTGTACTGGGCAAAAACGACTCCTCATCAATTAGCTATCTCCACCAGTCGTTGGAACCAATCCTGAGTGACACCTACGGCGTGATGGTCTACCAGGAGCAAATTATTCAAATTCTGCAGTTGGTTGCTGGCTACTCGCCTGGAGAAGCCGATCTGGTGCGTAAGGCAATCGGTAAGAAAAAGCGCGACATTATGGCCGCCGAAGAGCCTAAATTCCTGGCAGGCTGTCTTAAGCAAGGGCTGACCACCACGGGGGCCAAGCAGCTCTGGGCCCAGATTCAGCCCTTTGCTGATTACTCTTTTAATAAGGCTCATGCTACCTGTTATGCTCAAATATCATACTGGACGGCCTACTTAAAGGCCAACTACCCAGCGGCTTTCATGGCCGCCCTTATGACTAGTGATTACGACGATACGGATCGTTTGGCCATCGAAATTGCCGAGTGTCAGAAAATGGGCATCAAAGTTATGTCGCCGGATGTCAATGAATCATACCTGGAATTTGCCGTCGTTAAAGAAACTAATCAAATTCGCTTTGGTATGGCGGCCATTAAAAATGTTGGAACCGGGGCGGTGGAAGAAATTTTGCGGGCTCGCAACGAGAGCCAGTTTAGCAGCCTGGAAGACTTCCTAACGCGCGTAAACTGCCGCGTCGTTAACCGTAAGGCGCTGGAAAGCCTTATTAAAGCCGGGGCCTTTGACCGTTACGGCGAGCGCACCACGCTACTGCACAGTATCGACGTACTTCTGGCCTTTGCCTCGCGTACCCAAAAGCAGGCCAGCAGCGGCCAGACAGATCTCTTTGGCATGTCTACCGGCGACGAGACCGTCTTTGAAGCGCCTAAGCTCGAGCTACAAATACCACCGGTACAGATTGATAAGCGTGAGCAGCTGGTATGGGAACGCGAACTGCTGGGACTGTATTTGAGCCAACATCCGCTTGAGGCTTTTCAGGACTTCCTAAAGGAACAGACCACGCCTATTAATTCGCTCAAATCCGGTCATGACGGTAAAAACGTTACCATCGGTGGTGCCATCTCAGAAATCCGTGAAATTACCACCAAAACCGGCAAAAAAATGGCCTTTGTAAAGCTAGAGGACCAAACCGGTGAAATTGAGGTTATATTATTCCCGAATGCCTTCCAGCAAACCATTGGGCTCTGGGAACGCGACCGGATTGTACTTATCCGGGGCAAGGTAAATGCCAAAGACCGTGAGGGCAATATTTCGCAGGACGTTAAAGTTATGGTGGATGACGCCCGCGAAATCACTACCCAGCAGGCCACCCAGTACCAAGCAACCGGCCGTAAACCCAAGGTACTCAAGCCACCACGGATCAAAGCTTCGATGATAGGCCCAGGCGCTAAGGCCGTAGCAGAAAAAACCGGTATTGAGCGGTTGTATATCCGGCTGGCCAATAGTAAAGACCAGGCCAAGCTTATGTCTCTTAAACAAACCTTAGACGAGTATCAAGGTTCTACCGAAGTTGTACTGGTGCTCGGCGAAGCCACCGATCGCCAGGCTATTAAGCTGCCAGCCGGTGTCGACCGCGACAGCCAAGCCCTCGATCAACTCCGTGAACTAGTTGGTGCCGACAATATAAAAATCCAGTAGTTAGCGGATGATGCCACTGGTGCGGGTCAACACAAAGCCGACGGTGGCTATGGCTATAAAGCCAATGTCTAGTAGCGGGTGCTTCATGACAAAGTGCTCGCCCTTAGTGACCAAGCGGTGCAGGCGATAGCCGTGACGGATAAGGAAGAGTGTTAAAGCCATAACGGCTATGACGGACAGTACTAGCGTGGTCCAAGCGGCTTCGCCGCTGCTGAGGGTCTGCACCCGTGAAACGAGCCGAGCTGCCGGTTCTTTATCGTTGAGCTTAACGGGGGTATTAGCGGTAGTCTGCGGTACGCTAAAGCTAATATTGGCACCGGCATCTGCTGGCGCGCCATACATTGCCACTACTACAATAGCCCCCTCCTTACCTTGGAAGTGCGGCGCGCTTACCACGCCAAAACCAACATTTTTGTAGCCGGTATTAAGAATGTTGGCCTTATGTTCCGGACTATTCATCCAGCCGGTGATGGTCTCATCGGCATTATCAAAGCCGTAGGCCAAGTTCTCGCCAGCCTTTTCGTAACTGTAGCCGGCCTTAGCTATAAAGGTCCAAGGCGCCAGGCCGTCCGGAGTATTGTGTGACCAGTAGTTGCGTTGTACCATGTCGACTGCCTTGGCCTGAGCGGCCTCAGTCAGTTCGGTGTCAATTGTTAAACCTAATTCATGAGCGGCGGCCCTCTGGGTATTAGTATCATCAAGCAGCGCCTGGCTGCTGTAATCGCTACTAGCACCCAGTACGCTGTGGCTGCCGCCCCAGACGCTGTTGGCAATCATGCCAAGCCCAACCACAAAAAGCATGGGCAGGTAGGGCCAGTAGGTTTTTACGTAGTGGCTATTTTTTTTGTGATGTCCCGCCACCCGCTTTTTATGATGAGCGGGAGTTGGTACCGGTTTTTTCTTGGTTTTTTGAGCTAGTGGCATATTTATTTTTGTTACGCTTACCTCCAGTCTACCATGTGGTATAGTGGTACGCAATGAAGAACATCTTTCTGGTACTAGGCAAGCCAGGTTCAGGTAAGTCCACAGTTTCTGAGCTGGCGGCGGCTCGCCTTGGTAATACCTATCACTTTTCCCTGGGTGAAGAGATGCGTGCTCGCGGCCTGCACGGCAAGCCCTCGCCCCATGCCGCCGAAATCCAACAGTATGCAGAGGAGTTACGGCTGCACAAGCCGCTGCCGCCCCACCTCGTCTCATTAGTGGTTGAGGAGTGCATACTAACCAGCTCCGCACCTACCGTAATAGTTGATGGATATCCGCAGTATACGGATAGACTACCGGGATTTCACGAAACGCTGGAGCGAGTCGACGGAAATGTCCTGGCCGTCTGTGAAATCAGGATTTCCGACGAGCTTGCTTATCAACGTTTGGGCGGACGCGAGCAACGTATTGCCGACGTCCAAGAAGACGAGGCGTTTATTATGAAGCGAATCGATGGCTATTATAAAAACGCTGTCCCAACCATTGAAGCGCTGACGGCGCAGTATTCGCTCAGCGTGATTGATGGCACTCAGTCCAAAGAATCCGTGGCGGCTGATCTTGTAGCGGTAATCACTGGCTACTCGCCCGCAGCATAGAAGCGGCAGTGATAGAGGGCCATGGCGGCTGCCTGGACCACGTTGTAGGATTCTTTGTCGCCATACATCGGGATTTCGACGACGACGTCGCAGAGCGCTACTATTTCTGGTTCAATACCCTCAACCTCGCGGCCAACCAGGAGTGCCAGTTTTTCTGGTGGCGCGTAATCGGGGAGCGAAACTGCCGCTTGGGCTTGCTCGATGGCAATAATGGCAAAGCCCTGTGCCTTAAGATTGGCAATAACAGGCGCTACCTCATCGGCGTGTTCCCAGTTTTTGGCATCTTCGGCACCGAGCGCCGTTTTGCTGATTTGACGATTAATTTTTTGGGCCAGGTGGGGCAGTCGGCCGTCGGCGCTAGCCAGCGGATAGGGTGTGTAGCCTGTTAGGTATACTTTTTGGACACCTAGGCCATCGGCCGTTCGGAGCAATGAGCCAATGTTGTGAGTGCTCCGTAAATTGTGGGCAATTAAAATAATTTGGCGCATGGCCATAGTTTATCAGTTATCTATGTAAAAAGGCGGCCAAAACCTTTATACTTATGCTTATGAGTCAAGACGCCCGTTTTGATGAAGAACAGGCAACTTCACGTCGAGCCCGCGTGCTCGGTATGAACTACGTCGATACTTCATCCATACAAAAAATCCTTTATCATGAAATATTGTCGGTCCCAGAGATCAAGCAGCTGCGTGTGGTGCCACTGCAGGCTGACGAGCACAATATTTTATTTGGCGTTACTACCACTACTTCTCAGCAGACTATGGCCGGCATTCGGCAACGCTTTCAGGATCAACGTGTTGAGTTTGCCATTATTTCTGATAACGGCTTTACCGATTACATGCTGCTCTATGATCCACCAAAGCAGGTGGTGTATCAGGATATTGATATTAACCAAACGGCCAGCCAAGAGTCGGTTAAGCAAATATCGATCATGCTCGATCAGGTTCGGGCCGACGATATGCTGGCCTACCTCGTGGTGCAGGCTCACCACCTAAACGCCTCAGATATTCACATCGAGACCCAAAAGGACGATGTCCGTATCCGGCTGCGTATTGACGGTGTGCTACACGCCATTGCCACGCTCGACTACGATAAGTACCGCGTGCTGATATCGGCTATTGCCAGTGCCGGGAATGTCTCTACCTCCTCCAAAGAAGCCCAGCAGGGGCATATTGCCCAGGAAGTAACCATGGCTGACGGCTCCCACGTGGACGTCAATGTTCGCCTTGAGACCGTACCTACTATTAATAGTATGGACGTGGTGATGCGGCTGTTTAATATGGATCCCGAAATGTATACCCTTGATCGGCTGGGGCTAAACCCAGAAGAGCGAGCAGTTGTGGATGGCATTATTGCCAAGCCAAGCGGGCTGGTTATGGTAGTAGGCCCGACCGGATCAGGTAAAACTACTACCCTTTATTCCATGCTCAATACCCTCAACAATGAGCAGCGCAAAATTATTACCATCGAAGACCCGGTGGAGTATCAGTTTCCGGGCATCACCCAGATATCGGTCACCAGCCAAGAGGGTGGTAACGATGCCAGCTTTGCCGACAAGCTACGGGCGGTGCTGCGACTGGACCCGGACGTGGTGATGGTTGGTGAGGTCCGCGACATGGATACGGCTAAAACCGCCCTGCAAGCCGCTCTCACTGGGCACCTGGTGCTGACTACTTTTCATGCTAGCTCAGCCTCGGCGGCACTGACGCGCCTGGGCGATATTATTGGTGAGAATCCCCTGTTTGTGTCAGCTATTCGTTTGGTCATGGCCCAGCGCCTTATCCGTAAGCTCGACGACACCACCAAGCTAGCCTACGACCCGAGCGCCACCGAGCTTAAAATGATTCAGGACGTCCTTGATACCCTGCCTGCTGGTCGCGAGCGTCCTAGCCTCGAAGGACTACAGCTCTATAAGCCGGGCAAGTCGGACGCTAATCCTTTTGGGTACCAGGGCCAGATGGCCATCCGTGAGCAATTTACTATGACCGATAAACTCCGGGATCTTTTGGAGGCACCGGGTAACTCGCTGTCTGCACAAACTATTGAGGCGGCCGCCGCAGCCAGTGGTATGCACACTATGCTGCAGGATGGCATCCTTAAGGTTCTTTCCGGCGAAACGACTATGGATGAAATTTTCCGTGTTGTCGGCTAGCAATACGAGCGGTTATAATAAACGTATCTAAAATAAAAACTACCCCTTGAGAAAAGCCGTAATTAGTGCTACAATTGGCGGAAGTATTATTACAAAATGATGAATGCCGCAGTAATATCGCGTTCGAGAAGAGAGAGAAGAAGGACAGCTATGCAATCCGTTATCCAAAAAATTGAAGCCAAGTACCAGAAGTCTGCCGTCGTTGACGTCCGTTCCGGTGATACCGTTCGAGTTCACCAAAAGATTCGTGAAGGTAGCAAAGAGCGTGTGCAGATCTTTCAGGGTCTGGTTATTCGCACCGGTAAAAAAGGTGGCCACTTGAGCCGTATCACCGTTCGCCGTACTACTGGTGGCGTTGGTGTCGAAAAAAGCTTCTTACTCCACAGCCCACTGGTTGTGCAGGTAGAAGTGACTAAGCGTAGCAAGGTTCGCCGTAACTACCTTACTTACATGCGTAGTCTTACCGGTAAAAAAGCTCGTATGCAGGGCCTCGACTTTGATCGCCGCGCTGTTAACACTCTCCCCGAAGTCGAAGCTCCAGCCGACGAAACTCTCGAAGCCATGGTTGCCGAAGCCTCTGTCGAAGAGCCCGAAGAAGTTCCTACAGAAGCCTAATCATGGCTGTTTTCATCAAAGGGCAACCGATCTTGGTTGCCCTTTTTTAATGTTTAGGGTACAAATAAGGTAAATAATCGGGAACCTCAGTATGCCAGCATCCTATGAACATCAGAACTTTGAAGCAATAGGCATTAATGACGATCAGCTTGTTGCCGATGTGTTTAATCGGCTGGCCCAATGGTCCGGCGCAGCCTTAGATGACGGCCGACCTTCTGAGGGTAGGGAAACACAGCGTGATTTGTCGCCAGTAAGGGGATCCCATCCGATAACTAATAAATTATATTTTGAGGCTGTTGATCCAACCTATGCCGAAACAAACATCGGTGGCGTGCAGCTACTCGCGCGGACAGATGCCATAAAGGGAGGCCTCGCTATACCCTATTTGCTAGAGGCTCCCGGTGTTAGGTTGCAAAGAGGTCAACTACCGTATATGCTTGATTTTCAGTCTTTTGGGATAGTGCGAGGGAATATACACATAGGTCCGGATACGGGCGAGAGTACCTACGATGCAAGCTGTCCGCTCGAAGAACTACCGATGCATGATTATAGTCGTTTGGCTGCAATTGGCGGTCAAATCTTTAAGGGCGTTAATGCGGTCCAAGATATACGGCGGGGCGGTAGGTTGACCGTAGCCATGCTAGCTTCGATTCGGGCAGCCTAACATAAGTGACAGAAACATGATTGTAGGCATTGATGAGGTGGGGCGTGGTTGTTGGGCCGGACCGGTGGTGGCGGCTGCGGTTGTATTGCCCGAGCTAGATGCAACCAGCACTGAGCTTCTTAAGTCGCTGCGCGATTCAAAAGTACTGAGCCGGGCTCAGCGTCTAAAGCTGGATACTCAAATTCGGCAGCATGCCCTGGCGATTGGCATTGGCTGGGTGTCGCCCCGGCGAGTTGATATGTATGGCCTGACGGCGGCCGTCCGGATGGCTATGGAGGAGGCGCTTCACGCCGTGGCTATGCCAGACCTCGACGTAGTTATTGACGGTAATTATAACTTTTTAGCGCATATGGATCAGGCGCAGCGTAAAATTACCACCCTTGTTAAAGCTGACGCTACCGTGCCAGCGGTGAGCGCGGCCAGTATTATAGCCAAAGTGGCCCGCGATGAACACATGCGCCTGGCCGGCTTAGCCTTTCCGGAGTACGGCTTTGAAAAGCATGTTGGCTACGGCACTGCTGCGCACATCGCGGCACTTAAAGAGCATGGCGTCACGGAACTGCACCGCAAATCCTACAAGCCCATCAAGGCTCTGTTACAATTAGAGGAATGAGTACTACAGAAGTTGGACGTAAGGCCGAACGGGCGGCTGCTGCCTACCTCGATATGCGGGGCTTTGAGATAATTGAGCAAAATTTTCGCCGACCTAACTGCGAAATTGACATTATTGCCAAAAAAGACGGTGTAGTACACCTAGTGGAAGTAAAGTATCGCCGCAACGACGATCAAGGCGGCGGTTGGGATGCTATTACCCCCGCCAAGCTTAAAAAGATGCGCTACGGGGCCATCATATGGCGCGACGAAACAAAGTGGCCCGGTGAGCTGGTCCTCTCGGCCGTAGAAGTCACCGACCCGAATTTTCAAATCACCGGTTTTATAGAGAACGTTTACTGAGCAATTAGGCTAGCCGAATATTAGTGCTTAGCGAGCCAGGCTTTGACAGGGGCTTCATTGCGTTCGCGCCAGGCGATGCGACTGGCGATTTCTTGCTCGCCAAGAGCGATGTCTCGGTTTAGGGCGACTACGGATTTTTTAGGGCCAAAGAAGGTTTGGAACTTGGCGAGCTCTGCTGGATGGGAAAAAATACTGCCACCATAGCGCGCAAAATAGCTGTAGCTCTTGTCGCTAGAGTACTCAGCCTCTATCCAGTCCCAGTGGCTGGTGAGCCATTCCCATGCCGCAGTGCGGCTGTAGCGGTTGCGGAGCAGATAGACGAACCAGTGCATCAGGTCCTGGCGGCGAATGTCGTTGCCCGTTAGCATGGCAATAACGCCTTCGTAGCGAGCCGGATCTTTGGCGGAGGTAAGCGCACCGGCCAGTTCGTCTCGGTCATCGGCGCTGGTTGAGGCGTTGTGAAGGGCCAGCAATTTATCAAAGTCTGCGGCGCTACCATGGCGGGCACCAATGAAGTAGACGACTGAGCGAGTGCTCGGACTAAGGTCACCGGGTTGCGTAAAATCTGCAAAGCGGCGCTGCCCCTCTTCTAGTACGGCTGGCACTTTGGCGCCGGCTGCCAGAGAAATAACCAGTCCGCGCAGGCGTAGCGTTTCAGCGCTCTCGTCTGGAGCATCATCCCAACCTAACGTTTCGACTAAGGGAGCGGTAAGGCTAGCGATGAGAGCTTCTAGTTTGGCTTCGCTGACCTCGTCGCCTTCGATTAGCTTACGAGTTTCAGCGATCGGCAGCACGATCGTACCCCAAACGCTTTCACTCTGTTCACCCTCGTAGGCGGTCAGTAGGTCGAGTAACTCGGTAAGGCTGGCGTAGCCGCCGCGCTGTAGCATGGTGTAATTGTCGAGCAACAGCAAACGGTCGATGGTGTCGACCTGACCGTTACTTATGGCGGTGGTTATCTGGCTGAGGTGCTCAGCTTGCTGGTAGTGGGGTAGGTAGTAGCTGTGGCCATCGTGGTTAAGGAGCAGGGCTTTGTTGGCAGAAGTAGCAACCGTTATCGTCTGAGAAAGGTTACTCAGCAGCGGGTCGGCTATAGGCAGGGTAGCCGCTAACGGCACCTGCCACGGTGCTCTCGCATCAGGGGTGGCATTGGGATCGCTCAGGAAGCGCTTTTGGGTAAGACTGGCTGTCTTGCTGCCTGGTTTCCAGTCAATACTCACAATCGGGTAGCCCGAGGTAGTTACCCATTTATCCATAAAATCGGCAATATCCTGACCACTACTGGCAGAAAACGCCGACCACAGGTCGGCGGCCTGGGTATTGCCGTAGCGATGCTGCTGAAAGTATGCCTTAAGCCCGGTGCGGAAGGCCTCTTCACCAATATAGTGCATGAGCATGTGCAGCACGGTTCCGCCCTTGGCATACACAATAGACGGATCAAAGATGCTGCTGATTTCGTCTGGGTGGTTGACCTTGGTCTGAATAGACTGCACATCTTCTAGGCTGTCGCGGCGTTTGGCGGCCCCCATTTCTTGGCTTATAAAGTGTTCCCAGATGTGCCATTCCGGGTAGATGGCATCCACGGCCCGGTATTCCATGAGGTTGGCAAAACTTTCATTAAGCCATAAATCGTCCCACCACTTCATGGTAACCAGGTTGCCGAACCACTGGTGCGATAGCTCGTGGGCCACCACCACGGCAATGTATTGTCGGCTTTCGATGGTGCCGTGGTTTTCGTCAAGCAACATAGCGACTTCTCGGTAGGTAACGAGCCCCCAGTTTTCCATGGCACCGGCACTAAAGTCGGGCAGGGCAGCCATGTCTAGCTTAGGCAGCGGGTAGGCAATGCCAAAGTAGTCATCAAAAAATTCCAAAACTTTGACGGCCACGTTGAGGGCGTGCTGTGTATGCTGGACATTGTCTGGCGTAGCGTAGGTGCGGACGAGTACGCCGTTAGAAGTAGTGGCTTCTAGGTAACGCATTTCTCCATAAATAAAGGCCAGTAAGTAGGTGGACATTTTTGGTGTGGTTTCAAATGAAGTAACGAGGGCACCGTCTTGCTCTACCTGGGTCGCAACTGGCGTATTGGCGATGGCCGTTAGGCCGACTGGACTGGTAAGGGTAAGGTCAAAGGTTGCCTTGGCTTCCGGCTCGTCAATGCATGGAAAAGCTTCGCGTGAGTGGTGGCTTTCGAACTGGGTGGCAATTAATTTTTTTTCGACACCATCCTGCTTAAAGAAGCAGGGGTAGATACCGTGCATGGGCTTAGTAATAACACCCTCAAACTCCATGGTTATCACGTAGTTACCGGGGTAGAGTTGCTGGCCGGCATGCAAACGGACTTCGTCAAAGCTGGCTTGGTTATTAATACGGCTTACCGTAAATTCTTGGTTGCCTTTTTTGTCTTGCTTTACGATGGTAGCAGCAGTAATCTTGAGGCCTTTTTGATGAAAGGTGATGCGCTCCGAGGGCCGGCCGATTTTTTTGCCCGTAATAGTTACGCTGCCGCTAAACTTCATGGCGTCCGCATCCGGTAGTAAATGGAGCTGGTAGTTGTCGGGCTGAAAATGCTCGAATAGTCTGGTCACGGATTTAGTCATTATTATTCCTCCAATTCAATCTATATAGTGTAGCAGCCGTCGCTGTAATTGACACTCATTTAGGCCGATGTTATTATTTAAATTCAAACAAGTTACTGCACTTTAGGCAAGAACCTGGTTGAGCACTCTTATGCGTATATATAAATTGCATGCAACTCTTTTAGGCATCACGCTTGTAGTGTTAGCCGCCCTCTTGCCGACAATAGTCACTAGTGCTGACGGCACTAGTCCGCTCCCCATCGACCTGCCAAGCCAGACCGATCTAAAAGCTGCCAACAAAAAAGTCTTTGCCCACTATTTTTCGGCCTATCCTATTTCGCTTGATAATAAAGATAGTGCCAGTGATTATTACACCGTCAACTACCTAAGCCTCAGGGGTGAACCTAATCCCGACGCAGCTACTAAGGCGGCTAAGCCCTACTTGCACGCCGAGTATGGCGGCTTTTTACGTGATCGCCCTTTGCCGCGGGCTATCATAGATGGTAATGATTGGCAGCTGCAAGATATGCAAACGGAAGTCCAGCGGGCAACCGCAGCCGGACTGGATGGCTTTACGTTTGATATGCTCGGTATTAATAAGGGCGTGCACTGGGATCGACTGGGCCTTATGATGCAAGCGGCAGTTGATGTGGATCCTAACTTTAAGATTATGCTCATGCCCGATGCCGATTCCGGTGCGGCAGCTGATCCGGTAGCCTTAGCTAAGGCAATAGCTCAATTAGCAACCGGGCCAACAGGGAGCTCATTGTACCGTCTAGCCGATGGCCGATTAGTGATATCGCCCTTTAACCCAGAGGTAAAGGCCGTTAACGGCGATAAGGGCGTCGCTTTTTGGAAAAAGTTTATTACCACACTCGAAGGCACGGGCCAGAAAGTGGCGTTTGTGCCATGTTTTCTAAGCTATAGTGCCAATGTTGCAGCGTATAACTCATTTAGCTACGGTTTTTCAAACTGGGGCAACCGCAGTGTCGCTACAAATTCGACGCTTAGCGGCAGTATAAATGATGCCCACAATACTTACGGAAAAATTTGGATGCAACCTGTTTCTTTGCAAGATAGCCGGCCTAACCAGTCAATTTATGATGAGGCTGATAACACCGAGAATTTTCGAACCACCTGGAATGCCGCCATTAGCGGTGGTGCCGACTGGGTGCAACTACCAACCTGGAACGATTATTCGGAAAATACGCAGATCGCACCATCAGTAAATATTGGCTGGAGTCCACTGGATATTAACTCCTACTATCTATCTTGGTACAAGACCGGTGTACAGCCGGAGATTAAGCGTGATGTTGTGTACCTCTCGCATCGGATTCAACCTTACGCCGCCATGCCTACGGGCACCCAGACAAAGTTTATGAAACTGCGCGCCGGCAGTAGTCCCGCTCGTGACACTGTTGAGGCACTGAGCTTTTTGACGGCACCTGCCACCATTACCGTTAAGGTCGGCGATCATAGCGAGACGTATAACGCCCCGGCTGGACAGTTTGCCAAAACATTTCCACTTGCTCCCGGTGAGGTATCGGCCAGCGTTGTAAGGGCGGATAATAGTTCGTTTACCGTTACCTCACCCTACCTGGTGCAAGCTAATTTGCCGGCCCAAGATTTACTGTATCGCTTTGTGAGTTCTGGTCGCAGCGGTGTTGAGATACCGGCCCCGGTTGTAGCACCTGTTGACACGCCAGTTGATCCTCCAGTTGATCCGCCGGTGGATACCCCAACCGACCCAGTAATACCGCCAACTGATCCCGTTGTGCCTGTTGACCCGCCGGTTACTGTCCCCACAGAGCCAGTTCCTGACCCCACGCCGCCACTAACTGATCCAGTACCACCGTCAGAGCCACCAGTAGTGCTACCTGTTGACCCAGCTCCCGTGCCTGATCCTACGCCACCCGTTCCCGATCCTACGCCGGTTCCGGTCGTCCCTACACCACCTGTCGTGACACCTGTCCCAGTCCCTGATCCTACGCCGGTTCCAGCGCCGCCACCGGTTACAACTCCCGTGACACCTACCCCAGTTCCAACACCTGTACCTACGCCAGCTCCAGCTCTGTTGTCTGATCTGACGGTGAGCGCTCTTACCTGGACACCAGCTACTGTGGTCTCTGGTAATGAGGTCACTTTTTCTGCGACTATTAAAAATACCGGCAAAGCAGCTACGCCTGCCGGCACTGCAATCGGGGTATCGTTTACCGTTAACGGCACAAAAGTTACCTGGTCCGATGCCAGTACTACCAGCTTGGCAGCAGGAGCTAGCCGGGTTATTACTGCCACAACCGGTACCACCGCAAAAGCAAGCTGGAAATCGGGGGCAGCAGGTACGTATAGCGTGGTGGCTACGGCTAATTACGCTAAGCGTTTTAACGAGTCTAGCACCACTAATAATACTTTGACCAAATCAGTGGTGGTTAACCCGGTACCGGGAACCGGCTTGACGGCTACATACTATAACGGCATCGCCTTTAACACCTTGGCCCTAAGCCGGATTGATAAAACTATAAACTTTAGCTTTGGTACCGGTACGCCAGGTGCGCCGGTTAAGGCAGACAACTTTAGTGCTCGCTGGACAGGTCGGATCCGAGCACCCAAGACGGAGACCTATACTTTCCAAACAAAGACCGATGATGGTGTCCGGCTATGGATCGACGGCAAGCTAATCATTAATAACTGGGTTACGCACAGTGTTACGACAAACACCGCCAAGGTTGCACTGACCGCCGGCCAGTACTACTCCATTAAAATGGAATATTACGAAGCTACTAGCACTGCTACAGTCCAATTATTCTGGAGTACGCCTACTATTACAAACACCATTATTCCACAGGCTAACCTCTACACGCAGTAGTATTACCTAATTATTGTGCCGAGGTAGGTAGAGCAACTATACGGCACTCCGGGCGAAGCGGCACTGGCTTACCGCCATCGCCGGGCGGATTATCACGGGGATCGGGGTCCGGTTCGGTCGTTTCGTCACGAACGCCGCGGTAACTCACGAACCCTTCTTGGCCTTTATTTGTATCAGCGCCGGGGGTTAGATGAAACCAGATACCACTGTTAAAGGGAGCGGGATTGTGGGCGTCTAATGGCACGCCGGTATCGTAGTAACCGTCAACGCTGATAGGCAGGTTACCTGCAAAGCCACCCTTATTTGGCAGGCTTACATCAGGCTGATCGCGGACAGCTGTTCCTAAGGGGTCCCAGCGATTTTGGGCAATAACGGTAAAGGGAGTGCAGGCGTCGAGGACACTGCGGGGTGCGATGGTAGGCGTAGGACTTTCTGCAGTCGCGTGGCTGGTGCCGCCTGCACCGCAACCGGTCATAAAGAGGGCTAAACCTGCAGCTGCTGTTGCGCCCTTAATTATTCGTGATACCTCGGGTCGGGAAACTTCGCGCTCAAAAACTTTCATTAATATATTTTAACATCTTACAGCTATAATTGGAATAGTAACCGCGCTGTACATTGACAGTAAGAGCGCTTAGCGGTATTATTAATGAGTTACGTCCGGCCGCTGTGGTCGGATTTTTTCGTAAGGTAAACCTGTTTAGGACTTTACGAGAACTGTATCTTATAGAAATATCAATTATTTTTAGAAATTAAAACTAGAGGAGAAATACTATGGAATTAGATTTCAAACAATTAGGTGTTGCTATTAAAGCAATTGCCGAAGAAAAGAACTTACCCGAAGAAGTCGTGCAAGAAGCCGTTGAGCAAGCGCTGGCTGCTGCCTACCGCCGTGATTACGGTGACCGCGAGCAGGAAATTCGCGTGACTATGAACTTAAACACCGGTGAAGTAGATGCCTACATTACTAAAGAGGTCGTTGAGCGTGTTGGTGGCGATGCCTACGAGATAAGCCTCATCGAAGCACAGCTTATGAAAAAAGACGCCAAGATTGGCGACATGATCGAAATTCACGAAAAGGTCGAGACCTTTGGTCGTGTGGCTGCCCAGACCGCTAAGCAAGTTATCTTGCAGCGTCTTCGCGAAGCTGAGCGCGAAATTGTTATGGCTGAATACGAAGACAAAATCGGTACTGTCATTAACGCTACTATTTCTCGTGTTGAAGGCAACATTGCCCGCGTAGACCTAGGCAAAGCTCAAGGAATTATGCCCCGCAGTGAGCAAATTCAAGGCGAACGCTACTACCCTGGCCAACGCATCAAGGTCTACTTGAAGGACGTTGAGCGTGGTTTCCGTGGCCCGCAGCTCGTTGTTAGCCGTGGTAATAAAGAGTTTATTGAATGGCTTTTCCGCGGTGAGGTTCCAGAGATGGAATCCGGTGCCGTAGAAATTAAGGGTATCGCCCGTGAAGCCGGCGTACGCAGCAAGATCGCTGTTGCCAGCACCGTCCCTGGTGTTGATCCTGTTGGCACCTTCGTTGGTGGCCACGGTACTCGCGTCAACGCTGTTATGAGCGAAGTCGGCGAGCAAGAAAAAATCGACATCATTGTTTGGAAGGAAGACGCCAAGGAATACATTGCCGAAGCACTCAGCCCTACTAAGGTGAGTCGTGTGGAGATTGATGCCTCAGGCCAAAAAGCCAAGGTAATCGTTCCCGAAGACCAGCTGAGCATCGCAATTGGTAAAAGCGGGCAGAACGTGCGCCTAGCCAGCAAGCTCACCGGCTACGAACTCGATATCGAAGCTGATCGTCCCCAGCAGCAAGAAGCACCAGCTGCAGCACCTGAGGCCGCGGCACCAGCACAGGCACCTCAAAACCAGCAGCACTCGCGCACGGTCGAAAAGGTTAAGCCAATCACTCCCAAGCTTAAGAAAAAGAGCGAACTCGAAAACAGTCTCCTGGAAGCAATCGAAGAACACGGCGAATAGATCTATCACTAGGAGTAGAAGTATTGTAATTAGCACTCTTGACCTGAGAGTGCTAATTAGTTATTATGGAATTAGTGAATCAAATCCAAAATGATTTGCAGCTGACATGAGAAAACTCACAGCTAACTTACAACGAAAGGTGGTATAAAAATTATGATGCCTAATTCACCTGATTTTGAACAATTCCTAAATCACTTGACGAATAACGCTTTGCAGAGCCTCAAGCACGCAAACGCCATCGCCAGTAGTTTCGGTAGTGCTTATGTAGGAACAGAGCACTTGCTTCTTGGCGTACTCGCCCAAGACGGCAGCATGGGTTCAAAACTTCTCGAAGGCGTTGGGGTAACCCTCGACCGCGCCCGCATTGCGCTTAATATGACTCCTAAAACACTTGTTATTAATGTAGGAGCTAAGGGCTTTAGCGAAACGGCTAAGCTGACGCTTAAAATGGCCTATGACGTAGCCCAAGACTACAGTCAGGACCTTTGCGGCACTGAGCACATCCTCTACAGCATACTTACTCAAAAGAACGCCCGGGCAACGATACTGCTCCGTGACATGAATATTGACCTCGACAGCCTCACTACCGAACTTGAGCAATTTCTCAACAAGCAGCAGTACGAAGAAAGCGACAATGAATCTGATACGCAGCGTCGCAGTAAAAAGACTAAAAAGACTGCTCTCGACTTTTATGGGACTGACATTACGGCGCAGGCTCGCCAAGGCAAGCTTGACCCAGTGGTCGGGCGCGACAATCAAATCCGCCGCTTGATTACCATCCTTAATCGCCGCACAAAGAACAACCCTGTGCTCATTGGTGAGCCGGGTGTTGGTAAGACTGCCATCGTTGAAGGTTTAGCCCAACGCATTATTAGCGAGGACGTTCCAGACAGCTTGATTGATAAGCGCATTGTCATGCTTGACCTAGCCGGCATGATTGCCGGTACCAAGTACCGCGGTGAATTTGAAGAACGCCTCAAAAAAGTAATGAGCGAACTCGAAAAGGACACTAAGACAGTGGTATTTATCGACGAGCTTCATTTGATCGTTGGTGCCGGCGCTGCCGAAGGTGCCATGGATGCGGGTAATATTCTTAAGCCAGCACTGGCGCGCGGCAAAATCCAGGTTATTGGTGCCACTACTACGGCTGAATACGGCAAGCACATCGAAAAGGATGCCGCCCTGGAACGCCGCTTCCAACCTATCCAGGTTCCGGAAACTACCCCAAGTGAAACGCTGGCCATCCTTAAGGGCCTGCGCAAGCACTATGAAAGTTTCCATGGCGTGACTATTAGTGACGAAGTACTAAGTGACGCTGTTATGCTGGCTGATCGTTACATTAATGAGCGCTTCATGCCCGATAAGGCCATCGATCTTATTGACGAATCAGCCGCCCATTTGCGAGTAGATAAGGGCAAGACGAGTCCAGAAGTCCGTAAGTTACAAAAAGAACTAAAACTAGTAAATACTCGTATCGAAGATGCTGTTGATGCCGAAGATTACGAAAAGGCTGCCCAGCACAAGACTAAGGCGAGCCAGATCAACGACCAGTTAAATAAGCTTCGTGATAGCAACAAAGAAACCAAGCGGCTAACGCTTACTAGCGAAGATCTAGCAGATGTTGTGTCACGGATAACCGGAATTCCTGTTAAGAAAGTAATTCGCTCAGAAGCAAAATACTTACTTACACTTGAAAAGTCACTTAGTAAATACGTTATAGGTCAGCATGAAGCTGTCGAGGCTGTCTCCCGCGCTGTTCGACGTAACAGAAGCGGCATTGGTAGTGAGAAGCGACCTATAGGCTCATTCGTTTTCCTTGGACCTACAGGAGTAGGTAAGACTGAGCTAGCCCGCGTGCTGGCGCGAGAGTTCTTTGGCTCCGAAAATAATTTGGTTAAGATCGACATGAGTGAATTTGGTGAGCATCACAACGTCTCCCGACTTGTCGGTGCACCAGCTGGCTATGTCGGCTATGATGAGGGTGGCCAACTGACCGATAAGATTCGCCGCCAACCCTACAGCCTGGTGTTATTTGACGAGATCGAAAAGGCCCACCCAGATGTCTTTAATATGCTGCTGCAACTCCTTGAAGATGGGTATTTAACAGATGCTAAAGGCAGGAAGATCGACTTTACGAATACCATCGTCATCATGACGAGTAATGTCGGTGCCGACAAATTGCAGAAAGAGGCTAACTTTGGCTTTAGGGCCAAAAAGTCCAGCGAACTCAAAGATCTTGATGCGCTGCACGAAGAGAACGAGAGCCTGGTGCTGGAGCAGCTCAAGAAGCTTCTCCGCCCGGAATTGCTTAACCGCATCGACAAGACCATTGTTTTTAGAGCACTCACACAAAAGGATATCTTTAGGATTATAGACCTGCAAATTGACGAACTTAAGACCAGATTGCAGCGCAAGGGACTCAGTATGCAACTGACACCGGCCGCTAAGCAATACTTACTGGAAAAGGGCTACGACGCTCGAAATGGCGTCCGGCCGTTACGTCGTCTGATCCAGGACACTATTGAGGACCATGTGGCCCTAGATTTACTCGATGACAAATTTGCAAAAGGTGATATTATTCAGGTAGCAGCCAAAAATGGCGCACTTGCATATGCAACATCATCCGAATAACAAACAGACACCAGCCTCACGCTTCCAGCTATACCAGTCAGGTAAATTCAGCTTACTGCTGAGTATACTGATACTGGTCGGCTGGTTTCTGGTGTTGGGCGTAGTGTTTACGGGGCGGCAGCAAATTTCTGACTGGATAGCGCTTCGTAATTACCAGCCACCAGCTACCATTGCCGCCCTTGCGACGCAGGACACTATGACCGATAAATCACGTAACATTTTTTATGTGAACAAGCCGGCCATCACCCAAAAATCAGATTTTAATGCCAGCTGCCCGTCTTCGAGTCGGGAACAGACCATCGTCCTCGGTTGTTACCGCAGTAATCAGGCTGGTATATATCTGCTGAACGTTGACGATGCTCGATTAAACGGTGTAGTACAGGTTACGGCGGCGCACGAGATGCTGCATGCAGCCTATGATCGCCTGAGCGGCAGTGAGCGGCAACGGGTTGATGCTATGTTGATGGATTTTTACAAAACCGTGACTGATCAGCGTATTCGGCAGACGATTGACGGCTATAGAGTTTCTGAACCCAATGATGTCGTAAACGAAATGCACAGTATATTCGGTACGGAAATTACCGATCTGCCGCCGGGCCTGGAAGCCTACTACAGCCAGTATTTTACAAACCGCAAGCAGATCGCACAGTTTGCCGATCAGTATGAGCAAGAGTTTAGCTCGCGAAAAACGCAGGTCGAAGAGGATGACAAACAGCTGACGGGGCTAAAGAAGCAAATTAGCGACACCGAAGCCAATTTAAAGCAACAGCAAACCGATATTACGACTAGCCGCCAGCACCTAGAATCGCTACAGGCAAGTGGGGATATTGCTAGCTACAACGCCGGTGTGCCGGGCTACAATAAGCAGGTAAGTGATTACAATGCCGGGGTGCAGTCGGTACAACGCCTGGTCGACCAGTACAACACCCTGGTGGTGGCCCGTAATGCGGTGGCATCAGAGATAACTGCCCTCACCGACGCACTCAGTAGTAGTGTGGCACCAATTCAGAAATAGTTAACCAATATTTAATAGCTCGGTGGTAGACTAGCTAGACAAGCGATAAGGGAGAGTTCATGGCCAAGAGAACGGCAACACGATTTGAATGCACCAATTGCGGCGCAATGACGACCAATTGGAGCGGCCGTTGCCCACAATGCGGCGAATGGAATACTATGCAGGAGCAATTGACCGCTACGGCTATTGCCACCAGTGTGAGTAATGGACATCTCCTGGCACCACAGTCGGTGGAGGCCTCGGTTCGTGCCGATCAGCCTCGTTTAAGCAGTGGCATTCCGGATGTGGATGCAGTGCTTGGGGGTGGCATTGTTGCCGGTAGTGTTAACCTCATAGCCGGACAGCCGGGCATCGGTAAGAGCACGCTACTGCTGCAACTGGCCTATGCGGTGGCCGCCGACGCCAGTGTTCTGTATGTGAGCGGTGAGGAGTCAGCCTATCAAATAGGGCTGCGCGCCAAGCGCCTGGGCACGCTTAGACCGGAACTCCAGCTGGCTACCAGCTCTTCGGCCGATGACATTGCGGCTACAATTGCCAGTGAGCAGTATCAATTAGTTATTGTCGATTCTATCCAGACTATTACTGCTGCTGCCGTCGCATCGTCGGCCGGCACGGTTTCGCAGATTACTAATAGTACCCAGTTGCTGACGGCTGCCGCTAAGCAGTCAAATACGGCAGTAATACTGGTAGGGCATGTCACTAAAGAAGGTGCCATTGCCGGGCCGAAGGTGCTAGAGCATGTGGTTGATGTTGTCTTGCAGCTGGAGGGCGACCGATACGGGGGCTTTAAAATTTTGAGGGCTATTAAAAATCGCTTTGGATCTACCAATGAAGCCGGGATTTTTGAAATGGTAGAGCAGGGGCTGCAAGCCGTACAGAATCCCTCGGCCGCACTACTGGCTGAGCGTCAAATTAGCGACGGCTCTGTTGTGCTCGCAACGCTTGAGGGTACCCGACCGTTACTAGTAGAGGTCCAGGCCCTGGTAAATAAGACCAGCTATGGCTATCCTAAGCGCGCTGCAAGCGGGTTTGACTTAAACCGGCTCAATCTTCTGGTTGCTATGCTTGAGCGCCGCACAAAGCTTAATTTGGCAGAGCAGGACATTTATATCAATATTGTTGGCGGCATGCAGATTCGTGAACCGGCGGCCGACTTAGCAGTATGCCTAGCCATAGGGTCGGCTGCTAAGGGCTTACAACTCAAAAAGAATGCTGTTGTGTTTGGAGAAATAGGCCTAAGTGGTGAAGTTCGCCACGTTCCCAATGCCGACAAACGGATAGCAGAGGCTAAAAAGCTTGGCTTTGACGGTGCGATTGGTCCCCAGGTAAAGGGTAGCGCTAAAAAGTTGGTCGGCCTCCACGGCGTCAGTAATGTTCGGGACGCGCTGAACGAATTTTTAGAAAAAGACTAACGGCGGTTTCTTACTTGCGGTACTCTTCAGTGGCCGGTGCCGGTACTCGGCGGAGTCGGGGTGGCTGCCGGTGTGGTGGTCTTGCTAAAGTTGAGGGTGGCCGTATCGCTGCCTTGGTAGAGCACGCTGTCCGTAATGGTCGCCACTAAGGGTCCACTGCCATCAGCCGTCGGCGTGTAACTAAACGAGATGGTACTCGGTGAATCGCTAATATTTTGACTGTCAATTGTCTGGCCGTTGAGGGTAAATGACAGCGTACCCGGATAGCTGGGGAAGGCCGGATCGGTGAGGCTGTGCGTACCTTGGGTAACCGTAGCAGTGATGACACAGCTGTCAACGCACTCGCCCGGTACGGATAAGCTTACCGTTGGCGGCGAATCGTTACAATTATGCACGTCGTCGGTAGCTGCCGCCACGGTCGCTCCGCTCGGGCTGGCCGTACTAGTAGTGTTAGCCTTGCCGCCGCTAAAGGTGTCGACGTTCCAGAAAGCAGTATTGGCATTGGTGACGGTTTGCTTTGCGAGTGCTGGCGTACAGCTGGTAGCAACCTTGCCGGAAACCTTATCATTTACCTGAGAAGTATTACTCTTAACTGCGCCGCCACTGTAGTAGCTGGGGTATAGATCCATGGCGGGACTTGGCTCAATACTGCCAAGACCAACATGGGTTCGCAAGACATAGGCTGCGCTGGTCTTAAGCCCGGCCGGTGGGGTCCAGTTGACGGGTGTAACTCCTGTGTGGGCATATTCCATCCAACCGCGTGCCATGGGCTCTGTAAGGCTTTCCATTGACGAAGTCAGGGTAACGTTACGGTTGTGATTACCAACCCAGGTCACTACCGAATACTTGGTGGACCATGAGGTCATTAGACCATCGTAGCCATCATTGGTGGTACCGGTTTTGACCGCAAAGTGCCAGCCATTGTAACGTTGGAACTTATAGCCGCCACGCGCCAGGGCCGTACAAGTGGTATCGGTACACGAACCGGGTAGGTAACTGGCTTTTGGATCACTGGCCATGTCATTAACAATGTAAGCCGCATCCGGTTTAACAACCTGTGTTCCTTTTGGCTGGGTCCATTTGTACAGTTGCTTATCGGCTGAGTCGGTCACCTGCAAAATGTAGGTTTTAGGCAGCGCATTGCCAAGTCGTGCCATGGTTCCTAGCCCGTTGGCGTGGTCGTCTAGGCGGAGGAAAGCTCCGTCACCAATAGCAGCTGCACCATAACACTGGGTGGGTTGAGTGAGGGCTTCATCACCGTAACAATTGTATGAGTTTCGCTTTTTGGACTGATTGTAGGTGTTGGCCATCATAGCTGAGGCAGTCTCAATAGTTTTATTGATGGAGTTAACGTGACCGTTGCTGGTATCGCCTGGTACTGATTCGAGCATGGCTTTTACGGCCGGCACGTTACGTGAGCCGCCTAGCGCATAACGGAGTGTTAAGGCACCGGGATAGCGGAAGTCGTAATCTTGCAAACAGTTACCGCCGTTTTTCGGCAGGGCTTTGTTGGTACAAGGATAGCCGGGAAGTGGTCCCTGCGAGTCGTAAAGTACGGAACCGGCACCCACGTTATTATTGTTATTTAGGAGCGTTACATAGTCATAGGGCTTAAAGCTCGAGCCCGGCGGTATTAAAATGCCAGCCGCGTAGTTGTTCTGACCGTAGGTGGCGTTGGTAAAGTCGGTACCTCCCACCAGTGATACAATCTGGCCGGTGGTAACGTCTGAGGCGACGATTGCCTCTTGGTCGGCTCCATAGCGAGTAATACTCTTTAGGTTGTTTGCAACCAGCTCTTCGGCTTTGTTCTGAAGGTCGAGGTTGAGCGTGGTAATAACCTTCCAGCCACCGCGTTGAACAGTGGTGGCACCATACTTTTGTTCCAGCTCCTGCTTTGCCGCCAGCACAAAGTACGGCGCTTTGATGCCTTCATACTTCGGTGACTGTGGCTGTACTTGGGCTAAAATGTCGACCGCCTTGGCATCGGCGGCTTGTTTCTTAGTGATATAGCCTTGCTTAACCATTTGATCGAGAATGTAGTGCTGCCTGCCGATTAATGCTCCCGGATCAAACAGCTCACTAGTTACAGCCGGATTATATTTGACGCTACTGTAGGGCGAATAGGTACTCGGTGCCTGCGGTATTGCCGCCAGCATAGATGCTTGGGGCAAGGTAAGGTCTTTGGCCGCTACCTTAAAGTAGTCGCGCGCCGCGCTCTCAACACCGTACTGGACACCTCCATAAGGAGCGATGTTCAGGTATCCGGTGAGGATATCCTTTTTAGAATAGTTCCTTTCTAGCTCCACGGCTAAAATGAGCTCTTTGACCTTACGGGTGATGGTACGGTTATCAGTCCACTGCTCGTTAAGCTTTACGAGCTGCTGCGTGATGGTAGAGCCACCCTGCACGGCACCACCACCTTTTACGTTCTGGTAGGCGGCCCGGGTAATACCTTGGACGTCAAAAGCACCGTGCTTGTAAAAGTCTTTGTCTTCGATGGCGACAGTGGCCTCTTTAATGTAGGGCGATATCTCATTATCTTCGACGGGGATACGCTTAACGGCGTCATAATCCTGCCAAAGTACGGTTTTACCGGTTCTATCGTAGTAGGTGATACTACCGCCAACGTCACTGCCGGCGATGTCTTTAATTTTTGGCAGATCTTTGCGGAAGTACGCAAACAAACCGATAATCAATAAAAAGCCGGCAATAATAGCCACGCCGGTAATTTTGAGCCCCATGATGGCGCCTTCGCGGCTAAACCAGTAACGGGCAACACGCTGTGGGTGCAGGCGATAGGCCAGGCGCTTAAAGCGGTTCTTAGGGAGGCTGCTTAAGTAGAGCGCCTTTTTAGCCGCTTGGGCATTTTTGCGGGCACGACTAGTCTCGCCCATTGTGCGATTTACCTTGATTGTTTTGCCGCTTTTTGTTGTAAACGTATTGCGATTGCGGCGGTTACGCCCCGTACCATTAGAAGCGTTCATAGCTATGTTGTTGTCTCCTCATTTGTGGACATTATAGCAAATCCCAACCCAAAAACGCCGAAAATGCCTATGTTTTCGTGTAACCACTCAGTCCAGTCTCAGTTTGCGCCTCTGTCATCATCTGGGCTATACTGACACTATCAAATAGGAAATAAAATGACTCTATCCCAAGAACTTACCTGGCGCGGCTTCAAAAATCAAACGACCTTTAAAGACCCGGCGGCCCTGGATGGCGAGCCGATTGGCTTTTATTTTGGCGTTGACCCCAGTGCCGACTCTATGACTATTGGTAATTTGGCGGCGGCCATGATGGTCCGGCACTTTATTAACCACGGCCACAAGGCGTTTTTACTGGTGGGCGGTGCCACGGGCATGATTGGCGACCCGGATGGCAAAAAGCAGGAGCGCGATCTATTAACGCTAGAGACAATTGCCCATAACAAGGCGCACATTGCCGAGCAGTACCGCCGAGTATTTGCTGGCCAGAACTTTGAGATTGTTGATAATTACGACTGGTTTAAAGATATGGGCTACTTGGATTTCCTGCGCACCATTGGTAAGCATGTGCCGGTTAGTCAGATGCTGGGCCGGGATTTTGTGCAGAGCCGTCTCGGTGAAGACGGTGCCGGTATTAGCTATGCCGAGTTTAGCTACTCGCTGATACAAGGCTACGATTTCCTACATTTATACCAAGAAAAAGGCGTTACACTCCAGCTGTGTGGTGCTGACCAATGGGGAAACAGCCTGGCAGGCGTTGATATCATACGGCGCGTAACTGGTGGCGAAGCCCATGTATGGTCCTCCCCGCTCGTTATTAATAGGGCAACCGGCTTAAAGTTTGGTAAAACCGAAGATGGTGCCATCTGGCTTGATCCGCAAAAAACCACCCCTACCCAGTTTTACCAATTTTGGGTTAACTGTGATGATGAGGGAATTGAGGACTATTTAAAGGTTTACACGCTGCTCTCTCAGCAAGAAATTATAACTATCGTAGATGAGCACAGGCTGCAGCCCGGTAAGCGTGTAGCGCAACAACGTCTTGCAGAGGCCGTGACGCTGTTAGTACACGGCTCAGAGGCGCTGGGCCAGGCGCAAGCGATGACAGCGGTGTTAACAGGCCAAATGTCGCTGGAAGAGCTTGAAGAAAATGACCTGCGCGCACTCCGTCTTGAGATTCCGTCGCTCCAAGCAGCTGTTGGCGGTTCCGTTCTTGAGGCGCTGGTCAGCAGTGGCCTAGCCACTTCGCTTTCGGAGGCCCGGCGACTGGTGAGCGGCAACGCTATTGCGATTAATGGTCAAAAAATTGCCCGCGAACAATTTGAGCCTGCTGATTTTATTGACGGCCGACTCCTGTTACGGCGCGGCAAAGCGCTCAAAGATGCGGCCCTGGTAGAGGTCACTACTTAACTGAACTCTAAGACGCTGCTATACTAGGAGACATTATGCCAAAAACAACCACCCCCACGCCCCAGACAACAAGCAAAATACCGAAAAAAAAGCCCGACCAGTATAATGATCCTACGCACAACTACCTCCACTATTGGGACGGCCGTGACTACGAACATGCTGCAGAAGAAATGGCCATTAAGAAATTACTGCGCCACAAGCATTTTAAGCACGCCGTTGACATCGGTGGCGGCTATGGCCGGTTGTGTGTATTGCTAGAAAATTATTCCGACAAAGTTACTTTGGCCGAACCGAGTCAGCAGCAGCTCGACATTGCCGCCGACTTCTTAAAAGACCATCCGGAAATTGATCGTCAGCTGGTACAGGCCGATAGTATGCCGTTTAAGGATGCTTCGGTTGATCTGTTTACCATGATCCGAGTTATGCATCATTTGCCGGACCCAAGTGCGGAATTTGCAGAAATTAGCCGAGCCCTAGCCAGTGACGGCTACGCTATTATCGAGGTCGCTAATTATTCCCATGCCCGCAACCGCGTTAAGCACCTTTTAAAAGGTCAGCGTATGCCTGTAAAGCCGGTTGATATTCGCTCTGAGCAAAACAAGCGCGACGACGAAATTGCCTTTGTAAATCATAATCCAAAAACCGTTATTCGCCAGCTCAGCCACGCCGGTCTTAAAGTTGAGACAACTCTGTCGGTATCTAACCTGCGGAGTCAAAGGCTTAAAAAGCTGCTGCCTAAAAGTGTACTGCTCAATGTCGAAAACGTCCTGCAAAAGCCGCTTTCTAGCACCTACTTTGGTCCTAGCATCTTTTTCTTGGTGCGCAAAGCTGCCTAACACTTCTCGCTTCCGCCGGGAGCAACCGCTATACTAGAGGTAATGGAGTTTGACTATCCTATAACTGAACTGAAGGGTGTTGGCGAAGCGATTGCCAAAAAATTTGCCGTCCTAGGGATTGCCACCGTTGGTGATTTGATAAATTATTTTCCGAGGCGTTACGACGACTACTCACAGGTGACCATCATGGCGGAGCTGGTACCGGGCGCCGTAACGCTGCAGGGAACTATCACGCAGGCCACTGGGCGCTATGTTCGGCGCGGGCTACATATCACCGAAGCGGTTGCGCGCGACGACACCGGTAGTGTGCGGCTGGTGTGGTTTAATCAGCCGTATCGGGCCACAGCGCTTAAACATGACCACGCCTACTACATTTCCGGCGTCTACGAGCGTAGCGGCCAGCGTTTTGTGATTATGAATCCCAGTATGGAGCTGGTGAGTGACTTTCCGGTGTCGACTGCCCGGATTGTGCCAATTTACCGCGAAACCAAGGGCCTGCCTTCCCGGCTGATACGCACTGCTCTCGGCCAGGTCATGGGGGCAATCAAGACCTTGCCAGAGACCTTGCCGGCAAGAACTATCAAGGAACATAAGCTCATGAGCTACGGTGAGGCCGTCATGGCCATACATTTTCCGGCATCGGGCGAGCAACTGGCAGAGGCACGCCGCCGCCTGGGCTTTGAAGAAGTCTTTCAACTTAGTATGGCGGCGCTCATAAATAAGCGCGAACATCAGCACGAAAAGGGCCTAGCTATCGGTTTTAACGAATCGCTGGCACGTACCTTTGTGGGACATTTGCCTTTTACGCTCACTGACGATCAGCGTCGGGTGGTCTGGCAGTTATTTTTGGACATGCAAAAATCCGAGCCAATGAACCGTTTAGTAGAGGGTGACGTCGGCTCCGGGAAAACTGTGGTGGCTGCCATGGCGGCACTCATGGCCATGGAAGCCGGCTGGCAGGTGGCGCTCATGGCACCCACAGAACTGCTTGCCCGGCAACACGCCGACACGCTCTACAAATTATTTAAGCCGCTCGGTAAGGAAGGGTCGATTGACCTGTTAGTGGGCAGCCTTAAGGCACCGCAAAAAGCCAAAGCCCGGGAGGCAATCAGTAACGGCAGTGCACAGCTAATTGTGGGTACCCAGGCATTAATTCAGGATAAGGTTGATATGCATCGCCTGGCCCTGGTGGTCGTAGACGAGCAGCACCGTTTTGGCGTACAGCAGCGTAAAACGCTCCAAGCCAAGGCGGGCCACATGCCCCATGTGCTCAGCCTGACGGCTACGCCGATTCCTCGTTCGCTGGCCCTGACGCTCTACGGCGAGTTAGACGTTTCCATTTTGGCTACAAAACCGGCTGGCCGCCAGCCAATTATTACTGAGATAGTTTCGCCAAACTCACGGGCACAGCTCTATCAAAAAATTGATCTCCAACTGACGGAAGGTCGCCAGTTGTTTGTGGTCTGCCCACTCATCGCCGAATCCGAAGGCCTAAAGGCAAACTCGGCCGAAAAGATTTAC
This sequence comes from Candidatus Saccharimonadota bacterium, assembly GCA_028286245.1. Taxonomy (GTDB): domain Bacteria; phylum Patescibacteriota; class Saccharimonadia; order Saccharimonadales; family UBA4665; genus UBA4729. Next base: position 154,329 of record JAQBRY010000004.1, on the reverse strand, counting down.
GAAGAATTTTCTAAAAAGGATTTTAAACACCGCCGGGTCGGCCTGCTACACGGCAAGCTCAAGCCAACAGAGAAGAATGATATTATGCAAAAATTTGTGAATAGGGAGCTGGATATATTAGTTTCTACCACTGTTATCGAAGTTGGCGTTGATGTCCCGAACGCCACCATGATGCTGATCGAAGCTGCTGAGCGCTTTGGCCTGGCCCAGGCGCATCAGCTGCGCGGCCGGGTCGGGCGCGGTGAACATCAGGGCTACTGTTATCTCATGCTCAGCGATTCCAAAGCGCCCAATAAGCGGCTGCGGGCCCTAGAAAGCTCAAATGATGGCTTCCGGCTAGCTGAGCTTGACCTGGAGCTGCGCGGTCCAGGTGCAATTTATGGCAGTATGCAGCATGGCCAACTCGATCTACGGGTTGCCAAGCTCAGTGACACAAAGCTGATTGCAGCGGCCAGAAAGAGCGCGGCAGACTGCCTGGACAGAGGTATTGTGCTTAGCAAATACCCTCTGTTACACAAGCGAGTGACTAGACTTAGGGCCGTAACCAATCTAAACTAGTAAGAAATGACAGCTAAAATTTACATGGAAATTATTCGATAATGTATTCCGGCACAACGCTCACGTCCTACTCCGGTCACTTATTTGGTGCCCACCAAAAAATCGACCGGGTAGCTAGGCGGCATCTGGAACGGCTTGCTCCTGGTTGCCCGTTTCCGCACGTTAAGGCTATCCTGCACTTTGAGGGTTATAACGGCCCGGATGCCATTAAGCGCAAGAGCCCGGCTAAGGACGAGCCTTGGCATTACATGCAGCCTTTTGATACCACTGACACGCAGCTATTGGAAATAATCGACGGCCACTATATAAAACTGGTAGCAGCCCTCAAGCAGTCCGACCACATCCGGGCTGCCTTTGAGGCCGCCTGGCTGTCGCACGCTATCGTCGATGGCCTAACACCGGCTCACCACTATCCATACGAGGAAAAACTAGTGGAGCTACGCGGCGGCGAAGGCGTAGAAAGCCGCACAACTTTTAAAGATAAAGTGCTCTTTCCCGGCAGCAGCCTGCGGGACCAGGCCTCAAACAACTGGAAGTTCTGGGGGCCCAAGGGCTTATTTACCACACACTGGACCTTTGAATGGGGCGTGGCCACGCTTATTAAACCACTCCGTATGCTGCATGCCCTGCCAACTAACAACGACATGCAGCTGTTGCAAGCCTCAAGTCTGGGCGATTGGTACCGTGACATGGCTCAGATGGTGGCCAAACAGCACCTCTATGATGATTTTTACGAATATGGTTGGACCGCTCGGTTGGGGCGTCAGATTCGCCAAGAACTTGGTCCAACACTCGTCCGGTCTGTCACGCTAGTTTGGTATGCCGCTGCTCGCGATGCCGGTATTGCCGATAATACGCTGCTCGGGCAGGGGGCTTAGTGCGCGTTATTAGTGGCAAGCTGGGCGGTCGTAACTTCGATTCGCCCCCCGGCAACCGTACGCACCCTATGAGCGACAAAGCCCGCGGCGCGCTTTTTAACGCCCTGGGCGACATAAAAGGTCTGACAGTGCTCGATGCCTTTGCCGGTAGCGGTGCGCTCAGCTTTGAAGCCATCAGCCGCGGTGCCTCGCAGGTAACGGCCATCGATATTGAAACCAGCGCCGTCACGACCATCCGGCATAACGCCGAAGTCCTCGGCGTAGAAGACCGGATTAAGGTTATTCGCTCCAACGCTGCCGGCTGGACTAAAAAGGCACCGCTCGTAGAGCGTTTTGACCTGGTCCTCTGCGATCCACCCTATGACATGTTGCAAATGGAACTGGTTGAGCGCCTGGCCAAACGGACTGCCTGGGGCGGCCTATTAGTGCTGTCCTTGCCACCGGATGCCCGCGTAATTTTGCCTGAGAGCTTTGAACGACTAATCCATAAGTCTTACGGCGACATAGAGCTGCATTTTTATCGCCACCACGCCCCGGCCGGCCGCGAGGCGTAAGGGGTGGTGTTTTTGCCCGGAACACGGTAAAATACCCCGAGTCGATACGATCACGCGCGGATGTGGTGGAATGGTAGACACGCCGGTTTTAGGAGCCGGTGCCGCAAGGTGTGGAGGTTCAAGTCCTCTCATCCGCACCAAATAAAATAGGTCAGCAAAAGCTGGCCTTTTTTATTTGGAGGTGAGAGGACTTGAACCTCGTCTGCGTAGCAGGAGGTCGTGGAGCGGCACCAGGCGCAGATGCTTGCATCGAGCATGGTGGGGCGGATAAAGGACGCAGTCCGCTAGTCCTCTGCCTACGGCACATTTCACGAGCATCCGCACCAAACTGGACGACAGATACCAAAAGCCATCGTTTATGTATAACGATGGCTTTCCCTTTTGTACTTATTCCTTACTACTTAAGGTTGCACTTCTATCGTCTGTATCCAATACTTATTGTATGCCACCAAAATTCTTTAGGTTCAACCGCGAGCCACCTAAAAAAGACCCAGAGCTTTTACAAGACGCCCATCAATTTTTGGATGACCTGTCTGCTCGTTTCAATGCTGAGCTATATGGTGAGCTTGATCCACCTGAGTATGTTGATGGCTATAATGAACGACTCCGTGCTTTTCAGGTAGCCATGATGGCAGACGATGTAGCGAGTTTCCCAAATCCAGGTGAGATTTATAGCGACATGTTGTTTGGATCTATGAAAGTTCATTTGCAAGGTATAAGTGATAAGGCAAAAGAAGCAAACGCTGGACCACCCGACGTACCATACTTTAATACCGCCTCAGCCATCATAAATATAATTCTCTACGGTAAATATTTACTTGATGGAATTATGACAGAGCAAATTGTTGAGCCACACGCTGCAGATGCTGCAGCTGTAGCTCAAAGGTTCACGCAGATCTTTGGTGGCGAACAGCTTACTACTTACCTTGATACACTGACGCAGCTAGTTGAGCTGAGTCTTGAAACGGAACATTGAGTAGACTTACTTCTTTGGAGCGGTGTTCAAGCCCGCTCAGCGTTTATGACTATTGTTCGTTTAGACCGAAGGTTTCGATCGCAAATGCAGCTGGAAGCATGCAACGGTATTCCCTGGGTGGGTCATTATTTACTATCGAAGGCCGACTCGGCAGTATTTCAGGATCCGGACAGCGCAGCTTGACAGTTTCGATTTTTGCTAAGAGTTTAGATTCCGCCCTCTCAGCTTCGATTGCACCTTGTAAGTCGCTACGGCCGTCCGGTGCATTGCCGCGGATTATTCCAAGCAAGCCAGGAAATTGTGAGGCATAAGGACAGGTATTTAAACATTCTTTTGACATAGATAAAACTATAGACCTAAGTTTACTTTATTACTAGCACAAATTTGTACGTTGGAATGCAAGAGACGAAATAAGCTCGGCTAGCATAGCTATACGGCAGGAACATGTCACGAGTTTGACATATTGGGAATAGGAGAGCATAGTAAGTCTTATGCCTTTACATCGTACGGAAACAGTCTATGCAGACCAAGCCTTGGAGCAACAGTTATCAATGTTGTATGTGCCATACACGTATGGCTTTATGACAGCAGTTTATACAAAGAGACCAAATCACAAAATTAGAGGGCTAGTCGATACCGGTAGCCTGGAAGATCCATCACTACGAGTTGCCGGTAAAAGGGGACGATATCTGTTTGATGTTGGGCGTTTTGCCTGTAGCCTTAAGCCAGCAGAGGGAGGAGGCTATGATGTGTTTACCCGCTACGTTACGCTCGATGGGGACTTATATGTGGATGGCTACGACTATGCTGGATATAGTGCCTTGGCCTTGCCGGAGCCAACATCACTGAGCCCGGATGAAGTATTTGATATATTTTACCCCGTTGATGCCGATTCAGGAATGACCCCACTTAGCCCCCAAACGCATGGCCGAATAGGATACGATGCGCGTGATCAAACTGGCGTAGACTTAGCGCAGGCAATGACCGCAGAAGTTTCGAGCGTGATTGCTCGCACAAGTGTTGCCTCCAGGATAGCTGGCCTCATGCATGTAGGCGCTACTGACTAACTGCGAGCTGAGCAACAGCCTGCTCGATCTCGATAATTGCAGCTTCGATACCATCGATATCAAAGGATTCGAGCAATTGCAAGCCTGGCACAGTGTCTTGGCGATACGCCAGAAGCTCCTCGGCTTGATCATAATCATAACTGTTCGCATCGACAGTGTACAGCTTATCGGCTGGTAGCTCACCTTGGGAGGGTAAGAACTTGGCACGGGCCATAAACATGCTCACCATATCTGTTCGCTCTAGTACCACAAAGTCATCCACCACAGCTTCAAGGGGCCCGCTCTCGCTGCTAGGGGCAGTGGATGCTTTATCAATCATCAGCGTCGTGGCAGCTTCGATGTTCCACCAGGTCTGTCCCAAGGTTGATTTACCATCTTTAATATCGTAGTCTTCGCGGCGATTGTAACCTATGAGCACATTGCAAGTGACGCTCTCAACCACATCTGCTGGTAGACCAACTGCTTCCGGTGACATAGGCAAGTAAAATTCCACGGCACGTGCCTTTGTTATTGAGTGGTATGCCATCTCGCTGCTGCCGTTGTTTATTTCGTCCAAGGTGACTTCACCGCCGTGTAGCTTAAACTCAGGTCCGTCGTAATCACCGCTACGGACCATCCTATCGTAGCTCTCCTGTGGAATGACATCCAACCGCTCAAAAAGTGCGCAGAGTCGAGCAGCTTGCTCATTGACGGCAGCCTGCACTTCGTCATTGTCTATACCAGCAATTTTTTCTGGCTCAGGAACTGCTAAACGAGCTGCTAGCTCGGCGCCAATTTCTTGTGGTTTCATGCTGTCGGTCTCCTATTAGATACTATACGTACAATAGTGGAGCTGGCGGCGATTTACAACCTGGTTTATTCAACTGGAATAGCGGGCAAGGCAGCAAGGTCACGCAGGATACTAGCTTCGGGTTCGCTCAGAGGCGGCCCATTTTCGAGTCGTACTATCAGAGCGCCAAACATTCTCTCACGTTTAGACTCCAAGGATGGAGCGCTGTCAGTTTCTTCAGGCAGTGGCTCAGCTTCCTGCTCATTTAAGACGACGCCAGGATGCATCTCGACTATCCAAGCAAGTGCATTGTCTATCGTTTCTCGGAAACGTGTCTGCGGGACATTAGGTCCATGTTCCCATGACCCTATAGTTTGTTGTCGGACGCCAATAATCTTAGCCATGTCGGCCTGGGTAAGCCCGGTTTCATGACGAAGGTTGAATATGGCACGGCCTAGCGCTGTAGGACTATTCTCTTGCGATGGCATGCGGACTCTATTTGGCATAATATAGCTATGATAATATCACTTTCGCATGATTTTTGCTAGAACGCAACAATGTTAAATTATAATATTAACAGTTCACCAGGTGCAATATAGACGAATCCGGTGCCTACAGTCATTATGCTTATGTCTATTGCTAAAGCACCGCTAATACCTTAGTATGAGCTTAAATTACTAAGCAAGGACATAGCATGAAGATTAGTCATACTTCTAGTAACCAATCTGGATTTGGAACGGTTGAACTTATAGCAGTTATCATTGTATTAGCGGCAATTCTTGGTGTCGGCGCGTTTGTTGTGACACGTCACAAGGACAGCTCCACAAATAGCTCTGACACTGCGAGTAAGCAGTCTGATTCTGCAGCCGGCAAAACCGAAAATGCCAAAGTTTTCCAGGCTGCCCATGATTACTGTGTTAGCATTGCTCCAGCCGGTAAGACGTTCTCATTCTTCTTGAATACGAGCAGCGACAGCCCTAATAAGGGCATCTCGGTTGTTTACTCGGACAATGGCACTAAGGCACGGGTTGATGGCGCATGCTATGACACGGCAACGGGCCCAGAGAGCTCATCAGTTTATCCTTTTGCCAAAGATTCTGAGGGCAACTGGAGCCTAGACAAAACAGTGACTATTGAATAGGCATATTACAGGGGTAATCGATTGCCAAATTGCCAAATTATTAAAATTTAATGAAAAGTTAAAGACTCGGCCAAAAGCGGGTGCTAGCATACGGTCATGAAAATAATTACCACCATTACCGAACAAGATGTAGAAAAACTAATACTGCGGATTCGCCATGAAATTGCCAATGATGTTTACAGTAGGATAGTCGAGGCGCAGGCCGGCACCATAGACCGCATTGAGCGAAAACTGGACGCCACGCTTTTGATGGCCGACAGCCAAGTGGTTCGGCTCAGGCAGCTTACCCTCTGACTGGCCTTTACCTGGTATGATTGAGTCATGAAACAGGCGGTGATCTATATTCCGGGACTAGGCGACGAACGCCTAACCGGACAGCGCCGTGCCATTAAGACATGGGCCTGGTACGGCGTAAAGCCTGAGTTGTTTCAGATGCATTGGACAGATCAAGAACCATGGGATAAAAAGTTTGAGCGCTTACTTAGCCGGATAGATACACTTGTGGGCGAGGGTAGGCGGGTAGCAATTGTGGCGGCCAGCGCCGGTGCTTCGGCGGCAATTAACGCCTATGCCAGCCGTAAGAACGTGGTGAATGCCGTGGTACTTATTGCCGGCAAGGTCCACCGGGCCAATGCCATTCATCCCGCGCTCATTCGTAACAATCCATCTTTTGGCACCTCGGCCTTCGACAGCCAGGCGGCGCTGGCTTCCTTAACACCTGAGGATCGCAGGCGTATTCTTTCGCGCTACGGCATTATCGATGGTGTGGTAACTCCTGCCGACAGCCGTATACCGGGAGCCCGCAATCGAGCCGTTCCTAGTATCGGACACTTTTTTACCATCGCCAGTCAGCTTATTCTCGGTGCCCCAAGTTTTATTCATTTTATAAACAAAGTGTCCTAACACATGACCGCCACTAATCATGCGCTTACTGGCGCCTTTATTGGCCTGGTGATCATAAATCCGCTCATTGCTTTGCCACTGGCGCTACTGTCGCACTTTGTGTGCGATGCTATTCCGCATTTTGGATCGGGGCATGACCATATTGAGGCAAACTGGTTTAAACGGCTATTGATCGTGGACATTGGCGTGTGCGTGGTGATCGCCGGAGTATTTGCGACTGCCCGGCCCGAGCACTGGTTCTTGGCTATTGTCTGTGCTGTTTTAGCAACCTCTCCGGACGCAATGTGGCTGCCGCACTTTATCCGTGCCCGGCGAGGCGTATCCTTTAAGAGCGAGGTGCCCTTACTACTACGGTTCCACGGCGCTATTCAGTGGTTTGAACGACCATCCGGAGCGGCGGTAGAGATTGTATGGGCGGCAGCGTTTATAACAATGCTTACGCTTATAGCGGTCTAGTCAAAGGGGTTAAAAACTGTTACACTAGAGCACTATGAAAATATCCCGCGAAAACCCCACCCCCACCAGTGTCAAAATGACAATTACTGCCGACGAAGCAGTTTTAACCGCTATCAAACAGGCTGTTATTAGCCGTCTTGGAAAAAATGTAAAAGTCCAGGGTTTCCGTTCCGGTAAGGCTCCTCAACACCTCATCGAAAAGCAGCTTGACGACCAGATACTGCAATCCGAGTTCCTAGAGACTGCCGTTAATCAGCTCTATGTTGATGCCGCCAAGCACGAAAACCTGCGTCCGGTGTCACAACCCCAAGTAGCAATTAGTAAGTTTGTACCTTACGAAACGCTCGAAGTTGTCTACGAAACCGAAGTTGTGGGCGACATTACCTTGCCAGACTTTTCTAAGCTCACTATCGAAAAGCCAGCGGTTAAAATCACCGCCAAAGACGTTGATGAAGTTGTTGAAAACTTACGGACCCGCGCTGCCAGCCACGAAGATGTGGCTCGAGCGGCCAAGGACGGCGACCAAGTAGTCATCGACTTTACGGGCGTAGATGCTAAGACCAAGGAGCCTATTGATGGTGCCGATGGCAAAGCCTACCCGCTAACTCTCGGCAGTAAGAGCTTTATTCCCGGCTTTGAAGAAGAGCTGATTGGCCTAAAAGCCGGCGACGCCAAAGACTTTACTATTACTTTTCCAGCTGACTACGGCTCAGCCGACCTACAGAACCGTAAAGTTATTTTTTCGGTAGTAGTAAATGCCGTCCAACAAACGGCTCTGCCAAAGCTCGATGATGAGTTCGCAAAAACCGTTGGGCCATTCGAAACGCTGGCGCAGCTCAAAACCGACATCAAGAAGCAGATTACCGAAGAGCGCGAGCAGCAGGCTGAGCGAGAGTTCGAGAACCAGATTCTGGAACTTGTAGCCAGCAAAACTAAAGTTGCGCTCCCCGACGAACTGATTGAAGAAGAAGTTGAACGCATCGAAGAAGAGGACCGCAAAAACATTGTTTACCGCGGCCAGACCTGGCAGGAACATCTCGATGCCGAAGGCGTCACCGCCGAAGAACACAAGGCTAAGCAGCGTCCTGCGGCCGAGATCCGCGTTAAGGCTGGCCTTATTTTAGGTGAAATTGCTGAACAGGAAAAACTACAGGTCCTGCCAGAAGAACTTGAGATGCAGATTCAACTCCTAAAGGGTCGCTACAATGATGCTGCCATGCAGTCCGAGCTCGACAAGCCTGATAACCGCCGCGATATCTTTAACCGCATCCTGAGCCAAAAATCCCTTGACCGTATTAAAGAAATGATCGCGAGTAAGTAGTATGGGTATCCGCTCTTTTATAGGCGATAAGCTTGGCATAAGATCCGACGTAGACGTAGCTGACGTTGCGCGGGCCTCTGACGGACCAGTGGTGGTGGCGGCGCAGTTGGGTGAGCCAAGTAACGAAGAGCTTACACGGCAGGAAAAGCAGTTAATTACCGCCAGACTAGTGGGCGAAATGGCAGTCAGATTCGACCATGGCATGTCAAATTAGCACTCTTGACCTTAGAGTGCTAATTTCTTATAATGAGAGCAGTAACTTATTATCTACAAGGAGGCCTCTATGGTACTAATTCCAACCGTTATCGAGAGTGATGGCCGTTCAGAACGCGCCTACGATATTTATTCTCGTTTATTAAAAGATCGTATTGTCTTTTTAGGCAGCGATGTCAATGAAGCCAGTGCTAATATTGTGGTCGCACAATTACTCTTCTTGCAAGCCGAAGACCCAAAAAAAGACATCTATTTTTACATTAACAGTCCCGGTGGCAGCGTTTACGATGCGCTCGCCATTTACGACACCATGCAGTACGTCACTAACGACGTCCAAACCGTCGGTATTGGTATGCAGGCTTCGGCAGCTGCCTTCTTGCTCAGCAGCGGCACTAAGGGCAAACGCTTTGTGTTGCCCAACGCTACTGTAATGATCCACCAGCCTTCCAGCGGCACCCGTGGTAAGGTCACCGATCAAGAAATCGACCTCAAGGAAAGCCTGCGCATAAAACACTTACTGGAAAGTATTATGGCTAAGAATACGGGACAGAAGACTGCCCGCATTCACGAAGATATGGAGCGCGACAAGTGGCTGACTGCCGCCGAAGCCAAGGCCTATGGTATAGTTGATGACATAATTACTAACCCTAAGGCACTCGAAAAGTAGACTATGGCTGAACTAGTCCCTCTGGATCGATACATGGATGATTTTGACCAGCGTAAGGCTGCCCAGCAGGTACGCAAACTGGTACGCGACCCCGAAGTTAGGGACCAGCTTCGTGGTCGCAATTTGCTCGGTGTAATGCGACGTTATGCCCCTTCTGATGATGAGGCGATTGCTAGATTTAGAAAAGCTAGAATAGGAACTGCCCGTAGTGAATACGCGGCCTATACCATTCTGGATGATGCGGACAGGATTATTGGAATGGCTACGGTATTGCCCGACCTTAAGCTTAAAAGGCAACGCTTCCGATTGCCTTCCATGCCAATATCCTTACCTCCGCTGCTTGCTAAAGGCCCACTTGTAGAACAAGTTCCTGTTACTGGTCCAGAAGTAAGCGCTTGGACTAACGAGCAAAATGGCGGGGAGCATCTTGTTGATGCCTATCGCCAGCTACTATCACCACAGGGTATTGCGGATACTGTTTTTGCTACCCGACGTCAAAAGCAAACTAACAGGCCTCACCGCACCCCTATGGTAGTCGAGAGTAACGCATGGACTATCGAACCGCTAGAGGCTGCTAAGCTGTTTCATATTGCTATTAGGTCAGCTGGCCTAGAGGAGACAGGGCGTGGCGTTTATGATGATGGGGAGTCGGTGCGCCTCTTTCCACCGGAAACGCCTCCCGTCGGGGTCTTTTATACCCGTTTTGGCCCTGAGGGCCTTGACACCGCCGCCTAACTTTGACACACTATAGTCAAGAAGTAGTGTAAGTTGGGGAGCTTCTGATTGTATTCATTATTGAACGCATCAATGCCAAAAAATATCCAACTTAGTTTTCTTCGGCCGAATCACCAAATAAAACAAACAACCGATCAACACAAACCGCTATTACTAGTAAATAATTACCATGGGCTTGCCTGTGTGTATGCTTACTATTTGATTGCACAATACTAATCACTTAATACAGGGGGCGTTGATTGCAATATGGCAAAAGCTGCAACAACTAGTTCTACCAAGCGTGTTTTTTACACCAGCGTAGACGATGCATTAGATTTACCAAGTTTAGTAGACCACCAGAACCGTTCTTTCCAATGGTTTGTTGATGAAGGCCTCGGCGAATTACTCGCTGAAATCAGCCCAATCGATGACTATACCGGTGGCAAATTATCATTAGTATTCAAGGACTACCACTTTGGCGACCCAAAAATCTCCGAAGCAGAGGCCCGCGAAAATAACGTCAGCTACGATGCACCTTTACTGGCTAACGTAGAACTGACCAACAAAGTAACCGGCGAAGTAAAAGAGCAGGAAATCTACTTGGGTGACTACCCTTGGATGACTACTCGTGGAACTTTCGTTATAAATGGTGCCGAGCGTGTCGTAGTGAGCCAGCTGATTCGTTCAGCCGGTGTGTTCTTTACGAGCGATATGCATGGCACCAGCAATCTCTACGGCGCTAAGGTTATTCCTGGCCGTGGTGCATGGCTCGAGTTTGAGACTGCCGCTAACGGTGCAATCTTTGTAAAAATCGACCGTAAGCGCAAAATGGCCGTTACCACCCTCCTGCGTGCGCTCGGTGTATCCGAAGCCGGTATGCGCGATGCCTTTAAGCACGTTGACACCGGTAAGCTTAGCCACTTGGAAATGACCCTCGAAAAAGATCCTACTAAGGGTCAGAATGATGCACTCATCGAAGTCTACCGACGCCTGCGACCTGGTGACCTGGCAACTGTTGATAACGCAAAGAGCCTTATTGAAAACATGTTTTACAACTACAAGCGCTTTGACTTTAGCCGCGTTGGTCGTTACAAGCTCAACAAGCGCCTTGACCTTGATGTGCCTAACACGCTGGAAAACCGCGTTATGCGCCTTGAAGATATTCAGGCTATCATCGCCGAGATTATGCGTCTCAACAATTCTCAGGAGCCGGCTGACGATATCGACAGCTTGGCGAACCGCCGCGTTAAATTGGTCGGTGAACTCGTTCAGCGCCAGTTCCGCATTGGGCTGCTGCGTATGGAGCGCAATACCAAGGACCGCATGAGCATGTCCGAAATCGAGACGGTTACTCCTGGCCAGCTGATAAACGCTCGCCCGATTGTCGCCGCTGTCCGTGAATTCTTTGCCAGCTCTCAACTATCGCAATTTATGGACCAGATCAACCCCTTGTCAGAACTCGCTCACAAGCGACGCTTGAGCTCGATGGGTCCCGGTGGACTCTCCCGTGAACGTGCTGGTTTTGAAGTCCGTGATGCCCATGCCACACACTACGGCCGTATCTGTGCAGTAGAAACTCCAGAAGGTGCCAACATTGGGTTGGTACTTAACCTAGCTAACTATGCCCGCGTTAACGACTACGGCTTTGTAGAAACTCCTTACCGTAAGGTTGTTAACAGCGTATCTGCTAAAAACATCGAAGGTTTAATTGCTTCTGCCAATCTCGAAGACACATCCGGCAAACTCATTGTTAAAAAGGGTGCCAAAGTAACTGCTGCCGATGCTGCCAAGCTCGCAAAAGTTACGACTACTGTTACCTGGCCCGTTAAAGCCCGTGTTACCGGCGAAATCGTCTACTTAGACGCCTACGACGAAGAGCCGCAGATTATTGCTGGCGGCGGTACTGAGCTCGACGAAAACGGTTACTTTATAGACGAGCGCGTTAGTGCTCGCTTCCGCCTAAAGTCCGGTGAAGTTGATGCCGATGACGTTACCTATATGGACGCTTCTCGCAACCAGATTATTGGTTCCAGTGCCGGTCTGATTCCATTCATCGAAAAGAACTACGTTTACCGCTCACTTATGGGTAGTAACCAGCAACGTCAGGCTGTGCCGCTGATTCAGCCCCAGTCCCCAATTGTTGGTACCGGCCTCGAAGCCGTGGCTGCCCGCAACACCGGTCAGGTTATTCTAGCCGAAGCTGCCGGTGAAGTTACCAAGGCAACCGCTCAAGAAGTTGTTGTTAAGTACGCCGAGGGTAATGTTTCCTACGAGCCACAGCGCTTCCTCCGTTCAAACGAAGGTACCAGCGTCAACCAAAAAGTGGTCGTGAACACTGGCGACAAAGTCAAAGCCGGTGACGTCCTTATAGAGGGTATGTCAATTGCTAACGGAGAGCTTGCTCTCGGTAAAGATCTGATTGCTGCCTTTATGCCATGGGGCGGTTACAACTTTGAGGATGCCATCATCATCAGCCGCAAGCTGGTGGAAGATGACACGCTTACCAGCGTGCACATCGTTGACTTCATGATTGAAGTTCGCGAAACCAAGCTGGGACCTGAGGTTGTCACCCGTGATATCCCTAATGTTTCCGAAGAAACCCTTCGTCACCTCGACGAAGACGGCATTGTCCGTATCGGTGCCGAAGTGCACCCCGGCGACATCCTTGTTGGTAAGATTACCCCTAAGGGTGAGCAGGAACTCAGCTCAGAAGAGCGTTTGCTCCGCGCAATCTTTGGTGAAAAAGCCAAGGAAGTCCGCGATACTTCGCAGCGCATGAGTAACGGCAAGCACGGTAAGGTTGTTGGCGTTAAGATCTTTAGCCGCGAAAACGGCCACGAGCTTAAAGCCGGTGTTATTATGCAAATCCAGGTCTTTGTGGCCCAGATGCGCAAAATTGCCGTTGGTGACAAACTCGGTGGACGCCACGGTAACAAGGGTGTTATTGCCCGCATCTTGCCTATCGAAGACATGCCATTCATGGAAGACGGTACCCCTGTAGACATCGTGCTTAACCCGCTCGGTGTGCCATCCCGTATGAACATCGGACAGTTGTTTGAGACCCACCTTGGTATGGCTGCTCGTGCCCTCGGCATCAAAGTTGCCAGCCCATCGTTTAACGGTGTACCCGTTGCTAAGATCCAAGAGCTCCTTAAGGAAGCTGGCCTACCGGAAGACGGCAAGCAGCAGCTTTACGATGGCCGTACCGGTGAAGCTTTCAAGGAAATGACTACTGTTGGTAGCATGTACATGATTAAGCTAAACCACATGGTTGCCGACAAGATCCATGCTCGTTCAACCGGACCATACACTATGGTCACCCAGCAGCCACTCGGTGGTAAGGCACAAAATGGTGGTCAGCGATTTGGAGAAATGGAAGTCTGGGCCCTCGAAGCTTACGGCGCCGCAACAACGCTGCAAGAAATGCTCACCATCAAGTCTGATGATGTCTACGGACGTAGCAAAGCCTACGAATCCATCATTAAAAAGACTGCCATTGTTGGGCCTAAGGTTCCAGAAAGCTTTAATGTGCTTGTTAAGGAACTACAGGGACTCGGCCTTAAGGTTGACCTGATCCATTCCGAAACAGTTGTTGACGCCGAAGAAGTACTCGCTACAAACATCCACGAAGAAGCGACCCACCCTATTGTCGTAGATGTTCCACAGGCTGCAATTTCTGACGTTGATGTAACAGAAGAAGTACTAGTAGAAGATTTTGCCATTACTGATGGTGATGACGCCGATGATACTGCGCTTGTAGCAGCCGGCACGGACAATGACGATAACCAAGATAACCAGGAGGAGGCTGCCTAATGACACCACAACCTTTTGCAAGTCCCAGCACTGATATTGCTGATTTTGACGCAGTTCGGTTAGCAGTCGCTAGCCCAACTGACATTCTAGAATGGAGTTACGGCGAGGTTACCAAGCCGGAAACCATTAACTACCGTACCCAAAAACCTGAACGTGACGGCCTATTCTGCGAACGGATCTTTGGACCGGTCAAAGACATTAACCCCCACGACGCTAAATACAAGGGTGTTCGCTCCCGCGAAGCCGCTACCGATAAAAACGGAGAACTGGTTACTCGTAGTATTGTTCGCCGTGAGCGCATGGGCCACATTACCTTGGCCGTTCCGGTAGCCCACATTTGGTTCCTTCGTGGTACACCAAGTGCCATGGGCCTCTTGCTCGGTATGACCGTAAAGAACCTCGAGCGTATTGCTTACTTTGCCGGTTACATCGTTAAGAGCGTTGACAACGATGCTCGCGACAAACTGCTGGCTGACCGCGAAGCCGAACTGGCTGCCGCTAAGCAAGCCATTAAAATTCGTTACGAAAAAGAAGCACAGGCCGAGGATGCCAACGTTAAGGCTCTCGCCGAAATGCAAACCAAAGAGACCGAAGAAGTCACCAAAGACTTTGACCTCTTTAAGGAGCAAATTTCCGGACTTGTTAAGCTCAACCTCATTAACGAAACCGACTTCCGTAACTTGCCCGATGAACTTCGCGCGCTTGTTAAGGTCGGCATGGGTGGCAACGCTCTTAAGGACCTTCTGGACGATATCGACCTCAAGGAACTTATTGCCGAGCTGAGCGCCGAATCAGAAGAAGCTAAAGGACAGCGTAAGAAGAAGCTTATGAAGCGTCTTCGTTTGCTGGAAAGCATGGACCGCGCCGGCATCAAGCCAGGCAGCATGTGTCTGTCTGTTCTGCCTGTGATTCCACCGGACCTACGTCCAATGGTGCAGCTAACCGGTGGCCGTTTTGCGACCTCCGACCTAAACGACCTTTACCGCCGTGTTATTAACCGTAACAACCGTCTAAAGAAGCTCATGGACTTGAACGCTCCAGAAGTCATTCGCCGCAACGAGCAGCGTATGCTTCAGGAAGCCGTTGATGCCCTAATCGACAACAACAATGCCCGCAGTGGCCGTGCCGTTGCCGCTACCGGCCAACGCCGCCGCCTCAAATCTTTGAGTGACTTACTCAAGGGTAAGCAGGGTCGTTTCCGTCAGAACCTGCTTGGTAAGCGTGTTGACTACTCCGGTCGTTCAGTGATCGTCGCCGGTCCAGAACTTAAGATTAGCCAGTGTGGTCTTCCTAAGATGATGGCTCTTGAACTCTTTAAGCCATTCGTGATTGGCGAGCTAATTGCCAACGAGCACGCTCACAACATCCGTTCAGCTTCTCGTTTGATCGAAATGGGCGAAACAGTTGTGTGGGACGCGCTCGACGAAGTCATTAAGGGTAAGTACGTACTACTAAACCGTGCTCCATCGCTTCACCGCCTCAGTATCCAGGCCTTTATGCCCGTACTGATCGAAGGTCGCGCCATTCAGTTGCACCCACTTGTGTGTAAGGGTTTTAACGCCGACTTTGATGGTGACCAGATGGCTGTGCACCTGCCGCTTAGTGACGAAGCGCAAGCCGAAGCCCGCGACATCATGGCTGCTAACAAGAACTTGCTCAAGCCTGCTGATGGTTCGCCAATTCTGCACATTGAGCAGGATATCGTCCTGGGTTGTTACTACCTTACCTACGAGCGGCCCCTTGTTTCGGCTGCCGAAGTTAAAACTTTCTCAAGCCTAGAAGAGGCGCTCATGTCCTACGACAATGGTGACATAAAGTTACAAAACTTTGTACGCCTGCCATTCCGCGGCGAAATATTGACTTCGACACTTGGCCGTTTCTTGTTTAACGAAACCTTCCCCGAGGATTTCCAGTTCCAAGACGAAACCATGACTAAGAAGCGTCTCCAAAAAGTTATGGCCAGCATTTACCAGCAGTATGGCCAAGACCTTACTGCCGAAATTGCCGACAAACTTAAGGATATTGGCTTTGACTACGCCACCCAGTCCGGCCTTAGTATGGGCATGGGTGACTTTACCGCTGTTACGGGCATGAATGTCGTTGTTGACAAGGGTGAAGAGCGCGCAGCTGCTATTTCTGACCAGTACGATCAAGGATTCATTACCGACGATGAGCGTCACCGCTTAACAGTTGATAACTGGATTAAGATTCAGGAGCAAGTCCAGGGTATGCTCACCAACCAAATGCAGGGTCAAGATTCTGCCATGGCCGTGGCCATTAACTCTGGTGCCCGTGGTAACATCTCCCAGCTGAACAACGCCGTTGGTATGCTTGGTATCCAGCAGGATGCTGCCGGAAACGCCATTGAGCTTCCAATTAAATCCGGCTACGTCGAAGGCTTAAACCCACTAGAATACTTTACCGGTACTCGTGGTACTCGTAAGGCACTGATTGACATCGCCCTTAAAACGGCTGATGCCGGTTACCTGACTCGTCGTTTAGTTGATGTCTCCCAAGACGTCTTTACTATTAGTGACGAAACCGGTGATCCTGGTTTTGCGCTACTACGCGCCGACGCTGCCCAGATTGGAGTTAGCTACGCTTCTCGCTTGACCGGCCGATTTGCCGCTCAGACCATCAAGGGCACAATTAAGGAAGGTGAAATGTTCACCCCTGATATTGCTGCCAAGGTTGATGCCGACGCAAGCCTCGACGCGGTTAAAATCAAGAGCGCGCTCAGCTGTACAAATGTACGCGGTGTGTCTCAGAAGTCTTACGGTGTTGACCCGGCTACCGGTAATCTGGTTGCCGACCACCACCCAATTGGTGTCATCGCAGCCCAGAGTATCGGTGAGCCTGGTACGCAGCTTAGTCTTGACTCAAAGCACCGTTCCGGTGCCACGATTGCCGACGACACTGCCCAGGGGCTCAGCCGTATCGAAGAGCTCTTCGAAGTCCGTACTCCAAAGGGTCAGGCATACCTGACTGAAATTTCTGGCATTGCCAACGCTTGGGAAGAGGGTGACCACTACGTTGTTCAGGTTACGGCCGACGACAAGGAGAGCGTTACCATCGACCTTAAGGGCCGCAAGGCACAGATTGCCACTGGCTCAGACGTTGCTATTGGCGACGTAGTTGCTGCCAAGCCTGACAACTCAGACCCGCTCATTGCGCCAATTTCCGGCAAGCTGGAAATTACTAACAAGTCAATTGTAATTGCTCCAAACAAGCAAAGCGTGGCTCGTTACGAAATTCCAGGCTTTAAGCAGCTACAGGTTAAGGACGGCGACGTTGTAGTTGCCGGCCAGCGCCTGACCAACGGTTCTATCAACTTGCAAGATCTGATGATTCTGCAGGGTGTCGAATCGACTCAGCGTTACATAATGAATGAGATTCTCGGCATCTTTGCTGGCCAGGGTCAGAATATTGCCGACAAGCACCTCGAAATCATTGTGCGCCAGATGTTCAGCCGTGTTCAGATCGAAGACGCTAGCGATAGTGAATTCGTAACTGGCGACATTGTTAGTAAGCTCGCCGCCGTTGAAGCCAACGACGCCCTCGTGGCCGAAGGCAAGAACCCCGCTCAGTACAACCAGTTGCTGCTTGGTATTACCAAGGCATCACTGAGTACTGACTCGTTCCTTAGTGCTGCATCGTTCCAGGACACTACCCGTGTACTGATCGCTGCCGGTACTAGCGGTAAGATCGACCGACTCTATGGCCTCAAAGAAAACGTTATCTTGGGCCGCAAGATTCCTGTGGGAACCGGTTGGAAAGAAGATCCTAGCGACGCTGACGACATCGAAGCCGAAGCCGCCGAGATCATCGGCGAAGTCGAAGAAGTAAACGCCTAGTAGTACACTGCCGCCAGCCTCCGGGTTGGCGGCACTTGCTAAACGGCACCACATCTGTTAGAGTTAACAAGATTATTTAAGCAGTCCGAGCCGGGGAAACGGCATTTCCCCAAGTCGCAGTAGATTGCAAACACAAGGAGTGTTATGCCAACAATTAACCAATTAGTCCGCAAACCGCGTACTCGTGCGACTACCAAGAGTAAGTCGCCGGCTATGCAGCGCGTGGTCAACAACCTCAAGACCAAAAACTACGAGAAGCCAGCGCCATTTAAGCGCGGCGTCTGTGTTAAGGTCACCACCAAAACACCAAAGAAGCCTAACTCAGCCCTCCGTAAGGTTGCCCGCGTGCGCCTTACTAACGGTTACGAAGTGTGGGCTTACATTGGCGGCGAAGGCCACAACCTACAGGAGCACGCAGCCGTGCTTATCCGTGGTGGTCGCGTAAAGGAACTTCCTGGTGTGCGTTATCACATCGTCCGTGGCAGCCTTGACCTCCAGGGTGTCAGCAACCGTAAGCAGGGCCGTTCCAAGTACGGTACTAAGAAAGAGAGCAAGTAATGAGAGATGTAGAATTGCTTGACCTCGATTTTGACCCCACTAGTAACGGCTTATCACTTAGCGGCGAAGCTAGCGTCCCTACAACTGAAACCCCTATTTTTGATAGCGTTGTTGCCGATCTCGGTCTCTTAGTATTAGAAGGAGCTCAAAATGCCTAGGAAAAAGACTAAAGCACTTGTTCGTGAAGTACCGGGCGACCGTCTCTACGACAACCAACAGATCCAGAAGCTTATCAACCGTGTTATGCAGGATGGTAAGAAGCAAATTGCTGAACGCCTCGTGTACGATGGTCTTCAGAAAGCTGCCGAGCGCCTAAAGGTAGAGAACCCTGTCGAAGTTTTTGAACAGGCTTTCAAAAACATCCAGCCACACCTCGAGACTCGCTCTCGCCGCGTGGGTGGTGCCAACTACCAGATTCCTTTCGAAGTGAAGGGTCAGCGCCAGAACCACTTGACCACTATGTGGTTTGTAGCCGCCTGCCGCGCCCGTAAGGGTATTAGCATGGCTGACCGCATTGCTGCCGAGTTCCAAGACGCCTACAACGGCCAAGGTTCCGCAGTCAAGAAGCGTGAAGACGTCCACAAGATGGCTGACGCCAACCGCGCGTTCGCTCACTTCGCTCGTACCTAATAGCTATGGCTGACAGACCTTCTGCTAGCGAATGGCTGACTGGAGATCCGGTAACGGATCTCCAGCAAGAAGCTAGATTTCGCAAAGATGAAATTCTTGCCAACTTCACCGAACAACAGATAGCCGCAGCTGGCGTGCACGTAATGACTGACGCACTCCGCCTCAAACCTTCTATTGAAGCAGTAGATGAGGACAGTCGACTTATAGATGCTATCCGGAGGCTTGAGCAAACTACATGTAGCCCGGAAGAAGCTTGTCGAATTGTTGGCGAAGCGGTCTTGGTTGCTACTGTCGTACAAGGCTCTGACCCATATCAGCTACATTTACTATTAGCTAAGTAACGTCAGCGAGCAGCTGATGTGGATGCTCGCAGGTCGAGATTTAACTGGTTAAAACCTAAATATTACTAAAATGTAAAATAAGTGCTATAATACTTACATGAGTATACGACCATTCACCCCAGAAACAACAGAACAAATAATGGAACACCTTCATGTGCAGCAGCTTACGGTGGTTGAAACAGAACTCCCTAGCGGAGCTCTTCGGTGGGATCTTCCGCCGCAGCCTTGCGACCCTAATCAAAATATCTATTTTAATCCCAAGAAATTTGCTGGAGCTACAGCCCTCGCAGAAATGCAGAATGATCCCGATTATCAGTTCTACGCCTTCTTGCTTGATAAACCTATGGCAGGCCCGAGCGGCATGGTCCCAGATGGCACGCCCGGACTGCTCGCTACGTATTCACAATCTTTTGGCGTCAGCGACACCAAGTACGGAATGGCTGATATTTTTGTGCCCCGAGTAAATCGAGCCGAAAACCCCATAGTTCGTACCTTCAACTATCTGCTAGATAGGTATAAAATCGTACCACCAGTCGTGGAGTTTGTCCCATGGGGTAGAAACGATTACCACCCTGAAATGGCCGCAATGGCAGTGTTGAGTGCAGTTATCGCAGATTCAGAGCAGGCAGCTATAGAACGCTAACAGATAAATATGCTACAATATTGACAAGTGCTGTGTGCTATTTGTGCGTAAAATTAATTACTAATCGTATACCCAGCTAGCACGGCAAATTACTAAATAAATTCGAGGACACTACTTTTCTATGGCTGACAAAAAAACCCCAATGGCACAAATCCGAAATATCGGTATTATCGCGCATATTGATGCCGGTAAAACTACTACCACCGAAGGTATTTTGTACCGAACGGGCCTTAACCACAAGATTGGTGCCGTACACGACGGTGAAACCACTACCGACTACATGGCACAAGAGCGTGAGCGCGGTATTACCATCGTTTCGGCAGCTGTTACCTGTTACTGGGAAGGCAAGCACCTAAACGCTGGTAAAAAATTCCAGATCAACATTATTGACACACCAGGACACATTGACTTTACCGCTGAGGTTGAGCGTTCACTCCGTGTGCTCGATGGTGCCTGCGTTGTCTTTGACGGCAAGATGGGTGTTGAGTCACAGTCCGAGACCGTTTGGCGTCAGGCCGACAAGTATGGTACTCCTCGTATCTGCTTTATTAACAAGATCAACCAGACCGGTGGCGACTTCTACAAGTCACTCGAATCTATTCACAACCGCTTGAACAAGCGCGCCTTCCCGGTGCATTTGCCTATTGGCTTTGAGCAGAGCATTAACGGTATTGTCGACCTCGTAGACATGAAGGCCTACACCTACAGCGACTTTACTGACCACGAGCTGGTGCAGGGCGAAATTCCTGAGGACATGATGGAGCAGGTAAAGCGCTACCGCAGCCTACTTATAGAAAACGCCGTTGCCGAAGACGAAGAACTTCTTGAGAAGTACTTTGAAGTCGGTGAAGAAGGCCTGAGCGAAGCGGAAGTCCGCCGAGCCATCCGTACTGCAGTATTAAGCGGTAAGTTCTACGCCGTATCAGGTGGCGATGGCCGTGGGGTTATTGTTGAGAAGTTACTCGACCTGGTTGTTGATTTCTTGCCGGCACCAAACGACCGCAGCAGTAACTGGGGTATCCACCCTAAAACTGGTGACGAAATCGAGCGCAAGCACGACGAGAACGAACCTTTTGCTGCTCTAGCGTTTAAAATTACCAGCGACCCGTTTGTGGGTAAGCTGGCCTACTTCCGCGTCTATTCCGGAAAAGTTGTGGCTGGCTCCTACGTCCTTAACAGCTCAACCGGCGAAAAAGAACGCATTGGCCGTATTGTCCGATTGCAAGCTGATAAGCGCGAAGACGTCACCGAAGTCTTTGCCGGTGACATCGCAGCTATCGTTGGACTAAAAGGTACTACCACTGGCCACACGCTATGTGACCCAGCACACCCTATTGTTCTTGAAAACATTACTTTCCCGGATCCTCCCGTCTCTATTGCTATCGAACCTAAGACTAAAGCCGACCAAGATAAGATGAGTACTGCCTTGCAGCGCCTTGCAGAAGAAGATCCTACCTTCCGCGTCCGCGTTGATGATGAGACCGGCCAGACCATTATTAGCGGTATGGGTGAGCTACACCTTGAAATCCTCGTAGATCGTATGAAGCGCGAATTCGGCGTAGAAGCGAACATTGGTCAGCCGCAGGTTGCCTACCGCGAAACGATCCGTAAGAGCGGTGTTGAAGTCCAGGGTAAGTTCGTCCGCCAATCCGGTGGTCGCGGTCAATACGGTGACGTTTGGCTTCGCTTGTCCGAAAACGAAGAAGGTAAAGGCTTTGAATTTATTAACTCTATCAAGGGTGGTGTGGTTCCTGGTGAATACATCAAGCCCGTTGAGCAGGGAATTATCGAAGCCTTAGCTGGAGGCGTTCTAGCCGGTTATCCGGTTGTTGACGTTAAAGCTGAGCTCTACGACGGTAGTTACCACGAAGTTGACTCCAACGAAATGGCCTTTAAGGTTGCCGGTTCTATGGCACTTAAAGAAGGTGTTCGTAAAGCCAGCCCAGTCCTGCTTGAGCCCGTCATGAAAGTTGTTGTTGTTACTCCCGAAGAGAACATGGGCGACGTCATTGGCGGTCTTAACTCCAAGCGTGGCCGCATCGAAAGCATGGAAGACCTCTCCGGCAACGTCAAAGAGATCACCGCCTTCGTGCCCCTAGGTGAAATGTTCGGCTATACCACCGAAATTCGTTCGATGACCAAGGGTCGTGCCAGTTCCAGCATGGAACTCGACCACTACGCCGACGTACCAAACCACGTCGCCGAAGCCATCATTGCCAAAAACGCTAAATAGTCCTACTGCTTGCCTAGGTGCAGATAATTATATAAACTCCCTCTAACCGAGGGAGTTTATTTATGGCAGAACGATTACCGATTCAATTTACTGCTGCTGATATTCCAGTGCAATGCAAAGGATGTTCAGCGCTGCCTAGTCTTTCCGAGGACGAACAAATTGTTTCTGACACGGTTCGAAGGATGCAAAACTGTGTGACCGGACCGCTCGAAGAATTCAAACTCGTCGATAGCTGGGAAATTCGTACTGATTATGAAGAACATGAGCTGCTTGGTCCTGACGTACAGTTACTCGATGATGGCAGCATTGAAGTACGACGGACGACTGTCGGAGTGGAGCTGGCATCAAAGTGTGGTTTGATCGTCGATGCAATTTACGCCAAGGACAGGGGAGACCCTGATATCATGGATATTGTGTGGGCCCAGCAAGATGACGTCAAGGAGTACGACGAACAGTTACGTGTTGCTACAAATCCAGACGAATGGCTGCGGCCCAGGGCAGTCATTAAACAGGCAGTTATGCAGCGCAATGTTCAATTGTTGATGCCTTCACAAGCAAAAATCGACGAGCTCAATCAGTTTAGAGAGCGATTTGGCTTGCCCGCATACTCCGAGGAATAAGGCATGGGACCTATTGTCTAAATAATAGGGCTAACACTTTACAAACACCTTGGACTTCTCTATACTTTGTCAGGTCACTTTGTACGAGTTCTAGTAACCTTGTATAAACGATTATTACGAAATTAATAACTATTTAAGGAGTTATCAGCATATGGCAGATCTATTCGACCGTACCAAACCACATGTTAACGTCGGTACCATGGGTCACGTGGACCACGGTAAAACTACACTAACCGCTGCAATTACTGCAGTCCTTGCTAAGCGTTTGCCTAGCGCAGTTAACAAGCCTGTCGCTTACGACATGATTGACAACGCCCCTGAAGAGCGCGCCCGTGGTATTACCATCGCAACCTCTCACCAGGAGTACGAATCAGAAAAGCGCCACTACGCACACGTGGACATGCCTGGTCACGCCGACTACGTCAAGAACATGATTACCGGTGCGGCTCAGATTGATGGTGCCATCCTGGTTGTGGGTGCTAATGATGGTCCTTTGCCACAAACTCGTGAGCACGTTCTACTTGCCCGCCAAGTTGGTGTGCCAAAGATCGTGGTCTTTATGAACAAGATGGACCTGGCTGATGCTGACCTCGTTGAGCTGGTTGAGGAAGAAATCCGCGACCTTCTCGAAAAGAACGGTTACGACCGCGAATGTCCTATTGTTAAAGGCTCAGCCACTAAGGCACTTGCCGGTGACGCTGCTAGCGAAGACGCTATTATGGAACTTGTTAAGGCTATGGATGACTTTATTCCAGAACCAAAGCGTGAACTCGACAAGCCATTCCTAATGCCTATCGAAGATGTGTTCTCTATTAAGGGTCGTGGTACTGTTGCCACTGGTCGTATCGAAACCGGTATCGTTAAAATTAACGATCCAGTCGAAATCGTCGGTGTCCGTGCTACTAAGCAGTCTGTTGTAACCGGAATCGAAGCTTTTAAGAAGCAGCTCGACCAAGGTCAGGCCGGTGATAACGCTGGACTTTTGCTCCGCGGTATCGAGCGCGACGACATTGAGCGTGGTCAGGTCCTTGCTAAGCCAGGTTCTATCACTCCTCACACTGAGTTTGATTCTGAGGTCTACATCTTGACCAAAGAAGAGGGTGGTCGTCACACGCCATTCTTCAAGGGCTACAAGCCACAGTTCTACTTCCGTACTACGGACGTAACTGGTGAAGTTGAGCTTCCAGCTGACAAAGAAATGGTCATGCCTGGCGACACCATTACCTTTAAGGTTAAATTGCTCGCTCCAATTGCTATGGAACAGGGACTCCGCTTCGCTATCCGCGAAGGTGGCCGAACTGTTGGCGCCGGCGTAGTAACTAAAATCGACAAATAAGGTTACTGCACCGCAAAAAGGACTCGGATTACTCCGAGTCCTTTTTTCTTTGGGCGCATTTTGGGCAAGCGGCTCCGCTCCTCTCTCCAGCGTACCTGTAGTACGCTTCCGTTCCGGTGCTCGCCCTTTGTCCAAACTGCACGCCTATGCAGCACCTTTGAGCTGCAGTCGTGTTACAATTGCGGTATGTGGCAAGGCATACAACAAATAATAGACGGGGCGCGCCGAAAGTCAGCCGAACAGGGTCCTATTGACCCAGCCTATGGGCAAGTATGGGCTATCGAGTTTCCCTCTGACGAGATTGAGTTAGAGACGCACAACACGGTGAGCGATCCGAAGGTGCGCGCCGCGCGTCTCGCCTCTTTTGCTGAATTTGCAACAGCGGCCAGTATGGCGTCCGAAGACGCACACGAACTTGCGAGAGATATAGCCCAGCGAACGCAGCATATGTCTGCGATGCTACGGAGTGAAGACCCAGCGATTGTTGAAAAAGCAATCGCCGAGATACTTGGCACAGAACCCGGGCTTGATTAGTTTCCTTTTAAATGCACTCGCATTACGGCTTGACGGAGGTGTATACTGGTTATGTTAGGTAAAAACAAAAGGAGAGACGTATGGCAAAAAATACAGTACCAGCTGAAACAGTTGAGTTTTTAAAAGTAGTTAACGGGCCTGAGGCAGGAGCACGCGACCGGGCTGAGAAGCCGCGAACCGAAGTTATTGCTTCGATTGCCGTTTCGGAGGCTATAATAGCTAGTGATAAATTCGCACAAATGGCTGCTGACTTTGCAGCCGCAGCCGTACATGTCGAAGGACGTGATGTGGATTGGGATCACACAGTAGGTGCAAATGAACCAGGTGATTTAAACGGCCTGCGAGCGCGGGTGTGGGGCCAGGAAATTCCTCTTGAACTACCACAATATCGAATAGCCTCCTAGCCAGCAAAAAATAGCTATTGCACAGCGTGCGCTCCGGAGTATAATCCAAATTATAAGCATAAGGATTATACGATGGCCGAAACCGTTTCCGATAGCAATACCTTGGACCCAGTAGCAGCTGAGCTTGCCAAAATTTTGACCTATTACCTCGATCCGGTAGAGCTCAGCGACGAGCCAGATGCCAGCTATGTTATTGAACTAAAACGTATAGAAGAGGCTAGAAGACAGTCCCAACAGTAAAACGCTTGCCACCGCAGCGTAATTGCTATAGAATTCTGGTACTAACTAATTGTGCTGACTAAAAGTCACTAGGGTCTACTTTGAGCCTAAGGATGTTACAGCGCCACGCCGGGATCACGCTCGGTAGGAGAATTACCCATGGCAGACGCCAAACCAGATGTAAAACAGCGTATTCGTATTCGCCTAAAGGCCTACGACCACAAAGTGATTGATCAGGCTGCCAAGCAGATTGTTGACACGGCGCTTCGCACCGGTGCCACCCTCGCCGGCCCAATCCCGTTGCCAACTCGCCGCAGCACTTTCACAGTTGTTAAAAGCCCGCACGTCTACAAGAAGGGCCGCGAGCAGTTCGAAATGCGCGTCCACAAGCGTCTTATCGATGTTTTTGAGCCTACGCCCAAAACGATTGACTCGCTCATGAACCTCAGCTTGCCTGCCGGTTGCGACGTCGAAATCAAGATGTAATCCTGGTTACATTATTATTTTCCCTCTGTAAGGTATTTTATATACCAACGCAGAGGGATTTTTTATACTAGAGGGATTACTAATAATAGGAGATACCTAATGTCACATTCACATTCAGTTACTGATGATCCTAAACAAGTTGTCGGAATAGCGCTACTGGCTGCCACAGTCGGTGCGGTTGTTGCCACCTTATTTGCACCTAAATCAGGTACCGAGACGCGCCAAGCCATACGAACGCGCGCTCAGGAGGCAAAAGCCCGCATGAAGAACTCAAAGACCGATATGGAGCAGCGTGCTTCTGAGGCTAAGGATTATGTTAAAGACAGCGTTAAATCGGTTGATGCCGATGATGTTGCGACTACCGTTAAGCGTGCCCGCCGTACTATCGAAAAATCCGACGACAAAGCTGCAGATAAGTAATTTGCAGTACTATGCCAATTTGGTCAGTGTAGTATTTGCAACACATTGACAGGAGTTACCAATGCGTGGTAATCTGTTAGAGTATCTTTTGAGAAACAAGACTTGGTAAATTACGTAGGTCCAGCCCATAACAGGGGCGGAAACCACTAATTACCAAGCATTTTTATGTCGGACTTCCGGTAAAACTAACTGGGTCACCCCAGTCAGTGATACATTTATCAAAAAGATCGACCACTAAACTAATAAAGGAATAAACAATGAAAGCACTCATTACACGCAAGGTTGGCATGCTCAGCACCATCGCAGAAGATGGCGTTATGCAAGCTGTCACTTTGTTGTCAGTTGGTGACCATACCGTCACCCACCACAAGACTGTAGAAAAGGACGGCTATACCGCTGTTCAAATCGGTGCTGAAACTGCCAAGAAACTCTCAAAGAGCGTGGCTGGTCATATGAAGGCCGCCAACGCAACTCCTAAGATTATTCGTGAAATCCGCATGGACGAAATATCAGATGATCTCACTGTCGGCACCAAACTCACTGCCGACATTTTTAGTGTTGGGGACACTGTCGATGTGACAGGCACCAGCAAGGGTAAGGGTTGGGCCGGTACTATTAAGCGTCACAACTTCCACCGCCAGCGCAAAACTCACGGTGGTAAGGGTAATACGCGTCAACCAGGTTCTATTGGTTCGATGTACCCACAGCACATTTTTAAAGGTAAAAAGATGGCCGGACAGATGGGCCACGAGCAAGTTACCATCCAAAACCTAAAGATCGCCCTTGTCGACCTTGAGCACAATGTTATCGGTGTCACCGGTGCTGTGCCAGGACCACGCAAGGGTATTGTTATTTTGAAAGGGGCTAAGTAATGGCGATTGCAACGTATACCAAGTCGGGCACCAAAGCTACGACTGCTGCTAAGCTCGACGCTAGCGTCTTTGGTGTGGTTCCTAGCAACCACGAATTATTAAAGCAAGTTTATGATGCTTACTTGGCAAATGGCCGAGAAAACCTCGCCGTTACCAAAACTCGCGGACTCGTCAGCGGTGGTGGTAAAAAACCATGGAAGCAAAAGGGAACCGGCCGTGCTCGTTTCGGATCATCCCGTAACCCTATCTGGCGCGGTGGTGGTATTGCTTTCGGTCCAACCGGACTCGAAAACTACTCTAAGCAGGTTAATGTAAAAGCTAAGCGCCTGGCAATCCGCCAAGCCCTCAGCCTGTCTGCAGACAGCGGCAAACTTGCCGTTATCGAATCCCTACCGGTCACTGGTCGCACTGCTGACCTCGCGAGCCTGCTCGCTAAAGTCGGTGCTAACCGCCGTACGCTGATTGTGGTTGATACTAAGAGCGATGAGCTTATCCGGGCTGCGGGTAACTTACAGCAAGTTAAGCTGGCATCCGCTAAGTACTTAAACGTCTATGATCTTTTGAACGCTGATACCGTCCTGATTTCGACGGCAGCAATTACGATTGTTAATGAATGGCTAGGAGACAAATAATGAGCAAAACTATTGCCCTCAAGCCTCACTTGAGTGAAAAGACCTACGCCTTAAGCGAAAAGCGAGTCTACGTATTTTCCGTTCCTTTGGACGTAAACAAGCACACCGTTGCTCGCGCTGTTGAGGCTCAGTTCGAAGTTAAGGTAACCGAAGTGAACATTGTTAACATTGCTGGCAAAGCCAAGCGTATTGTCAGCCTTACTGGCAAGCGCAGCGTCAATGCTAATGGTAAGCGTAATGATATTAAGAAAGCCTATGTAACGCTCGCCGAAGGCAACAGCCTGCCATTCTTTGCAGCTGTTGACGAAGCCGCTGAACAAGACCAGGCAACCCAGGAAAAGCTCGATAAAGTAGCTGCCAAAGCTGCCGACAAAGAAGCTAAGCCTGCTCGACGCGGCATCCGTCGTGCTAAAAAGGAAGAGGATAAATAGTTATGGCTATTAAACTATATAACCCAACCACCCCTGGCCGCCGTGGCATGACCAGCCAGGATTTTGATGCGATTACTACTCGTAAGCCGCTTCGTTCACTGCTGGTACCACAGCGTCGTGGCAATGGCCGCAACAACCAGGGCCGAATCACTACCCGCCACAAGGGCGGTGGTGCTAAGAAGTTTTACCGTATTGTTAACTTCAACCTTGCAGCCGGCACGCAGGTAACTGTTGAGCACATCGAATACGATCCAAATCGTAGTACCCGTATCGCTCGTGTTAAAGAAGCCAATGGTGTTTACCATTACATTCTGGCCGCCAAGGGCATGACCGTTGGTCAAGTTGTAGAGAGCGGCGCAGAAGCCCCTATCGAAAATGGCAACCGCCTTCCTATTAAGAATATTCCCGTCGGTAGTACTATTCACGCTATCGAAATCAAAGAAGGCAAGGGCGCCCAGATGGTCCGCTCCGCCGGTAACAGTGCTCAGCTGATGGGCCGCGAAAACGGCTACGCCCAGGTTCGTTTGCCAAGCGGCGAAGTCCGTTTGATCAACGAAAACTGTACTGCCAGCATCGGCGTGCTTGGCAACGAGCAGCACCAGAACATCAAAATCGGTAAAGCCGGTCGTAACCGTCACCTCGGTAAGCGCCCTGGCGTTCGTGGTGTTGTTATGAACGCTGCTGATCACCCGCATGGTGGTGGTGATGGTGGTCGTCACGGTATCGGTGGTGGTAAGAACCACGGTTCAGCGCCTAAAACGCCTTGGGGTCAGAAAACTCTTGGCTTTAAGACCCGTAAGCGCAAGGACACTAATAATATGATCGTAAGAAGCCGTCACTCGGCCAAGAGGAAATAACGTATGAGTCGTTCACTAAAAAAAGGACCATTTATAGATTTCAAGCTTTCCAAGAAGGTTAACGCCCTTGGGAGTGATGATCGTACCATTATTAAAACTTGGGCTCGTGCCAGCACGATTGCACCTGAATTTGTCGGTAAGACAATTGCCGTTCACAACGGCAAGGTTCACGTGCCAGTATTTGTTACCGAAAACATGGTCGGACACAAGCTTGGTGAATTTTCGCCAACTCGTAAGTTCCGTTCACATGGCGGTAAGTTAGCGAAAGGGAAGTAAGAATTATGCCAGTTAAAGCAATCGCAAAAGGTGTCCGCATGAGCCCACGTAAGGTAGCAGTTGTTGCTGCGCTTGTTCGTGGCCGAAGTGTCGAAGACGCCCTTACTATCCTGGAACACACGCCACGTCGCAGCGCCTCAGCTGTTAGCAAAGTTATTGCTAGCGCCAAAGCCAACGCCGACCATAACCACGGCTACAAGCCTGGAACCCTCCAAATTACTGAAATCAGCGTTACACATGGCCCGCGCCTCAAGCGTTACCGTCCTGCAGCTCACGGCCGTGCCCTTCCATTTATGCGCCGCACCAGCCACATCTTCGTCACCGTTGATGGCGAGCTCCGTGAAATTAAAAAGCCTGCAACGGCCAATAAGAAGGAGACAAAGTAATGGGTCAAAAAGTAAATCCAATTAGCATGCGTCTTCAGGTCAACAAGGACTGGCGCAGCAAATGGTTTGTTGATAAGCGTGACTACGCTGCCTACCTCAAAGATGACTTGGCTGTTCGCCGCCTCATCAAGACTAAGCTTGGTAGCCGTGCTGCCATTAATAAGGTTGATATTGCCCGCACGCCTAACCTCGTTACAGTAACCATTGCTACGGCTAAAGCCGGTGTGGTTATCGGCCGTGGTGGTTCCGGTGCAACTGAACTTAAGACTGCTATCGAAAAAATTTATGGCACACCTACTCGTGTCAACATCGAAGAAGTTAAAAAGCCTGAACTCTATGCTAAGCTCGTTGGCGAAAACATTGCTCACCAGCTCGAGCGCCGCATGAGCTTCCGCCGTGCTATCAAGTCTTCGTCTGCAGCTACCATGCGTGCCGGTGCTCTCGGTATCCGTATCCAAGTAGCCGGCCGTTTGAACGGTGCTGAAATGAGTCGAACCGAAAAAGAAGTCCAAGGTTCAGTACCACTGCACACCATCCGTGCCAACATCGACTATGCCGGCGTTACTGCCCAGACTCCAGCCGGTGTTATCGGTATCAAAGTGTGGATATATAAAGGTGAGGTAGCCTAACATGTTAATGCCAAAACGCACGAAATTCCGCCGTGTCCGCAAGGGCAAGATCCGCGGCGTCGCTACCAGCGGCCACACCATCGCCTTTGGTGACTACGCCCTTCAGGCCCAGGGCCACGAACGTATCACCTCCAGACAGATCGAAGCATCTCGTCAGGCAATGACACGCCACATCAAGCGTGGCGGTAAGATCTGGATCCGTATCTTCCCACACACGCCAGTGACCCGTAAGCCACAGGACGTAAAGATGGGTTCCGGTAAAGGAAGTCCAGAATTCTTTGTTGCCAAGGTTCGTCCTGGTACCGTCTTGTTTGAAATGCAGGGCGTTTCCGAAGAAATCGCTCGCGAGGCCATGCGCCTGGCAGCACATAAATTACCCGTTAAGACTAAGTTCTTAGTCCGAGAGGAGGCATAAGATGAAAATTGTTGAAATCCGTAAGTTATCTACAGCCGATCTCACGACTGAGAGCACTAAAATACGCGAAGAAATCACCGAGCTGAAGCGACGCCTGCACATGGGCGAAGTCCAGAACGTCCGGATCATTCGCACTAAGCGCAAAGACCTGGCACGCGTGTTAACAGTGCTCAGCGAGCAACTGATTAAGGAGAACATCTAATGGCACGAACTATTATTGGTACAGTGTCATCGAGCAAGGGCGATAAGACGATTGTCGTAACTGTTCAGACCCGAAAGACCCACCCGTTGTACCGCAAGCAGTACACCGTGAGCACTAAATTTATGGCCCACGACGAAAAGAACGAAGCTCAAACTGGCGACAAAGTCGCTATTGTTGAGACTCGTCCGCTCAGTGCCCGTAAGCACCACGTCTTGAGCCGCATTATTGAAAAGCCAGCTTTGCGCGAAGATTCGCTCGCCCTCACTAAGGCAACTGCTAAAGAAGCCAAGGTTAAAGCCGACAAGCCCGCCGAAAGCGAGGAAAAGTAATGATTCAGCAAGAAACCCGTCTAGGCGTCTGTGATAACAGCGGCGCCAAAGAAATTCTGTGTATTCGGGTACTCGGTGGTACTCGCCGCCGCTACGCCCGCGTTGGCGACGTGATTGTTGCTACCGTTAAAGAAGCTAACCCCGGCGGCGCTGTCAAAAAGAAATCAGTTGTACGGGCAGTTATTGTTCGTACTAAGGATCAAATTCGTCGCAAAGACGGATCAACCATTTGTTTTGACGACAACGCAGCCGTAATCGTTGGTGAAGACAAGTTGCCCCGCGCAACTCGTATCTTTGGACCAGTTCCCCGCGAACTTCGCGACCAGGGCTACACAAAGATTATTTCACTCGCACCGGAGGTCTTATAATGAGCACCAAACACGTGATCGCAAAACCGTTTAAGATTCGTCTTAAAAAAGGTGACACCGTTATTGTGTTGGCTGGTAAGTACAAGGGCAAAACTGCCAAAATTACTGCCGTGCACCCACTGCTTAACAAAGTCACCGTCGAAGGTATTAACGTCGTTAAAAAGCACGTTAAGCCAAACCAGACGCACCCCCAAGGCGCTATCCTTGAGCTCACCAAGCCAATCTGGGTAAGCAAGGTCGCTATCGTTGAACCAACTACTAAAAAAGCTAGCCGTATCGGCTTCCAGGTTGCCGAAGACGGCACCAAGAAGCGCGTCTTTAAGTCTACCGGAAAGGAGATCAAGTAATGGCAACTGCAACCAAGAAGACTGCCCCTAAAGCAGCACCAAAAGCTAAAGCTACCACTGCAGGCACCGGCGCTCGTCTCCGTGTAGCCTACAACGACGAGTATGCTAAGCAGCTCATGGAAGAGATTGGTCTTACCAACGCTCACCAGGTACCTCGCCTAGAAAAAATTGTCGTAAACGTTGGCCTCGGCAAAGCCTTGACCGACAAAAAGATGATGGAAGTCGCCACCAATACCCTGCGCAAGATTACTGGCCAGGAGCCTATCCAGACTACTGCCAAGAACTCTATTGCCGGCTTTAAGCTGCGTGAAGGCAACAAAATTGGCCTCAAGGTAACGCTTCGCGGCGAAAAGATGTACGAGTTCCTCGACCGCATCATTACCATCGTATTACCTCGCCTCCGTGACTTCCATGGCGTTAGCGCTAAAGCATTTGACGCCCAAGGTAATTTTAGCCTCGGTATGATTGATCAGTCAGTCTTTCCTGAGCTAACCTTTGAGGAAACCACCACCGTTCACGGGCTACAGGCAGTATTCGTAATTAAGTGCCAAGATAAAGCGCATTCCCGCCTTCTCCTAGAGAAGTTTGGTATGCCATTCGAGAAGGAGAACAAGTAATGGCTAAGAAATCAATCGTAGCTCGAGATGAAAAGCGCAAGCGCATGATTGCCAAGTACGCTGCTAAGCGAGCTGAGCTTAAAGAGCTCGGTGACCTTGAGGGTCTTGCCAAGTTGCCACGCAACAGTTCACGAACCCGTTTAACAAATCGCTGTATCGAAACCGGACGATCACGCGGCTACATGCGCCAATTTGGCCTCAGCCGTTTATCGTTCCGCGAACACGCGAGCAAGGGTGAAATCCCTGGTGTAACTAAGGCGAGCTGGTAGGAGTATATATGAGCACAACATCCACTGATCCAATCGCCGACATGCTGAGCCGAATCCGTAATGCTATTGCCGTTCGTAAGAACGAAATTAGCCTGCCGCACTCGAGCATCAAAGAAGCCGTCGCCCGCATGCTTAAAGAAAACAACTTCATCGACACCGTTACTATTAGCGATGCAACTGTTGGCAAAAAAATGACCCTCCAGTTATTTCCAGAAGACAGTAACGCCCGCATTAGCGAAATTGTTCGTTTAAGCAAGCCAGGTCGCCGTCACTACGTAAATGCCCAGGGTATCCCGGTCGTTATGCGTGGACGTGGCCTGGTCATTGTTTCTACCAGCAAAGGGCTTATGACTGGCAGCGATGCCAAGAAGCAGCACATTGGCGGCGAATTAATTTGTAAAGTTTATTAGGAAGATTAAGGAATAATATATGAGTCGTATAGGAAAACTGCCGATCGTCGTCCCGAGCGGTGTGACAATCACTATAGACCAGAACGAAGTGACTGTTTCCGGGAGCAAAGGCACCCTTAAGCAGTTCACCATGACTGGCGTAGATGTAACCCAACAGGACGGACAAGTTACTGTTACCCGTATTAATGACGATCCTAAAAACCGTGCCAAGCACGGCCTGATGCGTGCCCTCATTAACAACATGGTTGTTGGTGTCACCACCGGGTTTAGCAAGAAGTTAGAAATTAACGGTGTTGGTTATCGCGTCGCCCTGCAAGGTGCCGACCTCAAAATGAACCTTGGGTTCTCTCACGATGTTATCTTTAAGGTGCCAGCCGGCATTACGGCCACTACCGAGCAAAACACTATTACCGTTACCGGCATTAGTAAGCAGCAGGTTGGCCAAGTCGCCGCTGAGATCCGGGCCCTCAAAAAGCCTGAACCTTACAAGGGCAAAGGTATTAAGTACGAAGGTGAACGAATTATCCGCAAGAGCGGTAAGAGCGGTAAGGATAAGTAGGAATTATGAATAAATTACTCAAGAAGATACAAAATCGTACCCTCCGCAAAGGACGTATTCGTTCGGTGGTCAGCGGTACAGCTGCTCGCCCTCGTTTGACGGTGTTTATCAGTAACACGCATATTTCAGCCCAGCTGATTG
The DNA here is from genome assembly GCA_028286245.1 of Candidatus Saccharimonadota bacterium. Taxonomy (GTDB): domain Bacteria; phylum Patescibacteriota; class Saccharimonadia; order Saccharimonadales; family UBA4665; genus UBA4729. The sequence continues at coordinate 120,281 of JAQBRY010000004.1, read as the reverse complement.
ACGATACGGCACACAAAACGCTAGCATCAGCTACTACTGTGGGCCAGAAGGCAACCGGTACGATGACGGAGAAGGCTGTAGCCATTGGCGAAGAAATCGCCAAGAAGGCAAAGGCCATCAAAATCACCACTGTTGTGTTTGACCGAAACGGTAAACTATATCATGGCCGTGTCGCCGCTTTGGCCGACGCTGCTCGTAAAGCAGGATTGGAGTTCTAATCATGGCACAAGCACCCGCACAAGGACCTACACAAGCTCCAGCACGCCCTGGTAACGAACGACGTAACCGCCGCCCGGAAATCCAGCCAGAAGAAAAGCAGTTTGACGAGCGTACACTACACATTGACCGCGTAGCCCGAGTTGTTAAGGGTGGCCGTCGCTTCCGTTTCCGTGCCCTCGTAGTTGTTGGCGACCGCAAGCATCAAATTGGTATTGGCTCTGCCAAGGGCGCCGACGTTACTGCTGCCGTTACTAAAGCAACCGAAGTTGCCAAGAAAAACTTTGTAAAGGTTTCTCTTTACAAGGGAACACTGCCGCACGAAATTGAGTACAAGGTCAGTGGCGCACACATCCTTCTAAAGCCAGCTAGTGCCGGTACCGGACTTATTGCCGGTGGTGTTGTTCGTACTATCCTTGAAGTTGCCGGCGTACAGAACGCCCTCAGCAAGTCACTCGGTTCAACTAACAAGACCAACACGGCCTACGCAACACTGGCTGCACTCGATGCACTCGTACCTGCCAGTCAGTGGATTACTAATAGCGGTGATACTAAAAAGCCAGCACCTAAAAAAGCAGCCGCCGAAAAGCCTGCTGCTCCCAGGGCTGCTAAGCCAAAGAAAAGTGAGGATAAGTAATGAAGTATCACGAATTACAAACCGCCGCACCTAAAAAGGCTAAACGCCTTGGACGTGGTATTGCAGCCGGACAGGGTAAAACTGCCGGTCGTGGCACTAAGGGACAAAAATCCCGTACCGGTTCCAGCGCTAAGCCAGGATTCGCTGGTGGCCAGAACCCACTTATGCAAAAACTGCCAAAACTGCCTGGCTTCCGTAGCCTACGCACTCCGGCTGAGACGGTTTCGACCGGTCAGCTTGAAGCCCTCGGCGCTAAGATAGTTAATGCTACTGTTTTAGCAGAAGCCAAGCTCATTTCTAACCCGTACGTTGCAGTAAAGGTACTCGTTAAGGGTGACCTTACTAAGGCCGTAAAAGTTTCATTGCCGCTCGCTAGCAAAACTGCTGTCTCGGCAATCGAAGCCGCCGGTGGCAGCTACGAAAAGGTCGCCATTCTTGGCCGCCCTATCGTCAATGTCGAAAAAGCTGCCGGCAAGGCAGAAGCCAAAGCCGCCGCTAAAAAATAGTTTTTACGACTGCAAATGAAGCCGCCCGATTGGGCGGTTTTTTGTTTAAATACCCCGATTTAAGCGCATCCTTGACGTATTACAATCTAATACACTTCAAAAGTAGTATTATCCGGACTCAAAAAAACCTGCCGATTAGTATTTACGGTAGTTTTCGAAGGCGACATCTTGTATACTAACTGGGACGTATTTATTACTTGAGACTTAAAGGGCGTACAGAAACATATGAATTGGAAAATAATTGCAAAGTCCCTGACGCATAAAGATATGCGCACGCGTATTTTTGCGGTGCTAGGCATTTTATTAGTATTTCGAATTTTGGCGCACATTCCGGTGCCACTGGCTGACCCAACAACCCTAAGCCAAATCCTTAAGAATCTGTTTAGCTCGCAAAACACGCCCCAGCTGCTGAGCTTTATTAATGTTCTTTCGGGGGGAGCATTGGCGCACTTCTCGATTATGATCGCTGGTATGGGGCCTTACATTAACGCCTCTATCATTATGCAACTGCTCACCAAGGCAATACCGCAGCTAGAAGCCCTTCACAAAGAAGGTGAATTTGGGCAGAAAAAGATCAACCAGTACACTCGTATTCTTACCTTTCCATTGGCTATCGTTCAGTCGATTGGCTCTATTTACTTGATTAGGCAGGCTGCACAGAGTATTGGGGGTATTGGTGATATAACCGCTAATACGTCGCTCATGCAATGGGTGCTGATGGTAAGTGCGCTTACTGGTGGTTCAATGTTGCTAATGTGGATGGGTGAACTTATTACGGAGCAGAGCATCGGTAACGGTATATCCTTAATTATTACCGTCGGAATCGTGAGCGGACTGCCTGCCACCGTATCATCGCTGGCAAGCTCGATATTTGACGGCAAAGACAAGTGGAACGTATTTGGACACTCACTGCCAATTAATACTACGGCCCTGATATACGGCATCATTATAGCTGCCTCAGTGTTACTTATTACGTACCTGGTGGTGATGCTCAACGAAGCCTCGCGCAATTTAACGGTTAATTACGCCAAACGTGTCCAAGGAAATAGAACCTATGGCGGTGTAACAACCAAGTTACCGGTTAAGCTTATTACTGCCGGGGTGGTTCCAATTATCTTTGCCGTGGCCTTTTTGAGCGTACCGAGCTTTGTTGGTCAGCTGCTTACGAGCTCGCATAGTGCCCGGCTAGCGCATTTGGGCACTAACCTGGCCTCATGGTTCCAAACGCCATCATCAACGACCTTTGCGGCCGGTGGTTGGCAGCCCTTCATATATCCGGTGGTCTACTTCTTGCTGGTCTTTATGTTCACGTTCTTTTACACCAGCATTACCTTTAACTCTAAAGAAATTGCCGAGAACCTACACAAACAAGGTGGTTTCTTGGACGGGGTTAGGTCCGGTACCCAAACCGAGAAGTACCTGGGGCAGATTGTAAACCGTTTAACGCTGTTTGGTGCCTTTAGCCTCGGGCTGCTTGCCATGCTACCCATCATCGGTCAGGCCTTCATTAGTTCAAACATTACCATCGGTGGAACCAGTATCCTGATTTTGGTATCGGTTGGTCTTCAGACGTTGCGCGCACTAGAGTCCCGATCATTAATGGTAACCTACGATCAGTACTCGCAGCCCGACTTTTTCTCGGACACAGTGTCACCAGAGGGCGATGATACTACCACTCGGCGTTCCAGATTCTTACGACGCCGGAAATCAAAGGCTGTTAAATAACCCGTTTTACGATAGAAAACACTTTACAAAGTGTTGTAGCACCTGCTATAATTGAAAGTTGTTATATTTATGGCTGTTAATAAAGAAGTAATCGAGTTAACCGGAACAATTATAGAGACCTTACCAGGTACTCAGTTTCGCGTAGAGCTCGAGAATGGCCATCAAATTATAGCTCACGTTGCCGGCAAGATGCGAAAGCATTTTATCCGTATCGTGCCGGGTGACAGCGTTACTGTTGAGTTGACCCCTTATGATCTAACTAAGGGCAGAATCACGTATCGCAAGTCCTGATCATTACAGGTCAGCACATCTCGGGCGTAAACGCTCCAGTCCTCGCTCTCGGTACTATTGTACCGGTCGCTGCGGGCTTCGCGTTTTCATCCCAAGCTGTACCACCCTGTAAAGCTCAGGTGAGAAGTACCTGTTAACAATTTATCAATATTTAAGAGCAGTGAGTCATTGCAGAAAGTAGCGTGATCCGCATGAAAGTGCGTGCCAGTGTTAAAAAAATCAGTCCAGATGACAAGATTGTGCGCCGCAAGGGCAGAATTTATGTTATCAATAAGTTAAAACCTAAGCACAAGCAGAGGCAAGGATAATGGCTAGAATATCAGGTGTCACTATTCCTGCTGAAAAGCAAATCTGGGTCGCTTTGACCTACGTATACGGTATTGGTCCTAAGACTAGCAAGGATATTATTTCCCGCGCTAAAGTTGAGCCAACCGAACGCGTTAAGAACTTAAACGATGGAGAAATCGGTCGTATCCAAGATCTTATTAACGCAGATTACCTTGTAGAAGGCGAATTGCAGCGAATTGTTAGCGGTAACATTAAACGACTTAAGGAAATTAAGTCATACCGCGGTATGCGTCACGCAGCAAGCTTGCCTTCGCGCGGTCAGCGTACCAAAACTAATGCACGTACTCGTCGTGGTCGTAAGACTACCGTGGGCGGCACAGCGAAGAAGGTCGCTTCTAAAACTTAGGTTTATATTCATATGGCTGAAACAACTACGAAACGAAAGAAAGCTAAGCGAACCGTTGCCGCCGGGCAGGTGCATGTGCAAGCTACTTTTAATAATACGATTATTTCCTTTACGGACACGAGCGGCAACGCCCTGACCGCTTCTAGCGCCGGTGCCTGCGGTTTTCGTGGCTCCAAGAAGGGTACTGCCTATGCAGCCCAGGTTGCTGCAGAGCGGGCTGGTCAAGCTGCCAAGCAGCAGTACGGCTTTAGTCGTGCCGATGTCATCATCAAGGGTATTGGACTCGGCCGCGATGCTGCAGTTCGTGCACTTGCCGGTCTGGAAATTCAGGTTGAATCCATTAAGGACGTCACTGGCGTTCCTCATGGTGGTGTTCGACCCAAGAAAGCTCGGAGGGTCTAACGATGGCTAGAGATACACAATCAATTGTAAAGATGAGCCGACGTGAAGGCTATGCCCTTCACCCTAAAGCTCACAAGGCGTTGGTTAAGCGCTCGACACCTCCCGGCCAGGCTGCTAACAGCCGTGGTCCACGTGGTGCCAAGGTTAGCCAGTACTCCCGCCAGCTTCGCGAGAAGCAGAAGGTTAAGCGCCTTTACGGCCTACTCGAAAAGCAGTTTAGCAACCTCATGAAGGAAGCTAACCGCAAAGAAGGCCAGTCCGGTACCGTACTTTTGCAATTACTAGAGCAGCGGGCCGACAACGTCGTGTACCGAGCCGGTTTTGCAACCAGTCGCCGAGCTGCCCGCCAACTCGTGACGCATGGTCACTTCATGTTAAATGGAACCCGTGTCGACATTCCATCCATCCGGTTAAAGCCAGGTGATACATTGGTTGTCCGTCCCCGCAGTCTGCTGACAGAATACTTCAAGAAACTCGACGAAGTCAGCCCGACACCCCCAGCTATCCCAAGTTGGGTTAAAGTAGATCGAAAAAAAGTTCAAGTTGCTGTGACCGGTTTACCGACGCGCGATGACGCTGAACTCGATATTAGTGAGCAATTAATCGTTGAGTACTACTCGCGCTAAGGAAGGAAAGATATAGCAGTATGTCAAATATGATTCACACCCCAGGACTTGTTAATGTCGAAGAGCACAGTGCAACCAGTGCAACATTTAGTGTTGAGCCGCTTCACAGTGGTTACGGTAGCACTATCGGTAACTCGATTCGCCGTGTAATGCTTTCAAGCATTTCAGGTGCAGCTATTACTTCGTTTAAAATTGAAGGCGCAAGCCACGAATTTACCGCCGTACCAGGTGTTAAAGAAGATGTCGTTGACATCATGCTTAACCTAAAGGGCGTACGCTTCCGTGTATACGGTCAAGATATTCAAACGCTTCGTATTGTTAAGCAAGGCAAGGGCCCCGTTACCGCTAAGGACATTCAGACTAACGCTGATGTCGAAGTTGTTAACCCGGACCACCTCATTTCCACTATCGACGACGACAAAGCCCGTTTTGTACTCGATTTAACCGTCGAAATCGGCCGGGGGTACCGTACTATCGAAGAAGGTGCCGCCAAGAAAGCTAGCGACATGGTTGCGCTGGATGCTATCTTTAGCCCAATCCTTCGAGTGCGTTACAAAATTGAAAAGACGCGTGTTGGTACTACCACCGACCTTGACAAGCTTTTGATTACCGTTGACACCGACGGCTCAATTACTCCACAGGACGCTTTCGAAGAAGCCAACGCTATTTTAGTTAACCAATACACCGCCCTTGCAGGCAAAACCCGTATCGCTGCTAGCGAACCACAGGTTGTAAACGGTCCTTCTAACAATAGCGAACTTACGAGCGACTTGCTTGGCGACGAGCCGACCGCTCTTAACACGTCAATCGAAGATTTGAACCTGTCTGCTCGTACCACAAACGCACTCATTAACAATGACATTCACACCATTCGTGACCTGTTTGCCTTAAATGATGCTGAGCTGCGCGACCTCAAAGGTTTTGGCAGCAAAGCCCTCGACGAAGTCAAAGAAAAACTAGCCGAGCTGGAGCTGTAAGATGCATCGACACGGATATAAAGGACGTAAGTTAAGCCGCGAGCGCGATCAGCGCCGAGCTTTGATCAAGGCACTGGCCGATTCTCTCGTTAAGTACGAGTCTATTGAAACTACCTTGCCTAAGGCTAAAGAGGTTGTCCCTTACGTCGAAAAACTCATCACCAAAGCTAAGAAAGCCGATCTCCATAACCGCAGGCAAATTGTTAGCAGTCTTCAGACTGTTGCCAGTGCCCATAAGCTGGTTGACGAAATCGCGCCTAAGCTCGGTCTCCGCAGTAGCGGTCACCTGCGCATCGTTAAAACTCGGTTCCGCCGTGGCGATAATGCCCAGCTGGCCCGCGTAAGTTTTGTAGACGATTTGCAGGCGGCACCAGTTGCAGCCGCAGCTAAGCCAGCAGCGCCAAAGGCCAGAAAGCCAGTTGCTGCAGAGGAGACTAAGTAATGAAAACCTATAGCGCAAAACCAACTGATGTTGTTCGAGCCTGGTACGTCATTGACGCTAGCGAAGCGCCAATTGGCCGTATCTCTACTCGAGCTGCAACCCTGCTTACCGGTAAGGCTAAGCCCCAGTTTACTAAGCACATTGACTGCGGTGACCATGTCATCGTTATCAACGCCGACAAGCTGGTAGCAACCGGTGACAAATTTGAAAAAAAGATGTACTACCGTCACTCACACTTCCCAGGTGGGCTAAAAGAGATTAGCCTGGCTAAGCAAGTAGAAAAAGATGCTTCACAGGCCATTATTCACGCCATCCGCGGCATGTTGCCCGTCAACAAGCTTCGTGATGACCGTTTGGCTCGCTTGCGTGTCTACAATGGTAGTGACCACAAACATGAGGCCCAACAGCCGATCTCAATCTCAATAAAGGACGTTAAATAATGGCTACAAATACCTATTTTTACGCACTTGGACGCCGCAAGAGCGCAACTGCACGGGTCCGTCTGCAAGGCGGCAAGGGCAACGTTACCGTTAACGGTAAAACTGCCGGCGAATACTTTGCTGACAGCGAATACCTGCTGGCAAAGATCCAGCAACCTTTCACCGTACTCGACTTGACCGGTAAGTACGACGTGAGCGTTGTAGTATCCGGCGGCGGCCATGATGGCCAGATCGAAGCAATTCGTCTTGGTATCGCCAAAGCCCTGGTTCTTTTGAACGAAGATGTTAAGAGCACGCTCAAGCGCGCCGACCTGCTCGGCCGCGACTCCCGTGAGAAAGAACGTAAGAAGTTCGGTCTCAAGGGTGCTCGTAAGCAGCGCCAGTTCACCAAGCGTTAACGAATCATTCGTGCGCACAAAACAGCCCCATCTAGGGGCTGTTTTTATAAATCATGTTGTATACTCAGTAGTAATGAGCTTTCCTGAGCAACTAAGTGCAGATGATGTGGCCGATAAAGAGCTACAGGTTGAACTTTTATGCCTTGACGCAGTCATACGACAGACGGCTATTAATGATGCCGATCTCTCCCCGGAAGATATGCACGTGGCTCTTGTTGACGCTGTTAACGATTTAGATAATAAATCGGTAGGTCTCATTATGGGTGAGAGTGTAGAAGTTTCAGGGCATTACCTTGTGCCCTTATTTGAGCCTTTCAGAACAAAGTTCGGGCAAAGTGTTTCAGTTGAATCCACCTACCGTCGTGGCCAGTCACTCGGCTTTGAGCAAGAAATTATTGCGGCTATCAGTCCGGATGGTACAGTGGAGGAAGGCAAGCCTGTGGGCACACTCTTCCATCATCTTTATGTAGGGAACGTAGTGATAAATAACTTGTTTATGCGCAATGCCACGGTACCTACCGTAATAAATGCGCCTGTTCATACCAGCACCATCCGACTTGTTTCAGCAATTGAATTTGAAGCCCACCAAGAAATCCTAAACAAATTAAATAATACAAGTGAAGGATCAAAATGGCGAGACATTATCGATAGATTCATATATCGTGAGCCGCAGATAAACCTGAGGAGGATTGGTGCCTTCTTAGATCATGTAAGCACCCTGTCTCCGGATCATGCCTCACTACTCGCAGAGTATGTTAATGATGTCGTTGGACTCAAGCAAAATCCGGTTGAGGTTTACTGCGACTACGGCATACAAACCCTCGCCAGTAGTGGCAAACGAACGGTAGTAAACCTGGAAGGCGTTGCCGTCAGCTGCGTAACTCAGGGCATAATGCTGGTAGATGGGTTTGCATATAATCCAAAAACAGACATAGCCAAGCCAGTGCCACGGCAAATGGCGGCACTAGCAGCGCAAGTCATTATGCATGAAACCAACGAAGAGGGCATCCTCCACGTGCCGCTGGCCAGAATTAAGGCACATGATCTTACACGGGGCTAAAACACTCCCCAGTAACAGGCACAAATAAGGTATACTAGTAGGAATGAATAAACCAGTAATATTGACCGGAATCCGCGCCAACGGCGAACTACACCTCGGAAATTTTCTGGGTGCCATTCTGCCCATGATAGAACTGCAAAAAAAGTATGCTGGCGAGTACCAGCTTAATATGTTTGTACCTGACCTGCACAGCTTCACAACCCCTATTGAGCACGATAAATTGTACCTGCAGATTGTGCAAAATCTCCGCAAGTACGTTGCGGCCGGGCTTAACCTTGATGACGAGGACACCTACATATATCGCCAAAGTTATGTGGCAGCCCACAGTGAGCTGACCGTGATTTTAAATAACTTTGTTTACTACGGCGAACTCCAGCGCATGACCCAGTTTAAAGAAAAGTCGGACGGCGAAAAGGACACTAGTATTTCGGCCGGGCTGTACGACTACCCGGTGCTGATGGCCGCCGACATCCTGCTCTATGGTGCCGAATGGGTGCCCGTTGGCGAAGATCAGCGGCAGCACATCGAACTAACGCGTGACGTTGCGATGCGCATTAACAACAAATTTGGCGAAAATTTGCTAGTAGTGCCTGCCGAATGGAAGAAGCAACTCGAATTTATCGGCCGTGATAATGGTATCCGCATCCGCTCACTGCGTAATCCCACTAAAAAAATGAGCAAATCCGTCGAAGATCCGGCCGGGACCATCTTGCTCAGCGATGAACCTGCTGCAGCCGCTAAAAAGATAATGAGCGCTACTACAGACTCTGTTGGTGTTATTCACTATGATATGGAAAACCAGCCCGGCATTAGCAATCTGCTTAGAATTTTGGCGCTGCTCATTGGCGAACCTATTGAAGTAGTTACTAAGACCTGGGAAGGTAAGACTCGCTACGGCGATCTAAAAACTGCCGTTGCCAACGAGGTTAAAGTATTCTTAACCAGCTTTCAGAAAAAGCTTGATAATGTCGAGGAAGCTGAGCTCATGCGTAAGCTAGAGGCCAGCGAGTTCCTGATGCGTGATGTTGCCCTGCAGCGCCTGTACAAGGTACAGCAGGCCATCGGACTTAGACCATAATGAGCAATCTAGAAATTAGCCGCGCCCCACGGCTTGACCAGTACGTGGCTGCGGCCCTGCCGCGCATTAGTCGGGCCTACGCCGTTAAGCTTATTAATGACGGCATGGTCAAGGTAAACGACAGTGTGGCCCTTAAGGCCGGTACAAAAGTGCGCGAAACCGACGTAGTATTCATTGATTATGACGAAGACGTCCTAGAAGCCATTCCAGACATTGAGCTAGAGGTATTGTACGAAGATGATGACTGCGTGGTAATTTGTAAGCCCAGTGGCCTACTCAGCCATAGTAAGGGCGTTTATAACCCCGAAGCTACCGTTGGCACGTGGCTGCGCAGCCGTTACACCCCGGACGACCTCGAAGACGTAAAAGCAGTCGTTGATCAGCGTGTGGGCATTGTGCACCGCTTAGACCGGGCCACCAGCGGTGTGATGATCTGTGCCAAAAATGCCAAAGCTACCTCGTGGCTGCAAAAGCAGTTCTCGCAGCGGCGGGTCAAAAAGAGTTACGTGGCCATCGTAAGCGGCCACTTTGCTCAGGAGCATGCCATTATAGAGATGCCGATTGAGCGAAACCCCAAAAAACCGCAAACCTTTCGCGTGGGCATAAACGGCAAAGTAGCAACTACCGAGTACCAGGTGACTGCCACGAACGACGAGTTTAGTCTGGTGGACCTCCGTCCGACCACCGGTCGCACGCACCAACTACGAGTGCATTTGCATCACCTCGGGCATCCTATTGTTGGCGATACACTGTACGGTGGCCTGCAGGCCGATCGCCTGTATCTGCATGCTCACAGCCTAGAGCTCACGCTGCCCAACCGGGAGCGTAAAACCTTTACCGTGCCGGTTCCCGCCGACTTCCAGGAGTTTATGGAGCGGTCATGAGCCTGCTACTCAATCCTGTTACCGCCCAGCAAGTTTCCGAATTTATTGCCCATCCATCGCACGCCCTACTACTCGAAGGCCCAACCGGCTCCGGTAAGCTCACGCTGGGCATGCAAATTGTCGGCCAACTGCTTGAGCGACCGGCCGATCAGCTCGACAGCTATCCCTATCTGCGCCGAATTGCGTCCGTCGATGGCAAGGCAATTAGTATTGAAGCTATCCGTGGGCTGGAACAGTTCCTAAGCCTAAAAGTGCCCTCGCCCTTGGCTATTAATCGAATTGTGCTCATCGAAGACGCTCAGCTACTTGGCCATGAGGCCCAAAATGCTCTTTTAAAAACTCTAGAAGAGCCCCCAATCGCCACCGTCATCATACTACTGGCTTCTAGCAATCAATCGCTGTTGCCGACCGTACTTTCCCGGTTGCAAGTTATTACTATCAAGCGGGCTGGTACAGACGAAACACTGCAGTATTTTGCCAAAAAAGGTTACGCCGCAACCGATGTTAAGCAGGCCATTTCGCTCAGTGGCGGCCTGCCCGGACTTATGGAGGCGCTACTGTCAAACGAAGAGCATCCGCTCCGCCCGGCAACAGAACTCGCCAGGCAGCTATTGCAGGGCACAACCTATCAGCGCTTGCTGATGGTGGACGAGCTTACCAAACAAAAACCGCTGGCCCGTGACACACTATTTATCATGCAACAAATGGCCCATGCCCGATTGCAGACAGTTACGGATACGCAGGCGCAGCGTTGGCATCAAATCCTTAAGGCCAGCTACGATGCAGCCGAAGCACTCAGTAGCAATGCACAGCCCAAGCTCGTATTGGATCAGCTAATGTTACAACTGGGTTAAGTTTGCTATACTAGGCATATGTACGAGTTACTCATTGTGGCCGGCTTTGGTGCCATGGCCTATCGTAATTCACGCGTCCGCGATGATGAATTCGCTAACGTCTCTCGAAAAGTCGGAGACCGGCTTGGTAAACTCTGGGATATTGCTCACCAGGGTATGCGAGAAAACCGCTTCCTCCGAGCCGAAAAAGCGCTCCTAACCATCCTAAAGATCGACGAAAAGAACGCAGCTGCCTACAACCGCTTGGGCATTTTGTACGCTAAGCAAAAGGAATATCGCGACGCCATCGACTGTTTTGAAATTGCCAGCAGCATCGAAGCAACACCTTCCAGTTTGCATAACCTCGGCCTGATTTATTACGAAACAGAAAACTACGAAAAAGCCTCCGTCGCTTTTCAGCAGGCGCTTAAACTGGAAGACAACCTGGCAGCGCGCCACGTAGCCTACGCCAAAGTTCAGGAAAAGCTTGGCAACGATAAGCTGATGTTCCAGGAGCTCGAAAAGGCTGCCGAACTCGAGCCCAACAAAGAAACCTTTACCTTGTTACATAAAGCCTACATGGGCCACGGCATGCAAGCCGAAGCCGACCTAGTAGAAGACCAACTCAAAAAGTTGATTGTTCCTCCAGGCCGCGCCAAGCGCATCCTGCGCCCCCGCCGCGGTGTGGTCTAAGCCACCGTATCCGACTTGTAGTTTAACCTCTGTTTTGGTACACTAGGCAAGTTAATTTAGGCCACCTTAGCTCAGCTGGTTAGAGCAGCTGTTTTGTAAACAGCAGGTCGTCGGTTCAAATCCGACAGGTGGCTCCATAAAAAGATGCGGGGTTAGTGAAGCGGTCAAACACAGCAGACTGTAAATCTGCCCTCTCCGAGTTCGTAGGTTCGAATCCTACACCCCGCACCAAACAAAAAAGACTTCTTAGGAAGTCTTTTTTGTTTAAGAAACCTACAAGATAGCTAAGAGTGCTATAATCAGCCAAATGTACCGCAAACTATCACTAGGTTTCGCAATTCTTGTTATCGCTTTTACCCTCGGAGGCTTGGCAGCCAAAGTAACTAATTACATACCCACCAGATCGCTGCCGCATAGACAAAATTGCCAACCGGTGAACCATGATGGCACAACTATCACTACGCCCAATGAGCAACAGATCTCCTTTTGCAAGGCCTTGGATTCGGGCATTCAGCACTATGGGTTCCCATTCAACAGCCAGAACAAATTGACCGATCCAGGCCTTGATGCCATTGCCTATGAAAAGCAAGCAGATGAGTTCTGGGTATTTAACAGCGTAGAGTTCGACCCTTACTTTGCTAATTGGGCAGTCTGGAGCGTAGGTATTTTGGCACTTGAAATTGCCGGAGTGGCGATTGTCCAGCGCCGCGGTTAGACTCTAATGGTAGCCCGAACCCAATACGTCATATTATTTAAGATTTACGCTTGATACTAAATTTTTGCAGTAGCTTTTTTGCTGACTTTAGGCCAGAAACGTCAGATTCTACGTCGTCTTTTACAGAATCGTGGGGCTTAGGCGCTGCTTTTTCCATGGACAGGCTCTGCAAGAAAAGAAGCAGACCATTAAGCTTATCACCCTGATCAGGTAGAGCATCTCTCATAGCCGGTAGTAATGTGTGAGAAGCACGCTGTACTGCGTCCACGGAGTACTTTCCAAATTTATTTTTATGCTTTGTGATAAATCTAAAATCATGAGGGTTCCGCTCAATGCTGCTAAGCAGGTCTTTACCAATGTTTTCCGTATTTGACGCAGAAGACAGAAATGTCATAATTTCGGGTGCCGCAAGCGAAAAATATTCTCTGTTAATGTGCTTATTTAACGTCACATTATCTAGAACAAGAGTCGACAGCATAGGGAACCGCTTTGCCGTAGCCTCTGGGTCGCTTGTAAGTGTCTCATATACTTTTTCGATGCTTGCACCAGCGTCATAGGCCGTAATTTCGGACTGCCTATCTGGACGGTTAAAAAATCTTTTAAACAGACCCTTAACCTTACGCACTACATGTAATGCCAGCCCTATAAAACCTTTTTGTTTTGGCACTGGTTCGCTTTTGCCAGCAGTCCGTAAGTTGCGCTGCTCGGTTATGGCCGCGCTGACATCCCGCGATAAGCGGCTCGCTTCATTTGTAAATTGTTGTTGCGGATTATCAAAACTGCTAATAGTTGTGATTATCTTGGTAGCTTTTTCCAATGTGCCTAAGGTTTCCTCGGCCTTTTCTGTAGCTTTCGTATCGCTATTGTGTAGGTTGTGCTCCAGGTTTCGCTCAACAATTGTCGCTATTGCTTTACCGGTTAGAGTTTTTAGTTTGTCTGCCATAAAGCTAGAAAATGATGTGTCGGGCGCTTCTGTGCGCGGAACAACTTCTTGAGGCGGAAGCATGCTTTCAATCAAGGGTGCCAACATGACTACTTGTGGTATCCAACGTAGTTTTTCATTTACCGTATCGGGGAAAATTGTGGATTCTAGTGCAACTATGCTAAGTCTTTTTAAGGCTTCCGGATTCATTCCGAACACCTCTGGGGTTGGCATGTCACTTAACTCAGGTAAACCTGGAAGGGTAGCGTCTATATGGTTGGGTATGCGAGTCAAGGTATCGGCTGTCATAATTATGCAACCTCTTCGTTATCCGGAGGGGTCACCTTAGGAATAGGGTTTGCTCTGTTAAGTTGGGTGGCGATCTGGCTAGCCCAAGCTTCAAGCTCGGCTATACCAAGAGGGTTAAGCTCATAAATCCTTTTTTGGGCGTCTTTGTGCATGCGCACGAGGTTACTACTACGTAATACTTTGAGGTGCTGAGAGATGGCGGCAGGTGTTAGCTGAAACTTTTCAGCAATCATCGTGGCCGTTAGTTGATCGCCGTCGGAGAGTATAGCTATTATCTCGCGTCGTATGGGAGCTGCAAGTGCAAAAAATTTATCCATGACTTCAATATAAAGCGTACGCTTAATTAAGTCAACACTTAAGTATCTGTGTGCTACGCTCATTTTGCTCATGGTCTTTTAACAGATAGACGTTCCAGCGTAGCCCAGACTCTGCGTATTTTTTGCTATACTTACCAACATGACCTTAAGAAAGTTCCTTTCAAGCAATATCACCTGGCTGTACCAATACTTCGACAAAAATAAAAGCTTGCTGGAAATCTTCTCTTTTCTAATGGTAGCCCAGTCATTTATCTATAGTAGCGACATTAAGGATATCGGCACGCAAAGCATTGCAGCCTTTAAGATTATCCTTTGGCTGATGATCTTTATGATAATTATACTTTTACAAGTGAGCACAGTGGTGGAGCTAAAGCGAGACGGCGACAATGTGAGAGGTACTATCTTCCACGGCGCCAATTTTATGAAAACGACCATGCGACTCCTTACCTTGGTGCTATTGTTGGCAGCCATTCCAATATTTATAAAGCAGATTCAACTCAGCCTGCATAATAACCTCTTTTCGATATTCTATGGCACGCTGGCCATCGCCGTGCTGCTGGAAGTCCCGACCTTTGTCATCACTAACGTTCTGAGTAGGTATGCTAAAAACACCTAGCAGGCACATATGCAGACAAGGGACTGATCGCTTGGTTTTAAACGGCTAGTTTGCTACAATCTTACAGATGTACGCCGCGATAGCTCAGTGGTAGAGCACCTCCATGGTAAGGAGGGGGTCTTGGGTTCAAATCCCAATCGTGGCTCCAAGTAAGAATTCATTTTAAAGCCCCTGCTTATAACAGGGGCTTTTATTTAACCAATTGGGGACCACTAACAGCGGTTATAGGCCCACAGGCATAAAAAACCTAGTGACCACAGGTGTATATCTCCCTAGAAGAGTGGACCACTCCTCCACAAGCAAGCGTATGTTTAGAAATATCTGTTGATAATATTGCTAGTTAGTGCATACTGAGGCACTGCATGTATGCATTTGAGTTCGGGGAGAGGGCCTGTAACTGTTGTATGCAGAGATTTACTTCTGCTTGTCGCTGGTCTGCAGAGTCCCGCGCGGTTGGCCCCGTTTCTTGTATTCCTATGTAGACTGTCTTATCCATCCCTAAATAGGTTATATCTGGTGGCTTATAGCCTGTTGAATCTGGGGTGCAAGTCTTGGTATATCCATCAATTCCGCCGGATTCATTCGACTGCCCCACACTTAAATAAGTTACATTTTTGTAGACAGTCTTATAGGGTAATGTGACTGTAGTGCAAAAAGGGGCCGTATATGGTTTGAAACTTGCGTTAGGTGATGTTTGTACTGTCGAAGTGGGCGCAGTGGAGGTGGGTGCTGAATTCATCAAAGCGTTAGTGCTCTGTGCAACCCCTTCCGCGGGCGCCGTAGGTTGCTGAACTTTTTGTGTAACCGTAGATACAGCCTGTGGCTCACCGTTCGACTGTTTCGCGAGCAAGTGTGGAACTGCCAGTAATAAGCCGAAGATAATTGTCATGCTCAGTGCGAAATAACCAATCTTTTTTAGCTTGTCATGCTTAGCCATAAATAAACATTAACATATAACACAATAAATATTGTAGAAAGTTAATCTTTATTTAACCTTTGCCAGCGTAAGTATTTTTATACTACATGTAGAATTCATACTGATATCATAGATTAGTAAGGAGAAACGATGAAGAAATTAGAACGATCGGTAACGGACCGTAAAATTGCCGGCGTAGCAGGCGGCTTGGGCGAGTATTTTGGCATCGACCCCGTTATATTCAGAGTTATATTTGTTATTTTACTGCTGCCGGGCGGGTTTAGCGCTCTACCGTACTTTGTACTCTGGATTGTGATGCCCAATGCCAAGTCAATAAGTGACCGTAACAGAGAAGCAATTGACGTATAAGTAGCGTTTAGAAAAATGCTTGACAACAAAGCGCAAGCGGAATAATATAGGGGTAAGTAAGCGTAATAATAAAAAAATAAAAATACACTTACAGACTTTCTTTTCTTGCAAGAAGAAAAACTTAAATAACTGGTTGATCACCAGTTATTTTTGTATTTGGTGATAAATTTGCCGATCGACAAGGTTACGGTTTACAATCGCCGCCGTATCTGTTAGGATAGATAAGATTAAGTTTTAGAAAGTTTTACCCTATGGCAAAAAAAGGCGACAAGCGCAAAATCATTGGAATGATCGCCGAAGAGACCGGCGAGCGTATTTATTACACGACCAAAAACACTATGAACAGCCCAGAAAAACTGGCTCTAAAGAAGTACAGTCCTAAACTTCGCAAGCACATCGTCTTTACGGAGACCAAGAAGAGCCTAGGCCGTAACGAAGCCCCTAAAAAGAAATAGCCCGTAAAGTATAGTTACTTTACGCGGTAACTATATGAAACGAATAAAAAATACCGCCAATATTTGGCGGTATTTTTAAAGTTAAGGAGTGCCTGAGCTAGTTTAACCTCAGCTCAGGTCTAGCAGGGTGTTTATCATCTCGGCATGGCTCCAGACGAGCGGTGTGACGCCTAAGGGGGCGCCGGTCACTGGATCGAACTGTTCGCTGAGAACGCCACTTGGTAGTTGGCGTTCAAAAGACCACGCAAGCAGCTCTTCGGCTTTTTCTTTATTACCAATGCTTACATTATATTGAGCGAGCCATAGAGTGCTGACTATCCATGGGTTACCCTTGAAGTTGCGTTTGGTCAAAAAGTAATTATCATTCTCATAACGCAGAACGCCGCCGCTTGGTGACTGATTAAGCAAACGCTCTTCAACGTGCTTGGCGGTGCTGGCAATCCGTTCGTCGTCCAGCGGTATGCCAGCATACATGTAGGGGCCGTAGAGGCTAGATATGTCCAGTGTGTTGTCATACTGCAGCTCGCCATCCTCTTGTAGCAGGAAGCCTTTCACAAAGTAGCCGTCGGCGTGATAGAGTTTGCCGAGGTTTGAACGAATTTGTTCGGCGACTTGCTTCCAGCGAATGGCGTCATCGGTTTCGTTGATAGCTTTAGCTAGTTTAGCGGCGGCCAGTAAGCCCGCAATAACGGTACACACGGTGTAGGTAGAGGTGAGGAACTTTTCTTCCCATAGGTCGTAGCTGGCATGCGGCAAGCCGGTCTGCTCATCTATAAAGTTTGCTAAAAAATCGGCACAGGGCGCAATAAAGCCATGGTAAAAACTTTCTACAAAAGCTTCGTCCTGGCTGCTCTGGTAGTATTCATGCATCATAAAAATAACCCCGGCGGTCTCGTCCTCTTGAATGGCGAGTTCTTTGCGGCGGCCGTGCACTAATGGGTGCCAGGTACTGCCGATGGCCCGGTCTGGTTGATACTTGTGCATCAGGTAGCCGTCTTTATGCATGGTGTCACGAGCAAACTCAAAGAATTTACGGGCCTCGGTGTAGTGGCCCAGGCGAATAAGCGGCCATAGCGCATAGGCGGCGTCCCGAGGCCAACAGTAGCAGTAATAATCACGGCCATAGTTAAAAATACTGGAGTCACCACTGGCCAGCACCGAGCCACGAATATCGCAGTGGGCTTTTACTATCAGCATGCTCTGCTGTAGCTGTTCACGGTGAAACTCTGGCAATACCACATCGGCATCGCTAAACCACCGCTGCCAGTAGCTCCGGGCAGCTTCCAAGCGCTCCTGCATGTCCTGATGCTTAAAACTGGTGTGAATATCCTGAGCGTCACTTTGACTGGACGCAGCAATTATCCAGTAATCCACGACGGTACTGCCGCCAGCCTCTACATGCTTTTGAAAGCGCAAAACGCTGTCTACGCCACCGTGCTCCACCGGATTATCGGATAATACCCCGTCTTCGGCGTCTTTAAAGGTGCCAGCTTTACCCTCTATGGCATAATTGCCAACGGCATATTGGTCAAAATCGCTACCGTCAGCGAATTTGCCGGCAATTGCTAAGCTGTAGCGGCCTTTGTAGTCTAAGATGTAATGATCATCAGGCACGTATAGGGCTGTATCGGCCCGGCCGTCACGTGAGATTTCGAATACCTGATGCATAAACAGCCGGATATCGCGCGCCCGGTCCGACTGATTAGTAATAGTAATGTGACGAACCAGCGCATTACTCTCAGGATCTATAAAATCCTGCAAATGCAGTTGAACGCCAAGCTTCTGAGAGCCTAGAGTGACGTTACTAATAAGTGCGTCCTGTTCAAAGCGGACATCAGTAGACCAGCTGCCGTCGTCGGTCCAGCTAAAGGTGTCGTCGACCCAGATGCCAATCTTGTGCTGGCTGCTGCGAGCATTGGTGAGGTTTTCGAGCCCAACGTAGGGGTAGTAAAAATCGTGCACCAGTCCGTTTTCGTCGAGCCCAACAAAGAGCTGCCCATTACTAAGTACTACAGGACGACCCATATTAAACGGCAACACCTTTTTGGCTCAATCTAAACTTAAGGTCGTGGTAGGCATTCATAAAGTTTATGTAGGCCTCGTATGGCGTTTTATACGGACTAAAGTAGGCGTGAATGTCACCGTCGTTAAAGTACTTGGTACACATGTAGTAAAAGTGGTCGCTGGTTTGCAGGCGGCGCCAATCTTCTATAAGTGCAAAGTCACCGGATGTAACTATACTCTCCTGGAGGTCGTACAGCGCCTGTATAGAGGTGGTTTGCAGGGCGTTGCCAAGCCAGGCCGACAAATCGCGCTCAGTGTCTGCCCATGTAATGGTATTAGGCACGTCGACTGTATCAACAGCTTCAAAGTTATCAATCACTTCGCTAACGGTCATAAAGGTATTGCCTTCTTTTTTGAGCCATTCGCCGGGCAGGTGGCTCAAAAATCCAAAAATACCAGACTCTTCCCACTGGTGCTCACCAAAGGTCTCGTAGTCCATAAATAGGTTAAAGTTGGTAGATTCTTGATCGTCATTGAGCCAGTTAGCAAACTTATCGGCAGTTAGGGGCCACTCACTCCAGTTTTGATCGCCAAAGCGGAAGGCAATATCGTCGCTGAGCTTGTAGTTCTTCATAAGCAGGCGAATGTTGTTGGTGTAGGTTGGGCGATAAACAAAGTTTGGGCTGCGCCAGCCTAGGATTGGGTCCCAGCCTTCTGCTAAAACGCCCTTGTAACCGGCTTTGTCGGCCCAGAAGGCAACGTCGTTGTTATAGCAAAGCTCGGTGTTCCTAAACACCTGTGGGGTTTGGCCAAAGACCTCCTGCACCTTACGTTTGTGCATATCGACCTGCATTTCGAACTCAGCTCGAGAATAAAAGAAGGCCAGGCTGTGGTGATAGGTTTCGGCCACAATTTCTACTCGCCCGGTGGCACAAAGTTCCTTAAAAGAATCAAGAGCTTCTGGCGACCAGCGTTCCAGCTGTTCAATGACGGTCCCGGTAATGGAAAGACTCAGCTTAAATTGCGGATTATCACGCAGTAATTGTAAAAGCCGCTGGTTGGTCGGGATGTATGACTTAGTGGCTACCTTGTGCAGAATGCGCTCATTACTCTCTTGGTCTTCGTAAGCTGCGTCAAAGTAATCGTGCTCATTGGCTGTATCAAAGACGGTGTAGTGCCGGATTCGGTATGGTTGGTGGACGTGCAGATATAGCACTATTGCCTTGCTCATGAGGCGACTCCTGCGAGGTGGTGTTTGTATAAAGCCTCAATTTTGTGGCTGGCGTTGTCCCAGTTCATGGTTTCAAATTCACGGTAGGCATTTGCGTGCAGCGTGTCGCGGAGGGCGTCGCTTTGCATAACGGCGGTGATCTGGTTAGCCATTTCACGAATATCCCAAAAGTCGACCTTTAGGCAGTTGCTAATAATTTCGGCCACGCCGGATTGATAGCTGACCATGGCAGGCGTACCGTAGCCGATTGCCTCTAGCGGCGTCATACCAAATGGCTCAGATACCGAAGGCATTACAAATAAATCGGCAATCCCGTAGGCATCACGCAGTCGTTTGCCCCGCTGGAAGTCCGTAAATAGGACGTTCTTGCCTATGCCCAGTTCGGCAGCCAGTGTCAGGAGTTCGTAGTATTGCTCACCGCTGCCAACTATTAGGAATATAGTTTTTGGGTGCTTATCTACCACGAGTTTGGCAGCCTGCAGCAGATTGGGTAGTCCCTTTTGGATGGTGAGACGACCGATGTTAGTCACTACTCGATAGCCTTGCGCCTTGAGCGCTGACAGATACTTATAGGCATTAGTAACATCAAGCGGCTCAAAAGCAGCCGGATCAATGCTGTTGTGCACGACCTCAATTTTATCGAGCGGAATGTGGTAATCACGGTGAATGGCATTTTTTGTGTGTTGGCTAACGGCAATAATTCGGTCGGCAGCGAGCATGGCCATGCCTTCAATTTCCTGTACCAGGGGATTGCCACCGCCAGCACTACCGGCACGGTCTGATTCTACTGAGTGAACATGGAGGATTACCGGGCAACCTTTGGCTTCTTTGGCCCGTAGGGCGGCCCTAAAGGTAAGCCAGTCGTGAGCGTGTACAATATCGAACTCTTTTTCTTCTACCAAGCGGGCGACGGCGTGTTCATAGAGCTGCTGCTGGGCGTAAATATCCAGGTATTCTTCTGAGCCGTCTTCTAGGATGTACTTGTAGCTATCGTAGGCGATGCCAGAACGAATAACTTCGGTGACACCCTGCGGGTGGGCGGCTGTAATTTGCATAAAATCAATACCGTGGTCGGCACTGTAGGGGAGCATAAATTCGATGTCGAGGTCTTTTTTTGAGAGGGATTTACAGAGCTGATAACAAGCTGTGCCTAGTCCACCACTGTTGTGAGGCGGTAACTCCCAACCGAGCATTAAAACTTTCATGTCCCTCTTTTTGTCTATCTCTCAATTTGATTTTGTTTACGGATCTAACTAATGCTTAGTATAGCCATGATGGCCAGTAAACACAACCGTAATAACGCATTAATTGTAACATTCGGCAAAAGCGACGTCACGTATGATTTAAATCACGGAATACAATAGCTAACTGGACGAAACTGAACTACTTTAAGCCGCCCTTGATAAGCTTCCAGTGCCACGATTCGCCTATGTACTGTGCCAGGTTGTGGTCTGCACCATTGTGGAGCATCCAGAGCCAGCGTTTATCGTCCGGTGCAATACAGCGGCCGGAGTGGTCTTCGTGAAGGCCGGTGCAGTTGGCGGTCATGCCTTTATTGCTGTCGAGAATATCAACGGCTTCACCCTTCTCATGCTCGCCAGTGCCAGCGTAGGCAACGTTACGGTTGTTGCCGGGAGCTTTGCCCTTTTTGCAATATGCATCGGCCTGACAGAGGTCTATTTGCTGTTGGTGCGGCCGGTATGAACTTATGGCAGACAGGTCAACACCGTCAGCCTGGGCATCAGTAAAGGCTTTGAGCCAGGTTTCTGAGGCCCGGGCTGCAACAATAACCTCGCCGTTTGCGCCATTTACGTAGTATTTGCTCTTAGGGTCACTTGATTCGCCGCTACTCTTAAAGCCGGGGATGGCGCATAGGCGTCCCATAGTTTCTTTGCCTGACACCCAAAACTGGTTCATACCAATGTCGCGCGTACCAGGGGCGCAGGCCGTCTGGTCAGTTGGTGGTTGCTCAGGAGCTGTTGGTACTAAGTGAGGTGCCGCAGAAGTACTGGCCTCTACTTTTAAGCCGCTTGCCGTCGCAATATCGTTAAACATTAGCCAAGCACCAGGTTGCTTGCCGGCTTTGACATCCTCACCGTGGTCGCTGCCAGCCTGGAGCCAATTAGGATTTTTATCACTGTTTCGGAGATCGTCTGCTAAGTTCATGACATATGGTGAGCCTTCGTAGCCCTGATTTACGGGATCAAAGCCGAGTGCGGCTGCCTGCGCCTCGTAATTGTCTTTACGGCCATTGTAAGAAAAGAGTACGTCTTTGATACGATCTGCATTCACTGCATCGGGTGTAAGGGTCGCTCGGTTAGGTCCGCGGGTGGCATAGTTATCGGCCAAGCGCTGCGCTAAGTGGTCAAGTTGCTGATCAAAGTTCTCCGGTGAAATAGGTCCGGCAGGATAGGCACCAGCTTCCGCCACAAATTGGAATAGGCCCTGCCCATTTCCGGGGTTAACGAGGCTCAAGTTTGTCTCGCGCAGGTGGATTGAGGCAATTAATTCCCATGGTAGGCCATGCGCCTTGGCAGCTTTCTCGTACTCCGGGCGAAACTTCTCGATGGTGGCGATTTGTTCAGCCGTCACATATTTACCCTTGTAGTTTTCGGGGTGCAAGACACGCTCGTTAGGCGCAGGAGCGGCAGTGTTAGGTGATGGGGTAGGGGCGGGAACCAGCGGGTCAGTGCCGGGCGTCGCTGGGGCAACCGGCGCGGGTGCTTTGGTTTCAGGCGCTGCTGGCGCACTAGGAGTCGCGGCAGCAGGAGTAACTAATGGCTGGGTATCAGTAGGTAATGCCTCCGCAGCAGCCGTGACTGCCTGTATGGCTACACTCTTCACTTCGGGGCTGGCATAGGTTGCCATGTGCACATACATAGCAGCAATAACTTTCTGTTCATCTGGGCTGAGAGCATTGGCTGTATCTGTTGACTGCAGAATTTCGGCCATATCTTGGGCAGCTTTGGTGATTTCAGGAGTTTTAGGCGCAGCCAAAATTGCCACACGATCAGTCGGCGGTATGGCCTGACCAGGGTGATGTAATTCGGCGTGGGCAATAGCTTCGCTTGCGATAATGGCTTTTTTGCTATTAGGATTTGAGGTTGAGTCGACAAACGTAGTAGCTTTTTCACTGAGTGAGACATCAATTAAGCCAATGGTTTTAGCAACTTCAGGGGTCTGCGATACTTCTGGTAGCGCAGCTGCACGAGCAGTTACTTCTTTGCTATAACTCTCGAGTACTACGGCATTTGTAGCCAACTCTGTCGGGTTGCCTGGTTTAGCAGGCATGAGACTTGAGACGGATACCGCGTGGCCGGATACTGAGACACTGGCTGCACTTCTGCCGCCGCCAAGTGAGCTGGTAGCTGTCAGACCATTAGCTGCAGCGCCCACCAGTGCCGTTGCAACGAGTGTGCTCGCTGCCGCTTTGGTAACATCTACTTCCTTGGCAGCCTGGATACCTTTTTTTGCCAGCCGTTGCGTAACGTCTATGACGTGCGCACCCTGATCAAGCGCCTGCTCAACTCTAGTGGGCTGGTGAGCCTGGGCGGCGTGACGGCGATGAGCAGTCTCTTCGCGGAGCTGGGTAAGGTTGCTTACATACTTAGGGTGAAGAACGTCATCAATAGCGTGCACCAGATCAGTCACTTGCTGTGCGACGGCAGGTTCGCTCAACTTTGCTTGCATGCCCTTAGCAACAGTAAGTTTTTGGGCGGCAGATAATTGCTCGAGCTTAGGAGTGGCCTCGTGTGGAATGAGATCAAGGGCCGATAGTATTCGATGATCAGTCAGGCATAGGTCCTCAAAATCTGCGGCAGCTGCGGCCTCTTTTTGGGCTCTTCGGGTTTCAAATTCTTTGGCACGGGCAATCGCTCTTGTAAAATAGGCTTCCGAAACTTCTTCTTCGGGAGCTAGCGCGGCTGCAGCCATAAACAAGCTGAACTCTTCGTCCTCAAGCATACGTCGTTCAATTGCCCGAACGGCCCTAAAATCTCGGAGGTCTAAGACTTCTGTAACCGGGTTTTCGCGTTCAGGACTTGCGTTGCGCTGCGCCGGAATAGAACTAGCGTTAGACGCATCGGTTGAGGCGTTATAGTTTACGCTTTCCATAACTACAGCCTCAAATTCCTCAGCAAGCGCCACCGCAGCACCGCCCCCACCGCTACTCTCGTGCAGTCTGAATGGGTTGCCGTGGTCCATGACTAGTTCCCAGCGCCAGAAGTGGCGAGTTCTTTAGCGGCTTGTTGTTTAGCAGTGTAGGCTTCGATACCCTTATCGATTGCTGCGGTCTGAGCTGTTGCTGGATCAAGCGAACCTACGTCAATGGCAGTCGAGTTTTTAATGATGGCGGAGAAGTTAGAGACAAAATCGCCTTCAGTAGTACACTTACCGTTGGCCTGACCAGTACTCAAGTTCACCTCATTCTCGTCCATGCCAATACGCTCGGCAACTTGCTTACCGGTGTAAAATTCAGGCACAGGTACGGGCATAGTGTTAGCTGGAACTACGGTAAATTCATATGTCGTTGGGTTAATAGTGTAGTATTCAACTTCCATTGGATTTGTACGAAGCTCATCAAGGATTTTATCGCGGTCAGGCAGTTTTTGGTCAACTAGGGCCTGTTCGGATGCCGGTACACTGTCGTACAGTTGCTGTACGGTGTCAAGCAGTTCAACAACACGATGCTCGGTAGCGGCGGTATTAAGCCCCATTAAAATCTGACCGCATTCACGCTCTTCGTTTCGCTGAGCGATGCTGGTCACGATCTGGACCTTCGTTCCTGTCTGCTTGTCATCCCCAAGAACTGCGCCAACTTGTGAACCTTTACCGTCGTGAGACTCGACATGTTCAGTGTATTCGCCCACACGCTGTACTTTTACAAGATCAGCGTTTACGCGGACTTTAACATGGTACTGGTCTTCCGTAGGAACCGTGGTAGAAGTTGCACTTAGCGAAGTCTCGGGAGTACTACTTACTGTCGCGTTAGGCGCAGGGGTTGTCTGGCTGGTGCCCTCAATACCGCCGGCACTAGGTGCTGGAGGAGTACTTTTGACAGCTTCAAGGCTGATACCACCTTCTTGAATGAGTGTCTGCATTTCGTTAGCTATAGTTACTTCAGTATAAGAGTTGAATATTTTGCCGACAGAGATAGGCCCAACATGCGTTGCGGTCTTCATGATAGAGGTTGACTCACCGGGTGCGTGAGTAAGGGGCCAATCGCCATTAAGCCTAACAGAACTCATGAGGCTTTGGGCTTGTAGTTCTACCAATGGTTTAGGAGGGAGTGCCATCAGGATTTTGCCAGCGGCTTTTGCGGCATCACGTCCGGCCTTGTCGACGCGGTTTTCGGTACGATCTATTACAACGGCCGCAGTTACTACTGCAGTCACAACCGCTAAACCAGCTGCAACCCATTTACGGGATTTAAAACGGTGAACATCAGCATCGGCCTGCTTACCATCACGGTAGGCTGCGGCGGCAGCTAGGGCGGCGCCATCATCGCTCATATTATGGATAGCAGTAATCTGCTCTCTGTCCATAGCCCGGTCTTCGGCTAGGCTACGATTGTGATCAAAGCCGGCTTGGGCACCATGTTTAACTAAATCTACGGCCACAGCAGCTGCGGCAACTTCTGGTGCTACTAGTGCCACACCGGTTTTTGTAAGAGTATTCATATATAGCCTCGTTTCAACTTAATACACAAAAAGCCGGGAAACCCTCGACTTTTTACGTTTTATGTAACTTTTACGGCCATTAGATGGTCATTAACTTGCATTCTACCATTGAGTAGACATAATGTCAAGTATCTTAATTACTCTGCAAGTTGAAACTTGGCCCGAATGTAGCGCTGATTACCCTCTAGTGGAAATTGCGCTTCTATTAGGTAGATTGCCGTACTCATGTGTGGTGACAGCTTTGCAAAACTTTTTCCACTTTGGTCGCTCACGTGTGGCTTATAGCCGGATCCGACCCATTCGGCTTCGGCGTAGGTCACGCCCAGGTCGTTAAGGGCTGTATATAAGGCATTATGCAGTAAAAGTAACACCGGCGAAGGGCGGAGCATGGTTACTAGTACTTGTCTGGGGCCAAAGGCCTGATGCTCGCCTGCTTCGAGTAGCAGGGGTTTAGTTCGGGCAAAAAGTGGTTCCACAGCGGCAATCAGCTCTTGTGCAGACAGTGGTGAATGAAACCGGTACATAAGCGTGCAGTAGAGGGGCAAGCTGGCGTATGCCTTGCCTACGTTAAGGGGTGTTACTTCAAGGGTAAACAGGTAGGTCGAAAACTCTTTTTCCATTACCTTTATGATAGCAAAAATGCTTACGTAATGAGCAAAATGCGCAAATGATCTGGTTGTACCACTGCCAAGTAAAGTGTCATACTGCTTACCATGACTGGAGTAAACCATGAATTGCCGCTGGATGAGCAGGCGTTCAATGTATTAACTGCAGCTCAGCAATTTGTGGATGAGCGCAGCCGGCTCACCATCAAAGAGGCCTATCGGGCGCCCCTTGGTAACAATGCAGAGCTACATCTAATTGCTAATACCGACTCAAAAGTCGACGCTGCTAATGTGCAGTATGCCTATGTGAGCGCCGATGTTGATGGCCGCCATACCACTATATTCTCGCTGAACGTTCACTCAATCCTTGCCACGGGCCAAGTGGCTGGAATGGTAGATGGCATCTCATTTTTACTGCGGACAAGAGCAGAAACACCACACGGTACGCTAGAACGCGGCCTGTTAGAATCAATGGCCACCTGCATTGTCCAACGCAATGAACGCATACCTTTTGCCTCACCGGTGCGTACTAAGCTAGCCAGCAGATTCTATGAGCTACTAGCGCAGGGTGACTGCCTTCGAATTTACTCCCTGCAGCGGCGTTTACCGGATAATTATCTACTCGGCGTTAATTATAGCGAGCTTGATGGTAGCGGCAAACATTTAGCGCTCATAGATGCGGCATCTCCAACAATGCGCCTTACTCTTGGCCGTCATGGGCTCAGGCAGCAAATTGTACTGGAGCAAGCCCGCGATGGCAGCTTAAGTTCATTCCACGAACCAGTGGATGAAGGCGAGAGAGCAGAGGCCTATGGATTACCCGTGTCATCTGTAGCAATCGATCCGGCGCTAGGGCCGGCTATGGGCAATGCGGAGTATATGCAGCTGTACGCCGACAGTGATCGTACGCATGGCCGCCGGGAGCTAAATCCCGACATGGTCACCATGCTCGCCCGGCAAGTTACCATCGCTCAGCGGCTAGCTTAAAATATTTACGGCCCGCGCCGCCACCAGGGCGACTGTGACTAGCGAGGTGATAGACTGAATGGTCATGAGGAGTTTTGCCCGGTGCGTCAGCGGCAGTGTGTCGGTAGGGCTAAAAGCGGTTGCATTGGTAATAGATACGTACAAGTAATCAAAAAACGTCGGGCGCCAGGCTGATTGCCCGGCTAGGCTCGCTTGTGGAAACGCAAAATCATCCTGATCAGGCTTGGTATTATCCAGCTCCCAGTACAGAATGCCGAACACGATAATGTTTGTTAGATAAATGGCCACACTGCTAATGAGCAGCTGCCGGCCGTCGACAGCGCCGCTGCTAAACAACGCCTTAATAACAAGAGCCAGAGAAAATACATTGGCAACAGTAATAAATCCTACCAGCAAGATAGCAATCAACCGGCGAGCCGAGGCGTGCAGACTCGGGATAAGTACTATTACTAGTAAAACGCCCTCGAGTGCTGCCAGGGCATACTTAGATCCAAAGGCCAGATTATCTTTAAGAACAAGTTGTAGTCCAACGGCGATGACGAGTGCTGCGGCCACATGCCAGGTTGTTTCGGAATTATTTTTTTGAGTCAGCGTAGACAGTCGCATGAGCGTAGTATACGACGCCCGAGCATCGGCCACAATGCTCTAAGATTAAACCCCTAGTCAGCAGCTTATCAGACTGCCAGCTAAGTTGTAAAACGACTACTTTTATGGTACAATAAAGAGATGCCACCGTCTCGTGATAGCCTCGACGCTGACCACCGTATGCTGCCGGTAGTTCTTACCAACCCGGATAGCTTATTTGATGCGTACTATGCCAGCCTGCCCGATAGCACGTCCCATGCCATCACTGATTTTACTAATCGCATTCGTGGCACCGAGCTTTGTACGCCAGAAGAAGAAGTTGCCTATGCTACAGCCATTCAGGCGGGCCAGCGAGCATCTGAGCTGGTCCAAGTACAGAGCGGCATAGCCGATCCAAGCCTCACGGACGTTATTGTAGCTGGCGAAAAGGCCACACAGGAGTTTTTTGAAAGAAATTTGCGACTGGTGAGCTGGATGGCCCGGATGACCATGAATCTGCCGGCTCAGATATCAGAAGGCGATAAGGGTAAGGCAGTCTATTCGGGAGCCATCCATGGTGACCTAACCACGTTTTCCGGATCGCCAATGCCGCTGGCCGATAGGGTACAGGAAGCAGCCATCGGCCTCCTGCAAGCGGTTAAGACCTTTATGCCGATTAAACAAAGTAACGGTGAATATATCCGCTTTTCTACCTATGCCACCTACAGAGTGGAGAGCAGGCTTGTAAAGGGTATTTATAATTACGGCTTAGCATCGGGAGCCCGCTATCCCTATAAATTTGCTGATGACCAAAGAGCCCTGCGCCGCAGCGAAGAATGGCTGGCCGCCAAAAAGGGCCACGATAACGTTACCGATGAGGCTATCGCGGCAGATCTAGGCAAACCGCTAGGGCATGTTACGACTCTGCGGGCCCTTGATCGCAGCCACCAAACTGTACCTTTGGATAGCTTTAGTCCTTTTGCGGCAAGATACGAGCAAGATCCTGATGCACAGTATGACGACCAGGATAATGAGGAGGTACTACGCTTGCACGATCTGCTGGCGACGGATGACGATATGGGTAAACGTATTATTACGGATGAGATCATTGACAGCATTGAGGAGGTTTTAGCCAGCCTCCCGCACCGTGAAGCAGAAATATTGCGGCTCCGTTACGGAATTGGCACCGAGGCACCGCAAACGCTAGAACAAGTTGGGCAGGTAATGGGCATAACACGCGAGCGCGTGCGGCAGATTCAGGCAAAAACTTTGGAGCGAATTTTAGCATCGCCGGCAAGCAAAAAGCTGGCGCTGCTCATTGAGCCCGAAACCAATGGTGAAAACAGGCATAGGAGTGGTATAAGCGAGCACCTAATTATAGCCGCTCGCAACCAGCGCCGGAGCGCCATAGAGAAAGCGCGGGCCGTCCCCACACCCCCACGGACAGCACGCCAGGAACTGCTAGCGGCAGAGATTAAGGCAGCCAAAGAAGCCCAGCATATGGAACTTGACTATGCTGCCCTCAGTAACGCATTTAGAGAAAGCGCCGCACTGTTTAAATATAGCGGCCAGCACATGAGCTCTTTAGGTACGGTAAACGCTGCTATCAGAAAGATTTATCGAGATTCCGGATTACGAACCATTGGCGTACTGCCCATTACCAAGCTGTGGCACAATGATATTGCGCCGCTCATAGAGAGCGTGGGTGGGATAGAAAACTTTAATACAGATGTGTTTAGCCTCGTCTTTTCTCGCCTACTGGCAGATTGTGCGTTAAACGCCAAGCAAGAAATTGTACTTACTATACCAGCCGTACTAGACGGGGAACTCAATCATTTTGCAAGTGGTTTTGGATACGGTAGGCTACAGGTTATTGGCAACCTCGGTGACAGAGCCGGCGAATACATGGGTAATGGCGCCGAGTTGCTGGTAGTGGGAAATGTCGGTGATCTCGCCGGCACACTGATGGGTGGTAATGCCAAGATGTATGTAGCCGGCTCCTGCGGGAGCGAGGCGGGATACCGAATGCGGGGCTATAGTGCACTAACTATTGGCGGCAAGGTTGGGCCAGGCGCCGGCAAAGATTTGCAGGGCGTGGCCAAGGTGCACACCCTGATCAGAGAAAAGCTGATTGCTCAGTCAGCGTTTGAGGCGATCAAGCCGACTCCAGACGATTTTATGGACGCCGTAACCGATATTCTTGGACACACTATTGACGGTGAGTCAGTCTACCACAGACTCGCCGCTGTGGGCGCACAGTTAAACAATGCCAGCCGGCGGGCTGCTGCGGGTGATGTTAAAGGATTAGAGTTTTTTGTATATGGCTCATTCGTGCCCAAGCAATATCACAAGCATCGTGTATTTGTGGCTCTAGACGGCAGTCTCGTCACCATCCGGCCCTACCTAAAACGGATCGACGAGCCTTTTAGCGCCACAGTGATGCCACGAAAATATGGCCGAGTACTCGAAGTAATCGATAAAATGCGCCTTATGGACGTGTCACCGGCTCTCGAAGAAGCGGCCAACGCCCAAGACCAAGTATTTATCGTTGAACTTCTACGGCGCTTTGCCGCTCGCTTTGTAGCGCATATAGAAGTACAAGACGCCGCATTCCCCCGCCACTACGACACCGGCGGTGTCCCGCGCCTCAAACTCAAACGACAGCAAATCGCATAGTTACTAACGAGCTGTAACCCGCAGCATGCCCATATAAAAAGCCGTTCGACTTTTGGCTCGAACGGCTAAAAATTCTTTTGGCAGGGGAGACAGGACTTGAACCTGCGACACCCGGTTTTGGAGACCGGTGCTCTACCAACTGAGCTACACCCCTATATCTGTACGGACGACTGCTACACGAAAGGAAACGATCATCTATAATGATACGTTAAAATAGCCGGGTTGTCATCTGATTTTGCTTTTAAAATAGCCAGAAATCTGCTATACATAATAGATACATGGCCAAAATTTATCCCTCCAAACCGTTCCTGTTAATGCTGTATGGCTTCCCCGGCGCCGGAAAAACCTACTTTGCTCGGCAACTCGCCGAAAACATCCAGTGTGCGCACGTACAAAGTGATCGTATACGCAACGAGCTCTTCGAAACCCCGCGGCACGATAAACAAGAAAACGACGTGGTGACCCAGCTCATGGACTACATGACAGAAGAATTTTTGAGCGCTGGTTTAAGCGTTATTTATGACGTAAACGCCCTGCGCGCCAGTCAACGACATGCCCTGCGTGAGTTTGCACGCAAGCACCATGCCCAGCCAGTGGTGGTATGGTTCCAGATTGACACCGAAACCGCCTACTTGCGCTCCCAGAAGCGCGACCGCCGCCGTGCCGACGATAAATACGCCGTGCAATGGGACCGCGATACCTACAAGAAAATTATCAGTTACATGCAAAATCCCACGCCCAGCGAAGACTACTTAGTTATTAGCGGTAAGCACGTTTACGGTGCCCAGCAAAACGCCGCCATTCACAAACTGCGGGAACTCGGTATTTTAAGCTCTAATGACGCGAGCGCCGGTGTGGCTAAGCCCGGCATGGTCAACCTGGTTCCTAATGGTCCTGGCCGAGTTGATATGACGCGTCGTAATATTACAATTCGTTAACACATGCCAGCCAAGCAATTCAGTTTAGACGACAACCTAGTCGTCACTATTAGTAAGCGTAAAAGCAGTCGTAACCTGCGGCTCAGCATTAAACCTGACGGTGCCGTGCATGTCAGTATCCCATTATGGGCAACCTACCGGTCCGGTGTTGCCTTTGCGCGCTCACGCCAGGAATGGATCATGGCCAAGCGTGTGCCACAGGGATATTTGATTGACGGTCAGATTATTGGCCGTTCTCATCGCCTGCACTTTGTGCCGCGCTCCGGACTTTCCAAACCAGCCAGCCGTCTCTTAACCGGACGGGTGATCGTCAACTATCCGCGGGAACTTGGCATGAATGACACGATTGTACAAAGGGTTGCTGAAGTGGCCGCCGAAAAGGCCTTACGCAAGCAAGCTACGGCCGTGTTACCCGGCCGTTTAGCAGAATTGGCTGCCGAGCATGACTTTACCTACAAAAGCGTTAAAATTAAGCGTCTTAAAAGCCGATGGGGCAGCTGTGACCAAGATAAAAACATTGTTTTTAATTTGTTTATGATGCAGCTTAGCGACGCCCAAATAGATTATGTGATCTTTCATGAGCTAACCCATACCAATCATCTAAACCATAGCACGGCCTTCTGGGCCGATCTGGCAAAGGTCTGCCCAAGCTACAAACGGCTCAGGCGGGAGGTCCACGCCCAAAAGCCTATCGTCAAAAAATCACCCGATATACTATAATACTGCTTATGGCCTCAAAAACTTCCACCATTTCCATGCGCGATGCGCTCGTTACCTCAGGCCACCGGATCAATATTGCCATTCCGCTCAGTGCAGTCGTAATTTGTATAGCCGCCCAATACTTTTTTACTGACTACTTTGTAAACGTGCCATTTTGGCCGCTATTCATCTGTGTACTAGGCATCAGTGGCCTAATTACAGCTGAATTTTTGAATAGTAATCCGGCGAGAGGCTCAAAGATTGCCGTCTATGTATTGCTTCACGCCATCTCAATAGTGCTTCTGGCCATCCTCATGCCCTTGCCGTCGCCCTACCTTATATACATCGTACTTATTGCCATGCTTATGTACTTTGATTTTGGTCTCAAACCAATGATCTACAGCCTGGCGCTTGTTTTTGCGAGTTTATTTGCCCGCTTTCTATTTTTTGACGGGCCAAACGCCGGTACCGATAACGGCATATTTTTAGTAACACTCACCTCCATTCTAGTGATTACCTACTACGCCGTGGTGTTTTTACGCTTTGCACACAAAGAAATGGAATCGGTGCGCCTAAGCTCAGAGGCATCGCTACAGCACCGGCAAGAAGTGGATTCCCTAATAAATAACATTACCGATGGCGTCATTGCCGTTGATAGTCATCACAAAGTAACAACCTATAACGGTGCCGCTCTAGACGTGTTGGACCTCAACACAAATATTAAGGGCCGCCAGCTAAGCCGCATTCTTAAGCCTATCAACGCTGAATCGCAGCCCGTATCAATCGCTCAGCTTCTTAAGGAGGCCACGGCACCAACAATCAACCGCGACCTCCGCATTAAGTACGCCGACGGCAGCACCGCCAACCTTTTCCTGGCAATTTCGCCCATCTACCTTGGCTACGGTAAGTCAGAAAATAATGGCTACACCATGTTGCTGCGTGACATCACCCGCGAAAAATCACTGGAAGAAGAGCGTGATGAATTTATTAGCGTGGTCAGCCACGAGCTACGAACGCCAATTGCTATTAGCGAAGGCAATATTAGTAACGCCGAATTTGTCGTTGAAAAGGGTGCCGACATGAACCTGGTAAAGGAATCGCTCAAAGAGGCGCATCGCCAAATATTATTCTTAGCAGATATGATTAATGACCTCTCCACCCTGAGCCGCGCTGAACGAGGCGTACTAGAAGTGGATTTAGAGGCCATAAACATCCACGAGCTGTGCCAGGAGCTGCAGAATAACTACACGCAGAGTGCCGAGTCAAAAGGGCTCAAATTAGGTATGGAAGTTGATCCTAACCTGGAACTACTCAACTCAAGCAAACTCTATGTGCGAGAAATCCTGCAGAATTACATCACCAATGCTATTAAATACACCGAGTCGGGTAGCGTGACCATATCCGCCAAAGCCACGGACCGCGGTGTGAACTTTGCAATCCGTGACACCGGAATAGGCATCAGCAAGGCCGACCAGGACAGGGTATTTGATAAGTTCTTCCGCTCCGAAGATTTTCGCACCCGTAAAAGCAATGGCACCGGACTCGGCCTCTACGTAACCATGAAGCTTATGCGCCTGATTCACGCCGAAGTCAACATTACCAGCGAGCTAAACAAAGGCTCAACCTTCACCATCTTCATCCCTGACCTCTCCGCCTGATTATACTCACGCTTGCAAAACCCTAGCCGAGTCGTTAAATTTATTACATAATGCCGGAAACTGCTCCAACACAGACATATGACTTTGCTAACGGCGATGTTGTCATACCCTGGCATACCTTTTATAACGCGCCGGAGGCTAATTACCCGCTTGGCGAAGGTTATTTTCGCATGCGTATTTTACCAGAGTTTGTTGAGTACCGACGCGTAGGTCATGACGACAATGCTGCTGCCGAGGCAGATGCTAGAGATTTTATGGACCGCCAGGATATTATTCTCGTGAATCAGCAACCGCTCATGCCATTGTTGGGTGAGGTAGCATACATGAGAAGTGTTCACTTACGTAAATGGGGGTTATACCACCAAGCCTATGCGCTACCGACCCCGCTTTCGCTTAACACTTTCAGGCGGCGTTTACTTATGCCAATAGGTGGTCATGATTTCGATATTGTGGCTGCTGGCAGGCCGGACGATAAGCCAGATGGAATGTTAACGTTTGCATCAATCGCCACGTCGATCGCCAGGCATCACAGTATTGCATTTGCAGTATCGGCTGGTATGTTTGCGCATGACTCTATGTCACACGGCATGGGACTTGCTTGCTTAAGCGCCGATACGATGCGCGGCGTTCAATCTTTATTTGAGTACGGGCTTTCCCATCAATCAACTGAGGCTGGGATGACGCTTTTATATGCAACGACCTACGGTCTTGATACTGGGTCGTTTCAAGAAGGGTTTCTTGATCACATCAAAAAACAAAATGATAATGACCCTATACCTGAGGACCGCGTCCTTACGTACGTCGTTCGCCAAGGCATGAAATATAATGTCGATGCTGCCGAGTTACTGCGCGACGCAGGGTACCGCGTAGCGGCCAGTGGACTTGTAATTGCCAGTCTGGAATCAGCAGCTTATTATAAAAAGCTCGGAGCACTGTTACGGTCTGATATTAAGTTACCTATAAAACGCTGGGTGCGCGAAGCCCAGAGGACTTAATAGGAGTATAGGGCCTATTCAGTGCTTGCTTCGTCGGCACCGGCCGATAAGAAGCGATTGCGAAACGAATCTCTGGCGGCAGTGACGGCTTCGAGCTGCTTAGCGCGCCTAGTAAGCTCTTTACCGTTAGGATCAACGGTACTGGCACGCGGAGCTAGATAGCCTAATGCCAAACCACCAAGTGTCGCGCAGGCAGCAACAATAGCATGGCTACCTGTTTCGGTAGACATGGCTCCACCTGCGCCAAATGCACCAAGGGGAGCACCGAGTACCCTATAAATTAACCGACTGCGTGTACGCGATTTTTCTAGCGCGTGTAGGCGATCGGTAGCCCGAGCAACGCCCATATCAAGCACTTCGCTAGCAACCCCTCGTTCTACATCGGTTGGCTGCCATGGTTGGCTAGTTTCCGTCTCGACTCCGCCGAGTGTTATGTCTAATTCAATACCTTCATCTCTAAAGCTAAGCAACCGTTCAGCTTCAATGTTGGTAACTTCTTTCATACTAGGACCTCCGTGGATTATATCTTAGGTAATTCTGGGATGACGCGCATGACTGGGATGCAGACGTTGCGGCCCTTCCAGAAGACTTCGCTAAATTCGTATTTGTAAAGTGAATAGTTAAGGATAGCAACGTCGTACAAAGTGGCAAATGGTAGTAACCACAAACTACGGAAAATAAATCGGCGATAGGCTATCTGCACAACCTGAGCGTATATGATCGTTACTATAATAACGTTAGCGCTGGCCAGCAGAATCACGCTAGTGTAGCCGGATGCCAGCGCGCCAAGCAGGGTAATAAATGGCAGCGCAAACACAATGAGCTCCGCGACAGTCACGAAGGCAGCGAGTTCGATGTGCTGGTGTAACAGCGGGTAGCGAGTGCGTACGGCGGTGTCCTGCTGTTCGTTGAATGGTTTGTCGCTGGAAACACCGGTTAAGGTGTCACTTTGCATAAAACTATAGCCATCATCATGGGTAGCCGCGTAGCGGGCAAGCGTCCGTTCCGGGCTAATAGCCCGGCTGCAAGCCGCAAAACCGCCGGCAGACTCGAGCAACTTTTTATTAATAATCCAGCAGGTGCTTAGCACGGCAGGACGCTGAAACGGGCGGCGCGGCAGCACTAATTCCCAGGCGTAGCGGGTCGGTTGCACCAGTAGCGACTCAAATTCAGTTTTTGGCGGAACTACGTTTGCCGGTAGTACGCTCATCATTGATTTTTTCTTTTGTAGCATGCTCTCTACCAGTAGGGTGAGCGTTTCAGGCATAAAGCGGGCGTCTACGCCGCAGAACAGCAGTAATTCGCCATTTGCGGTGGCGGCAAGCTGCTCGTAGGCATAGTTTTTGGCTAGCCAGTTGGCGTCTGGTGGTTTGCCGGCAATAAAGCGCACGCCGTCATGGGCAAAGCTCTTAATAATTTCAGGCGTCCGCTTATTTTGTGAACAGTCGTCCAGTACAATAATTTCAAGCTTGGGATAGGTGCTATGCAGTAAGGTTTTAAGGCACTCGTTCAAACTATCGGTTTCGTTACGAGCCGGAATAGCAACGGTGAGCGTTGGTAAATCCCTGACGGCATATTGCTCAATTACTTTAGGCTGTCGTGTCGTCAATAGCTGCCGCTGAGTATTCAGTAGGAACCCTATGCTAATAATAAGCCCGGCACCGGCAACATAGGGGACAATCTCATCCGGAACAGTAAGTTTCGACAAGCCATACGATGCAGCTAGTAGGAGCAACTGGGCGCCGATAAGGAACACTGTGGTCCGGCGAGCCAATCGGTATAAATGCTTTTCCTGGCGGCGTGGTGTTGCTACTCTCGCTAAGCTAACGACCCGGTACACGGTCACATACGCGTATAGTACGGTAAAGATGTCCAGCTGACGTATTACTAGATATACGCTACTAATTACACTTATGAGTATGAGTACGGCCGCATATTGCTGCCGAGATTTGCCAATAGGGAGCCAAAGCAGGAGTTCTAGGGCAGTTAAGAGGGCGATTACAATAAGAAGCGTCAGCATTTACGTAGTACTATAGCAAACCGGCAGCGCATCATACTAGTAAGACTAGCCGAGTAGCGGCATATTGACGGTTGCGTCTAACTTTGGTACTCTTGACTTAGATCGCCTACAAATGCTGTAGGCTTTTTTATTACTATTTATCATTCGTAACACCAGTGGGAGCACAACGTGGCCGATAATAAGCCCGAGTCAAAAACCAACACAGCTAAGCGTCGTGTTAAAAATCCCGAGACCTTTCGAGAAAAAGCCCTCAAGGCGAGTGAGGCTGGCGAAACAACCACCAGACGACGGCGCGTTGCTTCGGCAACTGGCAGCGGCATCAAAAAAACAACCGGACCTTTTGGCCGCGTACTCAAAAAGATTTTCGGCATAAAGCCCTTCCGTATTTTAGGAAAGATCCTAGTGCCAACCTACTTTCGCAACAGCTGGAAAGAGCTCCGGAAGGTAGAATGGCCGAACTGGCAAGAGAGCCGACGCTTAACGTTTGCGGTCCTTATGTTTGCCCTCGCGTTCGGTATCACCATTGCCCTAGTAGACTTTGGTCTCGACAAACTATTTAAGAATATTTTAATTAAGTAAGATTATCCGACTATAACGTCGTAAAGGAGCCCTACATGAACAGCAGTAAACGTTACGATACCAGCAAACAGTGGTACGCCATCCATACCTACAGTGGTTACGAAGAAAAAGTAGCCGAGAGCATTCGCCAGCGCGCTGAATCCTTAGAAATGAATGACAAGATCTTTGAGGTTTTAGTACCTAAAGAAAAAATGATCGAAATCAAAAACGGCAAGCGCCGCGTAGTAGAAAAGCGCATTTTCCAGGGTTATGTGCTCGTAGAAATGAAGCTCAGCGAAGATGCTTGGTACATTGTGCGCAACACCCCTGGCGTTACCGGATTTGTAGGCAGCGGTACCGATCCCACTCCGGTTGAGCAAGACGAAATCGAAAAGATACAGAAGCGTATGGGCCTTGAACAGCCTAAGCACAAGATTGACTTTAATGCCGGTGACGTCGTAAACATTACCGACGGTCCTTTTAAGGGATTCGATGGCAGTATTAGCGAGATTGATCCGCAAAAGGGTAAACTCAAGGTCCTCGTTAACATGTTTGGTCGCGAAACACCTGTTGAGCTCGACAGTCTCCAAGTTAAGCGCGTGTAATCGCTAGACAAAACTTTAGCGCAATAGTATGATGAGCGGAGCTTAATAGTTCGTTCGCAATTTGTCATGCAAATGTATGCCTACAAGGCCCCACTAACAAACTCTTTCCGTATAAGGACACACCTATAATGGCTATGCCGGCATTTGGTCCACACCACCACCGTAGAGATCGCTCTCCCTCTGTTGAGCATGCTTTATGGTCAGCCGGGAGCGCAGCAGATACAGCACGAAATCCCTATGATCCTATAGAGCGGCCTGAGGTGTACTTACTGCACACCCGCGAAGCCAGGCGAGAAGGACGATTGTCTAGCATTGAAGCCCTCGGTACGCTCGCGGCTGGTGTCGGCAGTGTCGTCGTTTTTAGCGGTGAGTCGACTGCAAGCGATTTGATTGGTACCGGGTTAGTCGGCTTAACGGCGCTCAGCGGCAGTTTAGCATGCAGGCATCTAGCCGCATTATACCGTCATCACACTGCTGCCATGGAAGAATTTAGGCCGCCTATGTCGCCATCCGATCCTGAGGCATAGACTTCATATACAACGGTATAGATCTGAGCCCTTAAGTAGTTGCTTTTGGGCTGCTTTTACCGTATAATCACATCTGTTACGCACTACTAATAAGGTAGGAGAATGAACAGTCGGTCACTTCAGACCAAATGACATATCATTCGAACATAAGGAGAAACCCATGGCAAAAGCCGTAAAAGCAAACCTCAAAATGAAGATTCCTGGTGGACGAGCCAGTGCAGCGCCTCCCGTGGGTAGCACGCTTGGTCAGTACGGGGTCAACATGATGGACTTCATTAACCCTTTTAATGAAATGACAAAAGACATGCAAGGTGCGACCATTACGGCTCACATCACTGTTTATGACGACCGCAGCATGACCTTTCGTGTGGTAGGTATGCCAACCGATGATCGCATCCGTGCCGAGCTCGGTATCCAAAAGGGTTCCGGCAAGCCAAACAGCGAAAAGATCAGCAAAAAGCTTACCCAAGCACAGCTGACAAAGATAGCCGAAGAGAAGGCGCACGATATGAACGCCGACGACGTGGAAGCCATCAAGAAAATGGTAGCCGGTACTGCTCGCAGTATGGGCGTTGAAGTAGAAGCCTAACAACAATTAATTATTGTGGGAGATAGCCGCGGCTATCGTTTGTACCACAAAGGAGAACCCTATGGCGACAGCCAAGAAAACCACCAAGAAATCAGAAGAACCAGCAGTAGTAACCGCTATTGCCGACGCTCAAGATACTTCTGTTATTGCTAGCGATACTATCGTTGAAACACCGGTCGAAGAAGAGAAGGCTCCAAAGCCAATTGCCAAAGCCGGTAAGCGTAGCGCTAAAGCGCTCGAAGAAAGCGCCGAAAAGACCGCTAAGGAAGAGCGCAAGGAAAGTGGTGAAGACGAAGCCGAGAAACCTCGCCAGCACAGCAACCCAACCCGTTCACGCCTAGAACGCCGCGGCAAATTATTCCGCGAAAAAGCTGCTCTGGTAGAAGTGGGCAAAAAGTATAATCTGGAAGAAGCCGTCGAGCTTGCTCGCACTACTAGCCATGTTAAATTTGATGCGACGGTAGAAATGCACATCAACCTGGGCGTTGATCCACGCCACGCCGACCAGAACATTCGTGATAACTTGGTGCTGCCAGCTGGCACCGGTAAAAACGTTCGCATTGTGGTGCTTACGGATGATCCGGCCGCTGCTACCGCTGCAGGCGCTGAACTAGCCGGCAACGAAGAAGTTCTTGCCCGTTTAGAAAAGGGTGATATGAACTTTGACATACTTATTGCCACCCCGGCGCTTATGCCCAAGCTCGGAAAGTACGCTCGTGTACTTGGTCCACGCGGCCTAATGCCTAACCCAAAGAGCGGTACGGTTACCAACGATGTTAACCGGGCTGTTGCCGAAGCTAAGGCCGGACGCGTTGAATATCGCGTAGATACTACCGGTATTGTGCACCTCGGCGTCGGCAAGGTGAGCTTTACTGGGCCCGACTTGCTCTTAAATGTTCAAGCCGTACTTACCAGCGTCAAGGCCAACAAGCCAGCCAGCGTAAAGGGCAACTACTTTAAAGCTGCCTACATTACCACCAGCATGGGTCCTTCTATAGCCGTCGACCTGACTAGTATCAACTAGCAGCTCTCGTTTGCGTGCACATAACCCGTCTGCCAAGTAGCAGACGGGTTTTTGTTTGTATCCGGACATGCGCTACACTCTAAGCATGATCATTGTGGGTATTACTGGCAGCATTGGGCACGGCAAAACGACCTTTGCCAATTATTTGGGGCAGTCCGCCCCATCCCATATACATTTTGAATCGTCAGATATCATTATTGAGATTGCTAACGCCCTTCGCACCCGCTCTATACCTATTGAGCCGCATGTGCAATATAGCGATGCCGATAGAAATATTTTATTAGCGGCGTGGCTCAAGGACTTGCCAGGCTACCTGCTAACGCACACCCGCGTAAAAGTATCCTACGACTCACTTAAAGTTACTGCGGCCGACTTTGCAGCCAAGGCGGATCACTATGAACGGCTTTTTAGCTACTTTACGTACCTGGTAGCCGATATAATTCCGCAGCAGCAAATCATTACAGCCGACAATAAGGCCCAGTTTAGACCATTACTACAGTGGCTCGGCGGCTATTTGGCTAAAAACGTATCGGGAACCCTGTGGTTTGACGAAATTGTCTGCCGGGCCCTAGAAGCGCCAGCCGACATCGTAACGGCCGGCGGCGTGCGTTTTCCGGCCGACACTATTAGCCTTCGCAAATACCCCAGATCGGTTATCCTGGCAGTGCACCGCCCGCACATTGGCGTATCCGATGCTAATGATGTCACCGAGCGAGAGCGTTCCATGGTAGTTTACGACAGCTTAATTATAAATGACGGCAATCTCGAGGATTTAGCGGCTTGCAGCCGAAAAGTCTACCACGACCTGGTGGCAAATCATTTGCAGACCGAGTACCGAGCGGCAGGCGACATAAAGCCGGTATAAAATAGCCGTAAGCGTTTATTGACACTAATTTGCGTAAAAATCACATTATTATTCTACTTGCGTTTAGGCTGAACTCTCCATACAATATAGGAAAACTTTGGAGGAGTAACAGTGGCTGTTTACAGTAACACACAGATTCGTCAGGCTATCGACGACAATCATATCGTTTGTCACCCGTTTATCCCTGAACACGTCAGTCATGCTAGCTTGGATGTAACCCTTGGTTACTACTATTACCGCATCGAAAAAATGCAGGACCGGACTATCTACAACCCCTTCGACAAAGAAGACGTTGAACGTTACTTTGACGGGCCCTACAAAGCCATGCCGCATGGTGAATGGGCCGCTTTGAACGGCTTTAAGCCGGTTGCAAACATTCCTCTTGATCACCCGGTCATTAGCCTCAAGCCAAAAGAGCGAATTTTGGCGCACACCCACGAATTTTTTGGTATTCGACCGCCGGGCGCCTGCGAAGTTCGCAGCCGTTCCAGCTGGGGACGCAACGGTATTGCCGTTTGTTTTGACGCCGGCTGGATTGATCCGGGGTACATTAACCGTTTAACACTAGAAATCTACAACTTAAATGAGCGCGAAACAGTACTGCTGCCTGTTGGCGAACGCTTTGCACAGATTGTATTCCACGAAACCGGCGAAGTTGATGGCAACTACGGTGCCGGCCGCGATAATCAGTTTAGCGGCAAGTACCAGCAGGGTACCGACATCGAAACCATTATT
Organism: Candidatus Saccharimonadota bacterium; assembly: GCA_028286245.1. Taxonomy (GTDB): domain Bacteria; phylum Patescibacteriota; class Saccharimonadia; order Saccharimonadales; family UBA4665; genus UBA4729. The sequence goes on along the minus strand of JAQBRY010000004.1, from coordinate 78,802 downwards.
AAAACCTGGACGCCGGATATGATGCTGCCAAAAGCCTACAAAGACGAGCGCAGAATGCCCAAGAAAGTCGAGGGGCTATCCTATGAGTAATCGCGGCAAATATATTGTTATTGAAGGTCCGGAGGGTGTTGGCAAGACCACTCAGCTCAACGAGTTAGCCCGTCGTCTCCAAGCGGCCGGTTTCCCCGTCCGTACGCTGCGTGAACCAGATAGTCAAAGCGACCTAACAGCCCGGGCCATTCGACACCTCACCCAGGACCCGCGCTACCCCATGAACACTCGTACCGAGGTATTGCTCTATAACGCTGCCCGCTCCCAGTCTCTAGAAGTAATCCACGATAGCGTTGAACAGGGAATTATCTGCTTAGTGGACCGTAATTACCTGACGACGCTCGCCATTCAGTACTACGGCCGGGGCGATGTGCCGGATTATCAAACTATCTCTAGCATTATTAAATTTGCCGTTGGCGACAACGAACCGGACCTTTGTATTGTTATGGATGCGCCGGCACCGGTCCTTAAATCCCGCGTAAAAGACCGCTACAGCGGCGAGCGCTTCGATAATTTGGATGAAGCTTTCCTTGAGCGCGTCCGTGCCGGCTACTTATGGGAAGCTAAGCAGCGTAATTTCCCAGTAGTCTTTGCAACCAGCAGTCCCGAAAAAGTTTCTGATCAGATCTGGGAGCTTGTGAGCCAGGAACTATCGGTTCGCTCCAGTAAAACTCCTGCCGAGCCCACACCTATTAAGCAGATTCTCGCACAAAAACAAGCTGCTCCACACGAGCCTCCCCTCGAAAATAGCAGCCCGGCTACTGTCGCCGCACAGCCCGCTACCACCGCCGCCGACCCGGCAATTAGTGAAGATGTAGCCTTGGTAGAAAAAACTCAGTACGGCATGAAGGCTACGGCCGCCGGCAAGGCTTGGCTAAAAGAGCGTGTTACCAATGTAGAGGGCAACGTCTATGCCACCACTAAAAAGCTCGATGCCATGACCACGGCAGCCGCCATGGCGCGCCTCAGTCGCCGCGGTGACGACATGCGCATTACCATGCTCGATGAGTTCGCCGGCAATATGGATAAGGACCAAAAGCTCATCCAGCGTGTCATTACCGCGTACGGCGATGACTCGGTGCAGCAGCTCGTCGGCCAATACATCATTGTTGAGGGTGCCACCAAACTCCTAACTAACGTGCTCGAGTGGGGTCGCTTAGCTGCCTACCTGGAGCAGTCTACGCGCTACATTTACTTTGATACTAAGGACGAGAACGGTAGATACCGCTACTATATTCCGACTACTCTTAAGCCCGCTGTCAAAAAACAGTACATTGAGGCCATGGATACCATTTTTGATCTGTATTCCTCAATGGTGCACAATCTGACGAGCTATATTGAAAATAAATCGGATACTCCTCAGCAAGAGCGTGATGGCGCGTGGCGCAGTGCCATCCGGGCGCAGGCCTGCGATGCTGTTCGTGTGGTCTTGCCTACGGCCGTGACTACTACTGTCGGCATCTTTGCATCAGGCCAGGCCTTGGAAAGTTTGATTATGCATCTTTTGAGCAGTGAGTTCTCAGAAGCCCGTGATGTGGGCCAGCAAATCCTTACCGAAGCCCGCAAAGTGCTACCAACTTTCCTAGAACGAGCCGACAAGCCTGATCGCGGCGGAGCAATCATAGCGTACCGGGCCCAGACATCAGCAGGCGTAAAAGAGATTGCCGAGAAAGAGCTTCCAGCTGGTTACGCCTCAGCAACAGAACCCGTAACCCTAGTAGACTACTGGCCGCGCAATGAGCTCAGTTTAGTCGCTGACATGCTGTATGAGCACAGTGATCTGTCGCTCGAAGACATTCAAAAAGAAACCGAAACCTGGTCGTACGATAAAAAATCACAAGTCCTGAATGCCTACGTTGGTGAGCGTCTCAATCGCCGTCACCGTCCAGGTAGAGCTATCGAAAAAGCCCACTATAACTGGGACTTAGTGTGCGACTTTGGCATATTCTGCGACCTCCAGCGCCACCGAATGGTTGATGACCTCGAGTGGCAGGCCCTCACACCGCGTTATGGCTACGAAACACCGCAGCTTATCGAAGACGCGGGCCTAACTGATCAGTTTGAAGCCTGTTTTGAAATCAGCCTTAAGCTCTACAGCCTGCTCCAAAAATCCGGCTACGCGCTGGAGGCCCAGTACGCTACACTGCTCGGCCACAAGATGCGCTGGAAGGTCACCTACAACGCCCGGGAAGCGTTCCACCTCCACGAACTCCGCACCAGTCCCCAGGGTCATCCCGGCTACCGCAAGCTAGTAATGCAAATGCACGAAAAGCTGAGCGAAGTCCATCCGCAGCTCGGTGCAGCCATGCGCTTTGTAAATACCGACGAAGATCCGGCCCTCACCAGACTGGCCGCAGAGCGCTACACCCAGTTCAAACTCAGTAAGCTCAGCGACTAATAAGTACTAGTGCCGTATTGCGCTAGAAAAATCCACGAATTGGCTCAGTATTAGCTGACTAGTATCAGTTGCTATCTGCGGTACTGCCGTTTGGAATTCGCTTTCGGACTCAGGGTCACGTAACACATAGGTAACCGAGGCAACGCCAGCGGCATCGAGGGAGCCAGTCCGAGCCAGGAGCAACCGGGTGTTTTCGCTGGCACGCAGAACGGCAGGCGTCTGGGCGGCTACAGGAATATCTACCGCTTCATGACCAAACTGTGCCAAGAAAAGCCCGTGCAGGTCAGTAGCGGATTCTACTCCGGTTGGCCAAATGATAAGATTGGTATCCTTAGGGTCGTGGTGGAAAGTGGCATTAAAGGCCACATGTTCAATGAGCTGCACATCAGTTTCTGCAAAAGCCTTATCAAGACGCCATAGGTATGGCTCTAAACGGGCCTTAGTCTCAAGACGCTGCATATGATAATCAATAAGGCTGGCAACATTCAACCGTCGGACATTTGTCCGCTGGATAGATGCTGCTTCGTAACTGATTGTTTGGCTTGGGGACATACTACTTCTCTCTAACTATTTCTCTACTCGCGCTATTTTTAGGGGTTTGCTCAAAAAAAACCGGCTTCCTTGTGTTGGAATCCGGTTGTTTGTTTTCTGATTAAATATTTGGTGACCGAATTCCGACTAGGCGTGCAAAATCATGCGAGCTGTGTGCTTGCATGCCTGCTGCGTAAAGTCGAAAACGTAATTTGTCACGATACCATTATATCAAAATCCGATGTGAAAATCAAAACTATTGTGGTTACTAGTGGGTTGCCTGATAGGTTTGAGAAAAAAGCTGGTTAACACGGGCGCTCTCAACCATGGTGCCATGCAGTGCTGGAACAATATGATGAGCCGGGCAGCCAAAGATGACAGCGTTAGGAGCATCCCTCATGGCAAATTTCTTCTTTTTGCCACGCATAAACCGGGGCAGGATAGCCGGATCAAGCGTGACGTGGCCGCCAATGTAGGCAAACTTACTTGGCTCGAAGTGCATGTCGCAGACCGCTAGAAACTTTTGTTCTTCGTTATCAAATGCCGGGATGCGCGGACGCGGCTTTCGTAATAAGTGGAAAGTGAGGCTGCTATCACTGCTGCCAGAGAGTGAGTACCAGGCGGTTAATAACCCGCGCGAGGCCATAGCAATACCGGCCAACTCATCATCAGCTTTTTCCGGATTTACCAGGGGAGCTATCGTGGCGGTAACTTCTAATAGTGCGGCCATAGTCCCGATAGCTGCCCTTGCGGCGTATAGCCTTTTTGCCTTTGAAGTGTCGTTTGTACGCAAGGCGTCCTTATAACAGCCCCATAAATCCTGATAGGGAGCATAGGTCTGCTCATTTAATTGCTTCCAACTTGTGATTTGATCCGTTAACGCGCCCTCTTCCGGAATTATGGGCGCGAGCGCACCGGGCGTTACCGGTGACACCTCCTTGGCGACAATGCGTAGATCGTTCAGATGAGCTAGTACGGCCTCTGACGGAACAACTCTTTGCCCGTCATTGGTATGAACGACTTCCGGAGTAGTGTCGGTGTGCAGTAAACGGGCGTTTGGCCCGGCCACGGCAAAGCCGGGTAGTATTGAACTATGCATCGTACTTTTATACCATTTTTATCATAAAAATAACAGCTTAAGGACTAATGAGATTGACGGGCTTGCAAAGGGGGCGTAAAATAGTACCAATGAGCTACACGAACAATAAACGCAGCATCTTGGCAGAAATTTTGATTATTTTGGGCATTACACCACGTGTCCCGATTCGGATTGAAGCAAAAAAGTAAACGCAGCCAGCAACAACAACCAAAGCTTCCCTCCGGAAGCTTTTTTAATACCAGGAGAATTACCATGAAAGAAAATCAAATAAATTGTTACGTCCGACCACCATACGCAGAACGCGTTCGTCCACACTACCGATATGAGGGCATACTTGGTACCAACGCAGAAGTCCCATCTGCCGAGCCAACGTACAATGAGGTACAACAAATGATCTATGAGGACGCTCTGCAACGCATTGATGATGACTATCCCGGCAATTCAGATCGCGCCAAAGATCGTCGTGACGAAATGAGAGCGGAGGCGCGGGCGGACTTTATGCGTGCCGCTCGTCCACCTTTGTCACCGGAAACGGTTGATTTACAGCTGATAACAGTGTAAAATAGCAGATAAGTTGCCAGAGACAGCGACGGACAATTCGATGGATAACTCCTAAGAAACGTCTTAATCAGTCGCCGAGGTACAAACAAACTCATTTATGAGCGTTTGCACGTCTTCTGGAACAAAAACCTAGAAGGCGTTTTTGTTTGGCAACGGATCTGCAGAGGTCGAACGCAGATCGTAAGCATAATTACTCCAAAGGAGTACACATGGCACTAACAAAAGTTGAAAAAGATGACGTTGTTGCAGAAGTTGCAGGCTTGCTTGCCGCCTCTAAAATGACTGTTGTCGCCAAATTCCAAGGCACCACTGTTAAAGCATTACAGACGCTTCGCAAAGACGCCAAGGAAAACGGCACTAAAGTAAAAGTGGTCAAGAACCGTTTGGTCATCAAAGCTTTACAGCAAACTGATGCCCTCAAGGATGTCGAGACTTCAGCCCTAGAAGGCATGCTCCTCTACGCTTTTAACAGCTTAGACGAAGTAGCGCCGGCTCAGAGCCTGAATACTTTTGCTAAAACTAACCCAACGATTGAATTCGTAGGGGCCATTTCGGCAGAAGGCGCTTTCTTAAGCCCTGATGACGTAAAGGCACTGGCACTACTCCCCGGCAAAGACCAGCTCATTGCCCAGGTTATTGCAACACTGCTTTCACCAGTTCACGACGTTACCAACGCGCTATCGGGCAACCTGCACGCGTTACTTGACGGCGTAGCTGACGCTAAAGCTTAATTAACTAATCACGAAAAGGAACCTTCCATGGCAGATTTAAAGAAACTCGCAGAACAGCTTACAAGCTTGACTGTACTTGAAGTAAACGAACTTAAGAACGTCCTCAAGGACGAATACGGCATTGAGCCAGCTGCTGCAGCTGTTGCTGTTGCCGGTCCTGCTGCTGGCGCTGACGCTCCTGCAGAAGATGTAAAGAGCGAATACGATGTCATCCTTAAGGATGCTGGTGCCGCTAAGGTTGCTGTTATTAAGGCTGTTAAAGACATTACTGGTCTTGGCCTTGGTGAAGCAAAAGCTATCGTTGACGGTGCTCCAAAGGCCGTTCTCGAAGCTGCTAAAACCGAAGACGCAGAAGCTGCCAAGAAAGCTCTCGAAGCTGCCGGCGCTACTGTCGAACTCGCCTAGTTCCCGGATTTCCCGGAACTTCGCCAAGAGCCGCTCCCAGGAGCGGCTCTTTAATTTTTCATTAACTTTCTCATAGGTATTAGTATGCATTACGTAGAGCTGCTCATTTTATAAGAGAGAAAGTTTTTATCGAGCCAAGAAAAACTACTGTTTTTTATAAACGCGGATGCTTGCATTTGATAGTTTTGAAGTTTATAACTAATGTCATCCACTAGTCATAAAGGAGTTGCGATGCCGTTATTACAGGAAATGCTGATTTTACCAAGTTATAGTCACCGCATGGAGGCGCTCGTCGGCTACTACCAAAAGCTTGACGCTCTTGACCCTACTAGCCCCGGGCATCATGCACAGGCAGACCGTATCAATTTCGTTTCCGGCTACGATCTTGCAACCGATGTGCTTGATCCAATTACACTTCTGAAGGATAACGTGCGGCGACACATTGGTATTAATGCTCGCATACAATACACTAACGGGGGCCTCGAAAGGAAAGATATCCGAAAAGATACGGGGAAACAGAGAACTGAACGAGCGGACCTCATGGCTATGATTACTGCGCCTGTCGAAAAGGGCGAACGCCAAAGTCGAGCCGCTCGCATTGCGAGCTTTTTAGGTCATGTTGCAGATGGTGCCACCTTGCTAATTCCGGACTTCAGTGTCGACACCAGCCTGTACCAAACTAGGAAGGTGACCATTAGTGGCAATGGGCCACTGCTGGCTCAGTTTGACAGTCATGTTGCGAGCACCGTACTAAACCTGCATGATGGTCGCCCGCTCAGGGGTTCAGGGGGCGAAGAGTTCTTTTCTGATGGCATACTGTGTACGGTACCGTTGCCTCTACTCTTTCAAGAAAATGGCGTGTCCATCGTAACACCCCTAGCCGCCTAAGGTGAGTAATTAACCATGCGATATATAGGGCCAAACGATGCGATTGCTGAACCCGTCCGGCTAGGTTATCTAGGAGAGCAGGCTACAGCCATACGTAAAACTCGAGATTTAATGGCGGCTCAGGCCGGTTCGCATGCAGTAGTATATGCGCTCACAGACTTTCTAAAGGATAAACAGTCGCCACTCGTCTTGAAGGGCAAGGGCAGAGTCCTGGTCGGAGCATATGTGTATGATTTCAGCAATCGCTATGCGTTACCGTATCAAGCAGTAGGGTATGCCGAGATTAAGGGCACGGGCAGTGACGGTGCCGCTACAGAAGTAGCGCTCAGCACCTGGACAGACCCGAGCATCGCGGAGCAGTATGACCTAGCAAAGCCCCTCGAAGAAACGCTGCTCGAAGGCATGCTTTACAATATACTGGACCGGGCTCGTTCGCATCCAGACCGGGTTGGCATACCAGTAACAAGATCGACAAGACTCACTCATTTGGAAGTACCGGATGACAAAGGCGTCACTGTTGGCTTTAGACATGACTTCAGGGCACTCAAGCAACTCGAACTGCCTGAGGATATACACACGCCTTTGCAGAATGCATTGATACTGGCCCACAATGAGGGGTGGCCAGCGGTCGGCGATCGAGAGCATCTTCAGAATGCTGCGAGTGACCTCATGCTTCGTGGTTCACAGAACATGCTCAGTCCCTTGCTGTAACGTTCTACAAGTATGAATTTGAGTCGCTCTATAGTGGGGCCTTTGATACAATGGCCAGATGATGCATCGTTCAGAAAGGCTTATAACGACTATTATTGTGGCACTACTTGCATTTGCCGTAGTGTTTTACGTCGTCCACAAGGATAATAGCTGCAATGGCAGCGGCAATTACTATGATTCACACCTGGAAGAATGCGCCCCGTAACCTACTTAGGTATCTGTTTCATAGTATATCTCCGTTGAACTGTCTCTTGAGTACAACGTTCTAACTATTAAAGTCACTGCCAAAACTTAGACTAATATTTTTGATTTTATAGTATTATCATTGTATGGCGTTTGATTACGAAGCCCTAATGAATGGCACTTCTGAACCAGAATCTCTTATTATTGAACAGAAGGCCGACCCTATAGCCGTTGCGGCTTTTGAATCCGAGACGACAGAGGCAGTCGTTGTTCCGATGCAACTAACAGCCGAGCAGCGTAGCCTAGCGGAAGAACATCACGACCTCGTACGTATGGTTGTAGGTCGAATGGGAATGGTAGCTTCTTTTGAGCGAGATCACGCTATGGGTGATGGTTTCGTAGGCTTATGTATGGCTGCAACGCAATACGACCCTACTCGTGGCGAGGCAACCTTCAATACATTTGCCGCATACAGAATCAAAGGGCAAGTGATTGACGGTTATCGCTCATTTTACCAGTCGCGCGGGCCAGAAGGTTCTGCGGCACGCGCATTTTCAACTCTTATTGGTACTGCAGTCTCGTTTGAGCAAACTATGGACTCTGATGTTGGGGATGGCCTAACTCTAATTGATATAATTGGCAATACTACTTACGAGCCTTCAGAAATAGTGCTGGCAGATACTGAACTCGAATTAACTCCGCAGCTCAATTATGCACTGGCGACATTAACTGATCGCGAGCGAACAGTAATTTATGGACGATTTTATGAGAATAAAACATTAATGCAAATTGCTGGAGAGCTTGGCGTATCCGAGTCTCGTATTTGCCAAATGGTAGCTAAAATTCTAAAAAAGCTTCGAATGCAAATTATAGATGCTGCATAATACAAAGCTCTCATGCTTGCATTATCAACATAAATATCGATAATGACAGTATGTCAGTACCCCTTGGTGAACAATCAGGAAGCGATATTCTCTTAGCTCGCGTTGAGCCCTTATTAATGCGTGAGGGCGGAACGATCATGGACGCTTACGTCACACTTGATCTCATACTTACAGAAGACGTGCCCGTAGACCATGCTCATGTTGCTGAGCTAGCGCAAGCAATGCGCAAGGAGCAATTAAACACCTCTGGAGAAGGCACTAGTGGCCAAGTTTCGGCTATTACTTTGGCTCATGTCCCTCGCATGCCCAAGTTTTTGATTATTGATGGGTTTCATCGTACAGGGGCACTCAATCAGAATGGTGAACAGAAAGCTTACGCAAGTATCTGCTTAAACTCAACGCTTGAAGAAACGTTTGATCGCCGAATCACAGCAGCAACATCCCATAAAAGCGTTCAATTTGCACGAGTCGTAGACTGGGTTGAAGCAGCGTGGTCAAGGACAGATTGGCACAGAAAAGGCTTAAGTGTCAGTCAAGGTTTTATGTTAGGTCTGTCAGACTCTAACAACGGTGCGCGTCTTGGATTAAGCCCCAATGAAGTACGAGCAATTACCCAGTGGACGAAAGCAAAAAGCCAACAGTGGAATATGACCACTTCTCAGCTGCACAATAATTTAGTTGTTGCCGGAGTAATGGACCCGAAACTAGTTCGAGAAGTAAGAGCTTCAAAGGCGAACAGGGCAAACTTTGCTCTGTCTCCGCAACACTTAAAAGTAATTGGGACTCAACTGCCTCACCTGTATTTACAGCAGAACCTTGTAGCGAAAGTGATTCTGCAACGTAAAATGAGCGCTGCTGATGCACAGCAGTTAGTTAGCGCTGTGGCTAGTGCACCAACACCTGAAGCCGCTGTTACCGTAATTGAAACCGGCTCTTGGACAAATACTTTGCCTCCGGCAAGACCATCAAGACCACAGCCCAGCAAACAATCTACCGAACCGTCCAATCCTATTGGAAAAGTTGATGTGGATGGCGCAAATCAATCAATTAAGGCAATGGGAGAAGAGATTGCGGCTTTACGAAACAATGGTGAGGCACATGCAACGCTATTTATAGAACACGAGCTCTTAATCGCAAAGTTAGCCTTAGAGAATACGGCCTTACGAAAAGAGCTTGGAACATCAGCAGATCGCATACGCGTGTCTCTACCCGAACTAGAGCCAGAGGAGAAAGGCATACTTTATAGTCTATTTCAGGGCAAGAACCAAGCGGAAAGAACTGATATTGTTACTCAGATAGCTTTTGGCGATACACCCCAATAAACTATTAGCTTAATTTTCTAACTCACCAAAGCATTAGAATAAATTTTACTTGTCATGACTACACACTCGTTAGTTATCCACAGACTGGTCTCTAGGTAAAGGCAAATTTTGACTTGAATTGTCATTCGTGTTATTTTTAGGGGGAGTATAGGACACAAAAACACTTATACGAGAGACCTCACTTATGCCAGACGTACCAGAAAAACAAGTCAAAAGACTCCGGGCACTCATACAGGAAGCTGAAACCAGCTTAGCTGCCGCTACTGAATTACTCATTAGCTTAGTCGGCGACGATGATACCATGGCACCTGTAGTCCGCGAAGATACCCTCGGTAAAATTATCGAAGGGGTTTTTGACGGTCAAAACATGGTCGGCTCTGATGGTAAAACCTACCCGGTCCCCGCCAATTACGCCAGCAAGTCCAAGTTGGTCCAAGGCGACATCCTCAAACTGACCATCGCCGAAGACGGTGCCTTTTTATACAAGCAAATCGGACCGATTCCTCGCAAACAGGTTGTTGGCACACTCAAGCTCGAAAACGGACACTACTTTGTGGATGTTAACGGCCGCAACCTACGTGTACTCCTCGCCAGCGTCACCTACTTCAAAGCCAAGCCCGGCGACCAAGTGAGCGTTAACGTCCCCGAAGACGATGCTACTACCGAGTGGGCCGCCCTCGAAGCCGCTCTCTAGCCCTCGTTACCGTTCTTAATTAATCCTTAACTTATTTGCAGCAGTCATTCGTGGTCGATATACTAGAATCATGACAAATGATCTGCACTATATCACGCTTATGCTGGAAGAAGAACGCGAAGAGCGTAAGGTTCTTTCTGAAGCGGTAAGTCACATCCTCCACGTTTTAGCTACAGAGACGGCGACTAAAACTGATGCACACCTCATTAATACGAGGTTAGACACCATGCAGATCGTCCTCACAGAAACCAATGCGGACGTCAAAGTTCTTAAACAAGACGTGGGAATCCTCAAACGGAGTGTAAAGCGTCTGGACCAGCGTGTTGGCCGCCTGGAACAGGCACAGCCGTCGGCAAGATAAATTTGACTACAGACCTAGACGACAAATGCTCGTATAATAGCTAGTCTATGGGGCAAGCACTCTACCGAAAATACCGGTCAAAGAGTCTGGCAGAAATTGTTGGCCAGGAACATATTACGACCACACTTAACCAAGCGCTCAAAAGCGGTAAGATTAGCCATGCCTATTTATTTACCGGGCCACGCGGGGTCGGCAAGACCAGTATTGCTCGTATTCTGGCCCACGAGATTAATGGCATTCCTTATGATGACGACAGCGTGCACATGGATATTATAGAAATTGATGCCGCCAGCAACCGCCGCATCGACGAAATCCGCGAACTTCGGGACAAAGTAGCCGTTGCGCCCACCAGTGCCAAGTACAAGGTATACATCATCGATGAAGTCCACATGCTTACCAAGGAGGCCTTTAATGCGCTGCTCAAAACCCTCGAAGAGCCGCCGGCTCATGTCGTCTTTATTCTAGCCACTACTGACGCACACAAATTACCGGAGACCATCGTTAGCCGCACACAGCGTTTTACATTTAAACCCGGGGCGCAGCAGGTAGTTATTGATCACCTGCGGATGATTGCCGGCAAAGAAGACATCAAAATTAGTGACGAAGCTCTGGCATTACTGGCACAGCACGGCGATGGCAGCTTTAGGGATAGTGTGGGGCTGCTTGATCAGCTAAGCAACAAGAGCCACTCTGTAGAAACGGCCGATGTGGAAACAATGCTTGGCGTGCCGTCGGATACTGCCATTACAGACTTACTTACCGCTATTGCACAGGGAGATAGCGCTACCAGCGCTCAAAATTTAAATGCCCTCTACGAGCAAGGGCTGCAGGCCGCCGCCATCGCCAAGGCACTCGCCAAACAATTCCGGCAGCAAATTATTACTAATACGCTCAGCCTGGCACCTGAACTGGCCTTTAGCCTGCTTACGCAGTTACTAGACGTACCTGCCAGTCACGATCCGGAACGATTGCTCGAAATACAGTTGCTGGCGACTACTAATAGTGTTGTGCCCCTGATTGCCGCTCAGCCCGCGCCGGTTGTAGCAACTGCACCCAAAGCAGCGGGTAAGACACCGGCTAAGCCAGCCCCGGCCGAGGTTGAGGCAGCCAAGCCGACTAAGCCGGAACCAAAGCATGTTGCGGTCGCACCTGCGGCAGCAGTCGCTGCGCCAGTAAAAGCGGCCAGTGCCTTTGATGATACCATCTGGCTGCAAGTCCTAACTGCCCTTAAGCAGCAGTACAACACCCTATACGGTGTTATCCGTATGGCCAAACCGATCTTTAGTGGCAACGAGCTAGAGCTGGCCTTTAACTTTGCCTTTCATCAAAAGCGTATTAATGACCCAAAGAATAAAAAAATAGTTGCCGATATTATAGAGGGCTTGAGCGGCCAGAAAGTGGTCATTACCTGCATCACCCAAAAAGACGGGGAAGGGCCGCAGGTAGCAGCAGCCGCGCCCACACCAGCGGTGGCAGCACACGACGTAGCCGCTATCAGCAATATATTTGGCGGCGGCGAAATCTTATAGCAGCGCTGCGCTTTCGTTTTGCGACGCGTGCAGTATACTGTTAAGAGAGAGATGAGCACTTATGGAAGAAACTAGACCGCGCAAACAAGCGCCTCCACAGAACAGTGACGCCGAAGCTTCCGTGCTCGGTGCGATTCTGATTGATGCCGATGCAATTGTTAAAATTGCCGACGGCCTAAATGCGGCCGACTTTTATGAAGCGCGCCACCAAAAAATTTACGAGGCAATGGTACAACTCTACGAACGCCGCGAAGCGCTCGACGTTCTGACGCTTGCCGATCGGCTTCGAAATAATGGCTACCTCGACATGGTGGGCGGCCCGGCCTATTTAACTGAGCTAACTAACTTTGTGCCGACCGCTTCGCATGCCGAACAGTATGCGGACATTATTGCCCAGAAGGCCCTGCGCCGCCGTTTAATCTCAGCCTCCCAAGAAATTAGCGACCTCGGCTATGACGAAACGTTGCAGCTCAAAGAACTTATAGAAGAGGCCGAAAGCCGGCTGTTTCAGGTCAGCCAACAGCACGTTAAGCAGAGCGTCGTCAGCATTGAATCAATCCTGGCCGAAAGTTTTGACCGTTTGGATGACCTCCACAAAGATAAAAAGAAAATTCGTGGCGTACCTACCGGCTACCGCGACCTTGATAATATGCTAGCCGGTTTGCAACGGTCTGACCTGTTTATCCTGGCAGCCCGTCCGTCAATGGGTAAAACGGCCTTTGTGCTTAATTTAGCCCACAAGATTGCGACAGCAGCCAAAGAGCCTGTGCTGATATTTAGTCTGGAAATGAGCAAGGAACAACTCGTAGACCGACTGCTCTCAATGGAATCCGGCGTAAATGCTTGGGCGCTTAGAACCGGTAACCTCACCGATACCGACTTCGAAAAAATCGGTCTGGCCATGGGCGCCCTCAGTGAGGCACAGATACTTATTGATGACACGCCCGGCATAACGGTGAGCGACATGCGCACCAAAGCCCGGCGCGAGGCACACACTCGACCGCTCGGTTTAATTATTGTTGATTACTTGCAGCTTATGAGCGGCGGCAGTCGCTTTGGCGGTGACGGCAATAGGGTGCAAGAAATATCTGAAATCTCTCGCGGACTTAAGGGTGTAGCCCGTGAGCTTAATGTCCCGCTGATTGCGCTGAGTCAGCTCAGCCGTTCGGTAGAGAGTCGTACGCCGCAAATACCCCAGCTCTCCGATCTTCGCGAATCCGGCTCAATTGAGCAGGATGCCGACGTGGTGGCGTTTTTATACCGAGAGGATTACTACAATCCAGAAACCGATCGCAAGAATATTATGGATGTTTTGATCAAAAAGCATCGTAATGGGCCCGTTGGTGGCATTGAGCTATATTTTGACCGCGAAAAGCAGCGAATCCAGACGCTTGATACCAATCACGCTGATCCATTCGAATAGCGCTAGCCTAGCATCGCCCAAACAGTTATAATGCTTGCAGTTTATGAATAAAATCAAAATCACGCTTCGTGGCCACTGGCTCTCAATCAGTTGCTGGCTCATTACCGTTCTGGCGCTCATTACAGTCCTTGGTTATCATCTGGGTACACTCGTACCCGGCCTCAGCTCGTCAGAGCAGGCCGTAGCCATTACGCCACTAGGCTGGAGTGGTATCTATGCTGATCCGCTCAACCTCCCGCTGTTGTTGCTCCGGTCGATAGCCTTTTTCTTTCATGATGGGGCAGGGGCTTTTGTTACCCGTGCACCCAATGCAGTCCTAGGTGCGGTAGCAGTCGTAGCATTAATGCTGGTAGTCAAATTCTGGCACGGCACACGCATTGCGCTGCTTACGGGCGTGCTATTTGGCAGCGCTGCCTGGACACTCCACATAAGCCGCTACGCCAGTACTGACGTGCTGTACTTGTTGCTAGTGCCACTACTCCTACTAACGCAAGTACTTATTAAGCAGCAGTCCCGTCGATTATTAGTAGTTTGCGCGGTGATGCTTACCTGGGGGGTGTTGCTGTATGTTCCCGGCTTTGTTTGGCTTTTGCTGGTGACCATATTTTGGCAACGCAAGCTGCTTCGCGGCATTTGGAGTATTCATACTGCTCTTAAGCCGCGACTGCTCATCATCGCCTGTGGTCTGGTGACCTTGCCGCTCTTAATTATACGGTTTATAAATGAGCCGCGAGCAATCATCAGCTGGCTGGGTCTGCCGCAAGATTTTGGATCCTTAGGAAGCATTGGCCATGGCTTGTTAGCCGTGCCGGTGCACGTCTTTGTGCACGGACCAGCTATCCCGGAACTATGGCTTGGCAGGTTACCTATTTTGGATGTATTTACGCTGGCTCTAGCGGTACTGGGAATTTTCTTTTACGTGGCCCGCAATTGGTTTGCACCGCGCACCCAGCAGCTGCTCAGCTACGCTGTAGTCGGGCTTATCCTAATTGGCCTTGGCGGGCCGGTAACGCTGAGCGTAGTGATTCCTCTGGCGTATTTAGCCGCTGCCGCCGGTATTGCCTGGCTACTCCGCGACTGGCTGCGCACCTTTCCAATTAACCCGTTTGCCCGCAGTATTGGCATTGGGTTGATTACACTCGCCGTTCTACTGAGCGCCGGCTACAATCTTCGCAGTTACTTTATTGCTTGGCCGCATGCCCAGGCTACACAGGTAAGCTTTCGCTCAAAGCCCTAGCTTGCTACAATAGAGGTAGACACTAATTACCAGGGAGATCCATCGTGAGCAGATTTGACCAAGCTAAGATGTTAATGCGCGTTAAAAAAATTCAAAAAGAATTACAAAAGCAGATTATTGTCATCGAAAAGGGTGACGGTGCCGTCAAAGTTGAAATCACTGGTGAGCAAAAACTTAAAAAAGTGCACATTGACCCGTCATACGTTGACGTCACTGACATCGGTCAGCTAGAGCGCTGGATCGAAGATGCTGTTAAAGAAGCTATCCAAGAAAGCCAACGTATTGCTGCCGAAAAAATGCAACCAATGATGGGTGCCCTGGGCAATCTCGGGCTGTAGCTCCCCCGATGCAGATTCTTCCTCCGGCCCTCACCGATTTAATTGAGGCTTTTGGTGCATTGCCCGGTGTGGGTCCACGCACTGCCGAGCGCTTTGCCTACTACTTAGTACGACACAGCAGCGATGCGCCGCTTAAGCTGGCCGAAAGTCTTAAAGACCTACAGGGTGGTATTGGTTACTGCAAAAAAACATTTGCCCTTATATCAGCCGACCAGGAGTATTCGGATCTGTATACCGATCCTCGGCGCGATAAAACTATCGTAGCCGTAGTTGCTGAACCCTTTGACCTGGTGGCTCTAGAAAAAACTAATCAATTTCATGGCACCTACCACGTACTGGGCGGCTTAGTATCGCCGATAGATGGCATCAGCCCCGAGCAGCTGCACATCCAAGAGCTGGTGCAACGTATTGACGAAGATAAAGTAACCGAAATTATTCTGGCCACCAACGCCAGCGTGGAGGGGGAATCAACCGCACTCTACATTCAGCAACAGATTGGCAATAGGGATGTGAGTATTACGCGGTTGGCTCGCGGACTACCAGTTGGTGTGGACCTGGAATATGCCGATCAAATTACACTTGGGCGGGCCCTAGAGGGCCGGCGGGCCTTATAAAACATTTACTTGGCCCTGGTATCGTAACGTGTCATTATTACTAGAGAAGCTATCAATTAATACTAAGCAAGCAGTACCATGGAACAATTCCCAAAAATAACTCAAATTCTGAACGCTGCCCAGCACATTGTGGTCGTGCAAGCCGATAACCCGGATGGCGATAGCCTCGGCAGCGCACTCGCTATGGAACATCTCCTAGCCGATATGGGCAAGCAAGTAAGTTTGTACTGCGGCGTTGATATGCCCGGGTATTTACAGTACCTGACCGGTTGGGACCGGGTAGTCAAAGAGTTGCCGGCCAAATTTGATGCCAGTATTATTGTAGATGCCTCCACGCTGTCGTTGCTTGAAAAACTCCAGCAAACCGGTCAGCTGTCTTGGCTGGCAGCTAAGCCATGCATTGTGCTTGATCATCACGAAAAGGTGGAGCAGATTATTCCTTTTTCGGAAGTCATGATTAATGATTATAAAAAGTCGTCTACCGGCGAGCTTATTTATACTATTGCCGAGGCGCTTGAATGGAAAGTATCGGTGGCAGCACAGGAGTGCATGATGACGGCTATCCTTGGTGATACGCAGGGACTCAGTAATCAGCTAGCTTCGGCTGATACCTACCGGATTATGGGTGAGATGATTAAAAGTGGCGTTGACCGGCCAGCCCTCGAGGAGCGACGCCGCGAGTACAGCAAAATGCCACGGACTATTCTGGCCTACAAGGGGCGTTTATTACAGCGCACCCAGTTCGACTTTGAGGGCACTATTGCGCACGTTACTATCCCGCAAGCCGAAATTAACGAGTACAGCCCCCTGTATAACCCGGGTCCACTAGTGCAAGGAGACATGCTGCAGGCCACCGGCGTGCAGATTGCCATCGTGTTTAAATCGTACGACGATGGTAAGGTAACGGGTGCTATTCGTTGCAATCCGGGCTACGGCGTCGGTGCAGAACTCGCCGAGCACATGGGTGGCGGCGGCCACGCCTTTGCCAGTGGTTTTAAGGTCGCAGACGGCAAGCCTTTTAACGAAGTTAAATCAGAGTGTCTAAGCTACGCGCAGGACTTACTTAGCAAACTTCAAACAGGAAACAGTGATGAAACTATACAATACGCTTACTCGACAAACTGATACTCTCCAGCCCATAAACCCCGGCACCGTTAGCGTGTACACCTGCGGTCCTACCGTGTATGACTATGCCCATATTGGCCACTGGTATACCTACGTGCGCATGGATACGCTCATTCGGACGCTGCGGCTCGACGGTCTAGCGCCCAACTGGGTCATGAATATTACCGATGTCGGCCACCTGGTTAGTGACGGCGATGAGGGCGAAGACAAGTTGGAAAAGGGTGCCCGACGCGAGGGCAAAACCGCTTGGGAGGTTGCCGAATTTTACACTGATGATTTTATGGCCTGCATGGAGCTGCTTACTATCTCGCACCCGGATCATATTACTAAGGCAACCGACCATATTGCGGAGCAGATAGCGCTGGTACAAACCCTTGAGTCAAAGGGCTACACTTATACTATTGATGACGGCGTGTACTACGACACCTCTAAATTTGCGGGCTATGCCAGCTTTGCTCGACTGGATTTGGACGAACAGCAGGCCAGCGGCCGGGTACAGGTAAACACGCAAAAACGTCAGGCCTCCGACTTTGCACTCTGGAAGTTTTCACCCAAAAACGCCTCGCGTGACATGGAATGGGACAGCCCGTGGGGCAAAGGCTTTCCTGGCTGGCACATTGAATGTTCGGCTATGAGCATGAAGTACCTCGGCGAAACACTCGATATCCACACCGGGGGTATTGATCACATTACGGTGCATCACACCAACGAAATTGCCCAAAGCGAGGCCGCTACCGGCAAGCGCTTTGCAAACTACTGGCTCCACAGCAATCACGTCACGGTAAACGGCGAAAAAATCTCCAAGAGCCTGGGTAATGGCATTCGTTTGCAAGAAATTATTGACAAAGGTGTGCCCGTGCAAGCCGTGCGATTACACATTCTGGAGTCGCACTACCGCAGTCAGTCACGCTTTAGCTGGGAGAGTCTGGAGGCCGCCCACAATCGCCTTAAGCACTGGCAGGCCGTGGCAGCCCTGTATTGGCAGTCGCAACGCGAAGAGGGTGAATCACTCACCGATACTATTGTGGACGCCACCACCAACATTACCGAGCAACTCACGAACGACCTGAGCACTCCACAAGCCCTGAGCCTGGTAGACGATCTATTTTCGACCATGGAGACCAAACAGCTCGATCACGGCTCGCAATCGGTCTATAAAGACTTCCTGAACTTCCTAGACCATGCTCTCGGTATTAACTTGCTCGCCCAAGGTGACCTAGACGAAGAGCAGTTAACCATCTTCCAAGAGCGAAGCATTGCTCGCGCCAATAAAGACTGGGAAGCCTCCGACCTACTGCGCGATCACTTACTCAAGCGTGGCATTGGCGTAAACGATACTAGTGACGGACAAATCTGGTACCGAATTTAGCTAGTCAATCGCCTGTTCGACGGTTTTGGTATCAATGATATTCCGGCTCTCTAAATACTCTAGGATAATCACGCGCATACAACCGGCAACCGGAATAGAAACCAGTCCGCCAAGCAGTCCGCCAAAGCTCACGCCTACAACAACAGAGGCAAAAACCAGCAGCGGCGACATGTTAGTAGAGTTGGCCTGGATGCGTGGCTGTACCAGGATATTTTCGAGTTGCTGATACAAAATGTAGTAGCAGAGCACAATAATGCCGGCCGTTGTAGAGGTAAAAAGCGCAACTGACGACACAATTACGGCGCCAATAGTGTGCCCGACCATCGGTATAAGGCCGCAGATGAATATCACAAAAATGAGCGCAATTGGGTAGCTAACGTTTAATATAAACAGCACCGGAGCGATAGCGACAGAAGCGATGGCAGCTAGTATTACCTGGCCATTTACATAACCTTTTACCACGCGGTACATGTCGTACGAAACACGCTTTACGCGCTCGTGATGCCTACGCGGCGTCACCTTCTTTACTTGTGCGAGCCACTCGGGCCCCTCAACCAGCATCATAAACGTTAGCACCAGAATCGTTACTAGCGAAAAGGCACTGCTGCCCACTTTTTGGACAGTAGAAAAGGCGCTGCTGCCAAGACCTTTGAGCCGATCGGATAACTGACTGGAGAATTCGTTAACCTGTTTTCCTAGGTTGTAGCGACGGATTATTTTTCCAGTTTGGCTATCCTGGCTCTTAAAGTCTTTTACTAGGGTGGGCGCCGCCCCAATAAGACTGTGCGTCTGCTTGACGAGCGGCGGGATAAGACTGGCTAAAAAGGCTCCTAAAATAAAGATGACTATCAAGTACGACAGGCTAGTCGCCAGCGAGCGGCTACCCTTACGCTTGCCAGGCAAATGCCTTGCCACCCAGCTGACGGGGGCATTTAAGGCTAGGGCTAGGAAAAATGCCGTAAATAGTAATAGCAGCGCATGAGTGGCCTTACGAAAAGCAGCTATCAGTGCGATGGTGGTCACTACTAATAGGGCAACCTTTACATACGTCCTCACAGAAATAGTAACTTCGACCTGGCTAATTTCTTGGCTGTCGGGGCTATCAGAGTGTCGAAAGATGCGCATAATGCTTTATTATCTATAACTTGCGGCGTTTACGCAATGCCTGTTCGTATTCAAGCACAATCCGCTTACCAATCTGGTCCACGTCAAAGCCACGGCTGTATTCCATGCCCCAACTGGCTAAGCTCTGGCGTCGGCCCGCATCAAGCAGTAATGCGGCCAGTTTGTTGGCAAGCTGCTGGCTATCCTTGGCGTCAAAGAGTAGTTCCGGCTGGGGCTCCATAACCGTACTGTAACCACTGTTCTTGCCTGCCAGTACTACGCTCCTGCCACTGGCCATCGCCTCTACGAGCACAATGCCAAAGCTCTCGCCACCGGTGCTCGGAAAGACCGAAAGATCGGCACTGGCATAAAAACTCGGCTTTTCATCCTCACTCACATAGCCCACAAATGAAACCTTGTCTTCTAAATGATTCGAACCGACGTAGGCCTTTAACGTTCCGTCAAGTGGACCCTTGCCACCAACAATCACTTTATAGAGTGGCAGTCCGGGTACTGACTGTAATTTTTGGATAGCTTGCAGTAGGTATTGGCAGCCTTTTCGCTCTACCAGTCGTCCCAGAAAAATAATGCGTAGTTCCTTTGCCTTAACGGAGGGTGCCGCCTGGTGAAAACGATAATAATCTATGGCATTGGGCACCACCACGCTCCTAATACCATAGGTTTGTTTGGCATAGGTAACGGCAGCCGTCGACACGCTCATCATTTGATCAAACCGCTTAACACTCTTACGAGTCCAGAAGGCAAGGGCTTTGGTAGCAAGCGTCACGAGTTTAGAATAGGCCACAATATGGAATGTTCCCACCACGGCGGTACTGGGCGGTGCGGCTACAATTAAGCGATGGGCCAGCCACGGGCTGTAGGGGGTTTGTACGTGCAGTACATCATATTGTTCATGCTCAAGCAGCGCTTTTATGCGCCGCTTAGGGGTAGGCAGGGGAATCGACATACGATTGCCATTAAACCGGACGCCAATATTTTTGCTCAGGCTGTGCACGTTGGGGATATCGGTGCGTGTGGTAGCGCCTACCAAGTAGTGCACGTCATGGCCTTGGCCTGCCAGCCACTCGCCAATGCTCAATATATATTCCTGGACGCCACCGGTTTTATCGAGGGAGTCATCGAGAACGAGGGCAATTTTGAGTGAGGGATTATTTGCCATTGCGGGCGAGGACCTGCCGGTAAAGCGTCTCGTACTTGTCAACGATGCGCTCGTAACTAAACTGCGGCACATAGTCTTTGGCCCATTCACGCCAGAGGGCACGCAGCGTCTCTTCGTATAATAGCGACTCGAGGCGGCGGGCAAACTCCATAGAGTCTTTAGGATTTACGATTGATAAGGCGCCCACGCCTTGCATCAGGTCGGCGTACCCGGAATTATTGCCTGCAACCGCAACTAACCCGGTAGCCATCGCCTCGAGCAGGACAATGCCAAAGCTCTCGCCATACACTGCTGGCGAGCAGAACAAATCTGCTTCACTCAGCAATTTGTGCTTTTCTTGGTCGCTAATATAGCCTAGAAATTCAACGTTCTTAAGCTCCAGATCTTCGCTGAGCAACTCCAATTTTTCACGGTCCGGCCCGGCACCGGCAATCACCAAGGACACGTCCGGGTTATCTTTTTGCAGCAGCTCAAAGGCCTTTAACAGATAGTTCACGCCTTTTCGGCGCTCCAGGCGGCCAATATACAGAATCTTTTTAGGATGTTTGGCGGATTTACTATGTTTGGCCACCTTGTAGGCCTTAAGGTCGATGCCGTTGGGAATAATTTCGAAAGGTTCGTCGGTAAGGCTGCTGGCGTATTCAAGTGCCGACTCGGATACGGCCGTAAATTGATGAAAATACTTAAGCACAGATTTGGTGTAGGGCGTGACCACCCGGATCACCGTGCGGCTCATAAGTGTTTCGGGTACCTTGGCATGGAAGGTGGCAATATTAATAGCCTTAGAGCGCTGCAAAATTTGACGGCTAATAACCGGAATCCATGGCTCATGAAAATGTAGGATATCGAACTGCTCCTGCTCAAGCACCCGGTCGATGGTAGCCGAGGCAGCTGTGGCAGAAATTTGGACGCTGGTATGCATTGGCGAACGGAAGTCGGTAGAAGTACCTACAAATATCACCCCTGGCATGGGGCCGACTTCGCTGTCCCGGGGCATAGGCGTAATAATTATGGCCGTGTGGCCACGCTTATCAAGTTCCGCCTTAAGTGCTTTGACGTGTTCTTGGACCCCGCCACCCTTAAGGATGTTGTACGGACAAATAATGCCGATTTTCATAGAGCCAGTATACCATTCTTATTGAGCGTATTATTTTGCAGCCAGTGCTTTACGCAGTTCCTTGGGAATAAAGGGGGCAACTTCTGCAGCGGTGGCAACAATTGTTGGCATGTGGGCGGTGAGCGTTACATGGAGCATGTTCACTTTTGAGTAGATAACCGCCAGATGCTGTTCAACAAGCTGATTATTAAAGAACTGATCATTATTAACTGCTACGTGGTACACCGGTACCTTGACCTGCGCATTGCCTTCCGAATTACAGAGGTCAATTGTAAACATAGTTGATCCCGTATAAAAATAAGTCCGCAGATCGTTTATACGCCACAAAATCTTTTCGAATTCTATGCGTGTGCGGCGCTCTTCGCGGGAGGCACCCTTCATTTTGCTATGCCTGTTGGCCATCAAGCTATAGGTTGCATCGACGGTGAGGCCGTTAATAACTACTCTGGCAATCATGCTCGGGATACGGTGCTTAAGAACACCGGTGCCCACTTTAAACGCAATCAGCGTGCGCTTATTGACATGAAAATCATCTTTGTGGGCAAAACCGACCACGCTGGCAATAAAATCTACCTTGGCAGCAATTTCCGGATATTTTTGCAGCATGCGGGTAGCCACGGCAAATCCATACGACATGCCCACAATAGTAAATCGGCGGCGGCGATAGCTCATTTTTACAAAGGTAGCTAAATAATCTGCCATATTATCAATGGTGGGCTTAGCTCCAACTTTAAATAGACTGTCCATACCACCAAAACCAGGCCAGTCCGGCATGGTAACTGCACCGTAGGCATTAAGCTCTTCGGCCAGCGTAAACATGCGCTCTAAGCTAGAGTGACTGCCGTATAAAAACAAGATTTCGCGACTACGGCCTTTGGGGGCCGGTAATTTAAGCATGCGCCCTTTAAGCCCATTAATATTAATTGGCACAATGTAATCAACTGGATTGTTCGCTAGATCTGTAGACATAAATAATTACTATGACTGTACCAAAATTTGCCATCGAGCGCCACAGATTATCTAAAATCGGCTATACTAATGGTAATGAAGAAACACAAGCTCCTTCTGTCCTTAGCGCTGATTGTCATTTTAGTCGTTGCAGCAATGCTTCTGCTCGCTCAGCCAGCCGAGGCACCAACCGCTTCAACTAATACACCCAAGCCGGCGCCTACCGCAGCCAAACCGGCCACTAGCTTTAACAAGTCTGAGTTTTCACGCACCGATCCGGCCAGTATTTGGGTGATAGTAAATAAGCAACACCAGTTAGTACCTAAAGATTACGTACCGGCAGATTTAGTAGTGCCTACTATCCCGCTACGCGTACCGGGTAACGAGAGTATGCAAGTGCGACAGGCAACCGCCACAGCCCTAGAGGCCATGTTTGCAGCCGCTAAAGAGCAGGGGCTCAACTTGATGCTTTCCAGTGGGTACCGCTCATACACCTACCAGGTTAATTTGTATAACGGCTACGTGGCTAGTCAAGGCCAAGCCACGGCCGACACGCAGAGCGCTCGGCCGGGCTACAGCGAACACCAGACGGGGTTGGGCGCAGATATTGAACCTGCCAGTAAAACCTGCGAACTAGAACAATGTTTTTCTGCTACTCCAGAGGGCACCTGGCTGGCGGCAAACGCTTACAAGTTTGGCTTTATTATTCGCTACACCATTAATGATCAAGCTATAACCGGGTACGAATATGAGCCCTGGCATGTGCGCTACGTCGGCACCGACCTCTCCACCGAGCTCCACAACACTCACGTTGATACCCTTGAGCAGTTCTTCGACGTTACCGGCGGCAAAGACTACTAAACTTTAGAGACAGCTGTTTTAGTAAATTAAAGAAGGCGTTTCACGCGGGCCAGCTTTGCTGGTCCGGTTGCTCTAAGCCTGACCTTCCGTATTTTATAGGAACAGTCGCGTCGAACGCCTTACTTTATTTGAGGATTTGGGTGGAGGTTAGGAGGGGGATGTTTTGGCCGCGGGCGTTTAGGGTGGTGGTTAGGCGCTGTTTTTGGGCCTCTACTGTGGTTGTCAGTTGTTGGGCGTTGATCATTTGCTGTGTGGTGTTTTCTAACAGGTACATCTGCACGGCAGTGCGAGCATTGGTGTCATCGGCCTTTGCCTGGGCGGGCGTCCATTCAAAGTGCATATAAAAGGGTACAAAGCCAGTGGTGGTGATGGCGAGTGTCTTGGGGTCAATCTTTAGGAAAGCTACGCCGTTAAAAAGCGTCTCGGGTGGCTCCTGGGTGTTTACAAAGTTGCCTAAGCTGTACCACACCAGCGTTTTATTGCCACTGGTGCCAGTAAGCTCCTGAACCGGCTGCAGAACGTGCGGGCCATGCCCAAGCACTAGGTTAGCCCCCTGATCGGCTAAGAACTGGGCTGCTGTGGTCTGAGCTGCGCTAATAGTCGGTGAGTACTCAACTCCCCAGCGCATGCTTACTATCACTATCTGGGCACCGTTGGTCCGGGCCTCCTTAATTTGCGCTGCCGCTACCGCCTGGCTATAGACATTTACACCGTAAGAGTTCTGAGGCGTGGTATTGGAATAGGCGGTGTATGCCAGGAAGGCAAACTTAACGCCTTTTTCGCTAAAGTAGTGGATCTGGTCATGTTCGGCCTGCGTTTTATTCTCGCCGGCCACGGCTAACATGTTTGGGACCGAGGCCCAAGCGTCTACCGAAGCATCGATGTTGGCCTGCGTAAAGTCAAAGCTGTGATTAGAAGCCGTATTTACTAGGTTACAACCCAGCTGTCCCATACTCGTTACGAACTCGGTGGGTGAATTAAATTTAGGGTAGCCACTAATGCCCAGTGCCTGGCCGCCGTTAAGAATGGAATCATTACAGAATTTAATATCCGTTTGTTTAAAAAGGGGCTGATAGGCCTTAACCAGTGGCAGGTAATCATAGCTGCCATCGGCTTTTTTAGCGGCGGCGTTGAGGGAGTCGTGGGCTATCCAGTCACCGGTAAGCAGCATACTTATATCGGGATCGGCTTTGGGCGGTGATTTTACTACCGTCGGCGTGGTATTATTGACGGCCGGCTTGGCAGGCTGGTGCCTAGCGCGCAGTACAAGCAATGCCACTAACCCAACAATTATAAGAATAAAAACTGTGATAATGGTTTTTCGGCGCCTGTGCCACAGGCTTTCTCTAGTTTGTCGCGCACGCTGAAAGTCCTGATACATACTGCTAGTATACCAAGCCAAGCCCTACATAAGCATAAAGACAGCGTATTTGCCGCCACAAGCCTTGGATTTCCGCCCTAAAACCTATATAATCACCCCTTGAACTCGCAAAGTTCACCAAAGCATTACGCTTTGAACACTACCACAACCATAATGGGATGTCGCCAAGTGGTAAGGCACCAGTTTTTGGTACTGGCATTCGGGGGTTCGAATCCCTCCATCCCAGCCAAGTTAAGACCCGCTCGTAGGAGCGGGTTTTTGCTTGGCTGGATGGAGGGGGACTAGAATCCCATGCCGAAGGCATAGGGGTTCGGTGGAGCAAAGCCACGCGCACGAGCGCGCTCGGAGCATGGCTTTGCGTAAAAGCGCGCAGCGCGCATCCCTCCATCCCAATTCTTATGCTTGCAGCAGCATATCATGACATATATATTTATTACACGATGGCAGGCGAACGAATTAACCCAATTACAACCGAACAGCGCAAAACTTTGGCCGACATTAGCAAAATGATGGTTAGCGCTGGACTGCATATTAAATATCGAGATAAAATGCGTGCTCAGCTCAACAATCCGGATAGAGACAAGCGGTATAATACAGCCTGGGAAGAGGCAATAGGTGCTGAAACATATTTGGTGCCGGGTTTTGTTTTATTTAAAAATACATTTGGTAGCTATGAACATCCGTCACATGTAACGCTTTCCAAGGTTGATATCCAGTACGGCAATCCTCTTTATTGCGGGTCAATAACAGTATGTAGCTTCTACAGGCCAGAGCTAAAGCCTCTACCTGAATCGATTACTGGCTTTAATGGTGAAGAAATAGAAGTAGTCCGTTGCGGTCTCCTTGTCGCGCATAACGCAGGTCTACTTGACGAGCACGATTTCATTGCGCACGAAATTGCCTGGGTCAAGGGCGCAAAGATTTAATAGCGTGCAAGCCTAAACGAAGAGATCTATATACAGCTTAATCGGAGTATGTTTTAGAGTGTTTCACTATTGTCCTCCATACCCAGCCAGATAAAGGCACCTGCGCAAGTAGGTGTTTGTCTTGATCGAGGGAGACTAGAGCCTTATTGCATACCAATTGGGGTTCAGTAGAATAGGGACGCGCGCAGATGCTTACATCGAGCACCCCGCAGTTGAGAAGCGGAACGAAGTGAAGCGCATCCCTCCCGAGACGCCGGATTTTGACATATACCTACTACAGTTGTACTATTTTAAATAATATGACAGAAGCATTTATGTGTGAAGGGTGCCCGAATCGAGGCACCGTAGTAGGCGAGATCATCGGACGTCCATTTGATGATGAGAGAGGTTACGCAGCGCTGGCCGATAGCCAGGGAGGAATGAGCGATGTTCTGGACCTAACTCGTGCCGACTTTGCTAATCAAGTTACTCCCGGGGCACTGTCTCGCGCGGTTCAAGAATGTCAGACACCGCAAGACGTCATCCAAGATAGCACGCCAGAAAATATTCAGCAAGCTGGATTATTGAGGCGCTGGCGAGAGAGACGGGCAGCAAAGCGTGAGGTTAAACCTGAGCAAATTTGCCCTGCCATAGGTCACTTAGCCGTTACGGACATGTGCAGAGTTCCAACTACTAGCATAGATCTACTAAAATATCAGACAAGACAGTTACGACTTTTGGATGCCATGAGCCGAGGTCTGGATCGGGCCAATAAAATCCGCGGTCTTAGGTAGTTGCAGCGCGTACCCCTCTCCATCCTGGCGAACGCTATATTCACTCCGCCGCGACAGTGATGAAAGGTTTCACCGCACACTAGATGCCTGATTTACAGCAATAATTACATTGCAGTTAGGAAGTCAGTACAAAACGATGCATTGCCTCAGCAAAGCCATCTTCATCAAGAGCGTTAACGATATAGTCGGCTTTAGCCTTAAGCTCGTCCATGGCGTTCCCCATTGCCACTTTTACACCGGCGTTTCGAAACAATGGCAGGTCGTTGGTGCTATCACCGATTGCTAGAGTCTCAGCCTTGCTACTACGCACGATTTTCCTGAGCACATTGGTAGCATGAAATTTATCAGAATTTATGTCAGTAATCTGAATATCGAACACTCCCGGCATGTCTTTTCGTTCTGGTCCGATATGAAGAGATAAGTCTGAGAGTTCCGCTAAGCGGTGTTCAACCTCTCTTCGATGCTCTGCGCGTACAAAAGCAAACACATAGGGAGCCTTTTCAATAATATCGTTAGTGCTTGTATCCTTGGGTAAGACCTCGTGAAATGTTGGAAAGAAATCGATTAGGGTACTGTAGGGTAGTAATATATTCGCTATTGCCTTCAGTCTGTCGACCTCAAGCCAGTTTTGCCAGGCAAATTCGCCCGTCTGAATATCACGTATCGTGGCACCTCCATCAAAGATAGAAAAGCCCTTTAAGCCTAGGTCATCAAACAAATCCTTGGTCATCTCGTATGGTCTACCGGTTGCTGCGGTAAGTTGAATCCCGGCATCTTGAACATCTTTGATGGCCTGACGTACCGCTGGAGTTGGGTCATGCAAACCCAGCGACACAATTGTTCCGTCAATATCCGTAAGCACCAATGTAATTTTACCCATTGTCACAGTCTAGCTCCATTTAAAATCTGCGTAAAGCCGCATAGTATCCATGCCATTAACTTGTAGGTAACACCTGACGTCATATGCGACCTTTTACCACTCATGCTTGCGTTTACATGTAACAGGATTACAATGCAAATATGATGCAAATTACCGACAAACAAGTAGAAGAGTTTAAGCAAGAAGAAAATCGCCCATTATTAAATCAGAGACAGGCATTTGTATATAATTTTTTAGATTTTGCACATAGGGTAGCGCCCCGAGAGTACCGGATACCGACGGGACGTATATTATCGCCTTCTGGCGTTGCGTATTCCCAGTTGGAGTCATATTCTGACTTGCTGGCCGTCACTCGCGGCGAAACAGAAGATATGACAGCGGCTAAGGTGGTGGCACATAGAACTGGCTTTAATAAGTGGCCCCGCTTCAGGCAACGTCCCGTTGACTTAGGGACACATGTCCACGCTGCCGAAGTATTCAGCGGCGGCCTTCAGGCCGGCGGCGGTGCCGCACTGCAACTGGCCGGCGCAGAGCTAATACTCAGTGTCTACGAAGATCCGGGTGTCGTCCTATACCGCCCGGTTGGTGCGGAGCAACAAGTAAGTATTTTACCCGAGACTGCTATCTGGGATGAGATGATGGCCTTCGCGGACCAACTCACAGACCAGTTACCCGCACTTAAATAGTTTAGACAATGCCTTCGGCTTTTGCCCGCTCGAAGTCGATGTTCCAGACATAGTCATTCTTTAGCTTTTGGTGCGATGCGTCGAATATACCTTCACCCGGCTGATATATTTGAAGCTCGGGCTTGTACTTAGCCATGTCATAGCCGGCTTTAAAGTCTAAGTTCAAAACAAATAGCTGATTGACAATAATATCCAAAAGGCGCTGTTTTTCTGCGTCGTCTACATCAGTTGCGGCTGCTAATTCCAGCGCAATAAGTAAGTGCTTCTGATGGTCTTTATCTTCATAGCTTATTAAGCGGAAGTTAGCAATCTTCTGCTTATATTCTTCATTGTCGTTTATGATCTGGCGAATCTCTTCTGGCCCAACAACTCCACCGTAATAATCTACCGACAGGTCACTGCGACCGTAATAGAATAGGACGCCGAAATCAAGCTCAATAAGTTTTAGCAAATCATCACGGTGCAGGGCTTTGAGTTTTTTCTTAAAGGCGTAAAAGTCTTCGGCGTGACCGAGATCATGGATATTATACCGAATGCGTGGGCTAAGATTTTCTACCCGGCAAATGCTCACGAGCAGTTCGCCCTTGTCGTTGTTCTCAAACAAATAGTCATAGGGGTTATACTGAAATATCATCGGTATAATTCCGCGGTTTTGTTTAAGCAGGGCGGTACGAAGCGACTCATCTTTTATGAGGGCTTGCCTGAGGGCAATCGTGAAATCAGTTTCGTGCGCTATATTAATTTCCAAATCCGAGGCACCGTACGATCCTATTACACTGGTAAACACTTCTAGTAGTGACTTCCGCATAGGCTCGCTAATACCTTCGCCGCCGTAGATACACGAAATTTTATACTTGCTCAAGTCTACTCTCGTGTCATCGGCGATCTGCTTTAGAAACGGCGGATAGCCGGTGATGACGTAGTCGTAGCCTGGGCCGAGTTCTATGAGCGTATCTATGACTTTCGTTAAGTCTGGGCCAGTTGATTTAACGCGGCTAATTTCTAGCAGACTAAGTGAGGTATTAAAGCCAGTGGACCAGGCACCCATGGCAAAGGTATTAATAACGATCGGATTTTGATCTTCGATGAGGTGCTTAAAGGCAACTTGTATGATGCGCCGGGTAAAACGGCGTTCCTTTTTGCCGCGGGCCCAGCTCGTCGGCCGGCCGCTGCTACCCGATGACTCGTCGAGCATAACGCCGCTCTTTGGCAGGATGCCGTCAGTTAACTTGTCAGAAAGCACATATTTTTTAATGTAGGTAGCTTTATCAATTTCCGGAACGTCGTTAAGGCTTGCTTTGAAAAAAGTTATCTTAGGGCCTTTATACGTTTGCTTGGACATGTAGTCCCTATAGGCCGGCGTACGTCGGAGGGCATACTTGTAAACGCGAACAGCCCGGATTCGCCCCAAAAAGACTCTGAAGTTACCTACCTGCGGAGCCAAGAAAAACTTGTGTACCGACGGGCCAACATCAACTGCCCATATTATTTTGTCTAGTACGGTTACGAATGCGATATATATAAAACTAAACACGCTCACTCCTTAATAAATGCTCTTCTACTGGGATTCGTAGGCTGGTATGCGGCTTTTCGGACTTACCGCAGCGAAAAATAAACACCAGAAAGTTTTTATGAATATCTTCGTGCTCAATATGAGCTAGCTTCAAGAAATCATCATGGGCTGCCTGGTTACTCATAATTGTTCCGAACGGGTGGAGATAGTAACGCTTATCCGCGACGGCTTCCCAAAGCTGCATTACAGCCACGCCTACCTCATAAGCTTCCTGTTCATTGCTAAAAGGTGTCAATAAATAATACGCATCACTGTTATCACTCATAGTACGCAGATAGTACTGCTGCAATAAGCGGCTGACGCCGGGCATACGCAGAATTTTATAATGTTTAACGATAAACTTCATGGCTCGGCCACTAAGCTCCATGCAGTCGTAGGCCAAGCCATCCTTTTTAGTCTCTTTTTCTTGTTTACTGTAGCGAAGCCAGTGATTAAGTTCTTCTCGAACAGCATCGTCAAACATGTCATCAAACACAGCCCGCTGATTTAACCATATCGCCTGATGCGTTCCGGCTCGGTCCATCTTAACAAGTTCTAAATTCTTGGCTGCAGCCAGACTAATCATTTTATCGGAGAGCTCATCATCGACGCCCTCAAAGTACTTTTTCCTTGATGTCTGTCGAAATCGTAGGGTATCGAGCAAGGCTGAATTACCGGCTTGTTCAGAGGCGATAATCTGACAAGTAGCAAACCTGATGCTACCGTCACCTTTTAGGGCACTGACAGGTGGTAACGCTAGGCTACAACTAATGTCATATCCTAGCGCTGCAGCACAAAACTCCAGGTGCGTAATAAACACTCCCATCGTAACGTAGCTGAACAAGTACGATACTTCCGCGGCCTGAAGGCCGCGTTTGGTTTCAAAACATAGCTCATAGCCGCCAGCGCTAAGCTGTCGTAGCTCGATAGGCTGTCCGTTATGCGGCGAAGGGTAGTGATTGGCTAGTTCTATAAGTTTTGTAAGATTTGTATTTTCGGTAGTCATAACGTTTTCGTTTATCTATCCGGATTATACCATCGTTCAATACTTAACTACTATGGCCTAATGTGAGCTAATCAATTGATGCGTAATTCTGTGCTACACGCTGGGCTTGAGCATCGGCCGTATCGGAGATAGGTTTTTCAGTCGGACGTTCGATTGTTACTACCATACTACGGTTGGGAACATCTTTAAACAACGGATCAGCGATCTTACACCTAGAGGCAAAATCTCTCTGCGCTGCGCGTACAAGTTTAGGGTTTAGCGTTTGGAACATATATGTTTGGACACTTGAGCCGCGAGCTAAACGGTTTAGTTTTTTATCAAAGTCGTACAAGTTATTGCTAGGACGCAGCGTCGTATCTGCAAAGACATCCTCTACCCACAACACGCCGCTCGTTGGATCAGGATTACGTTCAAGAATCCATGACTGCATAGCATCGTCTTCACCGAAAACGGTTTCCGCTAGGCCGCCAATAGTGGTAATACGGGCAAAGGCTGCAAGTACAATTTTGCGCTCAACAGCAGTTTCTTCGACATACCAAAGTCCGTGCCCCTCTGTACCGGGTTTAAATTTAGCTCGCAATGTCTCTTCGGTATAGGCAGGCTCAGTTACATGCTGATCGCACGTCATGCAGAGCTGACCGATACTAAGTGGACTAAAGCCACCCGGGCAACTTGGCGTGGCTTCGTCGATGGCGCATTTTGTTCGTTCATTCCACGGCGCGCTTGCGAAAGCATTTTGGTAAAGAGTTACAACCTCATCCATTCGCGGTTCCATGGCTGGAGCTGCATATACACTACTTAATACCATATTCGTCATAGGTTCTCCTCGGGCTAGTTATACTATCAATCTATACTAATCATGTGATTTTAACAAGTAATGAAACTTGATTTATTAAACGTCAATTTTATTACTATATTTAATAGCCCTAGCGACGAACTTCTTTATAGAAGCTCGATACAATACTATGTAACCGCCCGCTGAGTCTTGTAGTAGCAGTGGTGACAGCGGCCACCAGAGGCTGAACATCCTCCGACCGATTATTAGCGGTAATATGATCTACGGCATTTTGAGTGGCAGCGTTAGTTTCATCATGTAAATCAAATTGCTCCACCCAGTTTAGTACTTCTTTAGGTGACATACGCTGCGCAAGGTTGCGTAACGAAACCAATGTTAAGCGTTCTGGCGCAAGGTCACGAATCGAGCTTATGCTGCTTGTATCAGAAAACATAATCTTTGCTGCAGCCTCCGAGGTAGCAAGAGTGTAGTAGTTAGAAAAGTAGCAGTTGGCTACGAGGACTTCATGTTCTCCAAGCAAAGGACCAGTTGTCACGCTACTACCATCCACTCGGCGGACAGTTACACCCTGCAAAAAGGACGTCTGTAGGGCGCGATATCCCATATCACGAACTAAGTCATCTGCAGGCAACTCAATAGCGCGTTTCTCCCAAAAATCCAGTTCACTTTCAGCGTGAGCATAGGCACGTGGGATAGTAAGGCTTACCGCGCACTCTATCATGGTCCGGAAACGTTCGGGTGATTGCATGCCATCACGTACAAATGCCTGCTCCTGTATGTAAATACGCCGACCTAGATCTTCACTTGCATCAATTACTGTGGTGGGATCATATTCACTACTCATAAGTTTCCTACGTTATTTTAGTTACAATAACACGTACTATGTTCACCGGCAATTGTACGTCGTAATTATTGTTGTGTATCTGGGACGGCATGCTATAATTTCGTAACAAGAGGAACAACAAACTATGAGCTACCCGGACTTTGAAGTTGATTTTACTGCTGAACGAGTAGCGGCATTGCCCGACATACATCCACAGGACCTCGCACAAGCTGTCGATGTGTACCAACAATCGTTTTTGCGTCCGCCTTATAGCGAATTCTTTACAGCCGAGGAAGCAGTAGCTGCCTTACAGTACATCCTTGACAAAGATGGGGATCTTATCCTTGGCCGTATTGATGATAGCGTCGTGGGTATAGCTGGTGGCTACTACAAGGATGACAGGCATTATTACATAGAAGAGCTCGCAGTGCATCCGGGCTACCAAGGTCAGGGTATCGGCCGAAAGGTGCTGCGGCATCTTCTCGAAGTCGCAGGAGAATCTTGTCCTAACGACTTCGGCATTCGAACAAACGCAGATAATATAAAAGCAATAGGGCTATACACATCAGAAGGATTTTCAGTCGGTCCCGTAACCACAGTAGTGGCTAGTCGCAGGGAAAGTGGCCGGATTAGCCTAGATGAAAGAGTACACCTTAGAAAGAAATTGAGACATGATATGGAAGATGAACCGAATTTAAACAGAGTAGTGGTAGCATACCCATCGGGTAATACAACTGCTGTTGTATTTGATCAACGCTTAGATACAGACCGTGAAGAATTTAATAAAAGAATGGTTGCTTCGTGGCAGAAATACCACCCTGAGGAAGCAGAGATCGAGCAGTGTTGCTTTATAATGCCGGCCACAGATCCGGAGGCCATCGGGCGTGTCGAAATGTTTGGTGGCGAATTTTGTGGTAATGCAACCCGTACTGGAGCATGGTTACTGAGCGGTGGTCAGGATTACGAAGGCACCATCGAAGCTTCTGGTGTAGAAGGAGCACTGGCATTCACTGTTAAAGACGGTACTGTCAGCGTGGAAATGCCCCTAAGCAGGGAAGACGACAAGACCAAGTTAGTTGACGAAGGAACAATTGTTCAGCTCTATGGCATTGCACACTTAGTAATTACCGATAGAAGTAAGGTCGGTGCAACTAGTGCAAAAGATCTATGCGAAGAATTTATCGTCAGCAATAAATACGGTCTTGCGCAGCAAGCAGCCTTTGGTATTTCTTACTACGACAAACAGAGCGGAAAATCGGAGTTTGGTGTTTACGTCAAAGAGGTTAATACGGTTTACGACGAAACTGCCTGCGGGAGTGGTACGAGCTGCATAGGCGTAGCCTTGGCTGCCGAAGCTAAGGATGACCTTACAGTAGATGTCATCCAGCCAACAGGCGAAGTCATTCAGACAAGTGCTACCTACGATCCTGTTAAAAAACAAGTCATGCAGTCACGAATAGCCGGTACCGTGTCCATCCTGTACGATGGCGAGTATAAGCTTGCATGAACAAGCAAGATGTATACATAAAACTATCCGAAAAAATGGTACTTTACGCAGACCTCGTCGGCGTGCCAGTAAAGGATAGTCAAGAACCCTTAGTCAAGATCGCTACTTCAGAGGCACTATCTTCTCGAGAAATTGATCCTGATACACTCACTGTCTTTGACAAAGATATTTACGTACGCAAAACGGTGGCCGATTTGCTGCAAAGGGCGAGCAGTGAGCTCAGAAACTACTCTAAAGATATGTCACTCGAAGTAGTGTATGGTCACCGGCCTTTGGCTATACAAAAATCACTTTTCGATAAATATTTCGCGCTCTACTCAAAAAAGTATCAAGGTATTGAACTGTACGAAGCCGTGCACCGTAGTATTGCCGTTCCAGAAATTGCCGGCCACCCCGCGGGCGCAGCCGTAGACATACGGATACTCAAATCCGGTAAACCAATTAATATGGGGACTGGCATCTGGGAATTTGTACCTGACTCATATACCTTCTCGCCATTCATAAGTCGGCAAGCCTGGGCTAACCGCAGGCTATTAAGGGACACTATGAAGCAGGTGGGATTTGCACCATATGATGGTGAATGGTGGCACTTTTCTTACGGCGATAAAGAATGGGCTAAGTATTACAACAAGCCTAATGCCTTATACGAGCAGCTAGAGCAGTAAATAAAAAGAGTAGGATCATCTCCTACTCTTTTTATTTGATATTTAGATTTAGTCTTTGAATTCTTCGCCAAGTGATTCAAGCGCAACTTCACGCTGCTCACCATTTGAAAGATCCTTGACCAGGACAATACCCTGATCGGCTTCTTTTTGTCCGTAAATTACAACCTCTCCTACTCCCAGCTTTTCGATAGAAGCAATTTGCTTACCAAGCTTACGTGCATCGTAAGATATTTCTGTTGGTACCCCCTGTTTACGTAACTGCTGTGCAAGTGCAAAACGTTGATTATCCATTGCGGCATCCAGGTTAGTAATGTAGGCTCGCGTGCGTGTACGCATTGGCTTAAGCAAGCCTAGCTGTCGCAAACCTTCCATAAGGCGGTCCACGCCGATTGAAGTGCCAACTGCCGGAGTGTCAGGGCCGCCCATCGACTCAATCAGGTTATCGTAACGGCCGCCGCTACAGACGCTGCCGATGCCTGGCAAATCGTTTAAGCTCGTCTCATAGACAGTACTAGTGTAATAGTTAAGCCCACGAGCGATTGTCTGGTCAAACACAATTTCGGCCCCATAACCTGCAAAAGAAAGCGCCCCTAAGATTTTACGAAGGTTATCAACGCCCTCATGAGCAGAGCTAGCTTGAAGTAGTTCAGTTATTCGACCCAGTTTCTGATGATCATCGCCCTCCACAGAAAGGTAGGCATCGACTGTTGACCTTGCTAAGTCTCCAAAGGATTCATGAACTTCGTCGAGGACGCCATCTTTACCAATTTTTTCAACCTTGTCTATCGAAGTAACAAGCTGCATAAAGCCGCTCTGTCCTTCTATACCGCAGGCTACGGCCAGACCATCAAGCAAACGACGATCATTAACGCGGATCGTCGCAGATACACCGATGGCCTCCATGGAGTCACTCATCATAGCGATCACTTCTGTGTCAGCAAGATAGCTGTGAGTACCAACGATGTCAGCATCAAACTGCCCAAATTCACGGTAACGACCAGCTTGCGGACTTTCACCGCGCCAAACATCGCCAACGACATAACGTTTATAAGGTGACGGTAATTTAGACCCATGCTGAGCAACAACACGAGCCAACGGAACAGTGTGGTCATAACGCAGTGCCACGTGTCGATCTCCATTGTCGTGGAACTGGTACATCAGCTTGTTACCTTCCTCGCCGTACTTACCATTCATAGTTTCGAAACGCTCCAAGGCCGGCGTCTTTAGGGGAGTAAAGCCGTACAGTTCATAAATGTCCTTTATAGTAGTAAGTACGTCTTCTCGGGGAAGCATCTGCTCGGGTAACATATCCCTAAAGCCTGACATAGGTCCTTGATCAATAGCCATGGATTCTCCTTATACGAATAGAAATTATAAAATGAGTATTACTTATTGATACGTCGCTTAGCTAATATAACAACGAAGCTACCAAAGAGTCAAACGGATCCGCCCCAGAGGTGACTGTTTTATCTCCTTGTTTTTACTAACCGCAGTAAATTTTAATGAGTTACTTTAGACCACGGGGCCGCAATAATCATGCTATTAGTATAAGCTACCTGCTACTATTAAATAATGAAAGACTTTTTAACTCTTAAAAAATTACAAAGGGGTGACCAGGTCGCCATTATCTCACCCTCTGCTGGCTTACCTGGACTCTTCCCATGGGTACAAGACCTTGGGCTACAAAGGCTGAGAGACAACTTTGGGCTTATTCCAAAAGAATATCCGACCACCAGAATGATGGGTTCATCACTCGAGGACCGAGCCCGCGACGTCATGGCCGCCTTTAGCGATCCGGCAAATAAGGCCGTCTTTGCGTCAATCGGCGGTGAGGATCAGATTAAGCTCATTAAATACCTCGACCCGGTGGTCTTTACAGCCAACCCTAAGCCCTTTTTTGGCTATAGCGATAATACGCATCTTCATAATTTTTTGTGGAGTTTGGGCATACCGTCTTACTATGGCGGGGGCATCATGACCGAATTTGCGTTCCAGCAACAAATGAGCGACATAACGGTCAAATACCTTAATCACGCGCTCTTCGATGGTGGTGAGGTAGCCGTAGATGTTGCCACTGAGTTTAACGATATAGGCCTTAACTGGGCTGACCAGGAAAACTTACAAAGAGCCCGAGTATTTGAGCCTAACTCAGGCTTACTATGGGACGGCGAGAGAGACGCTGAAGGTATTCTTTGGGGTGGTTGCGTAGAATCTTTGACTGTACAGAGCAGTACACAGAAATATATGCCAAGTAACGACGAACTACGAGGCACTATACTATTCATAGAAACTGCCGAGGATTTACCCGATGCCTGGATTGTTGAATACCTCCTGACCGGATTTGGCGAACGAGGTTGGTTTGATGGTGATGTTTTTCAAGCCGTATTAGTGGGCCGACCGAAGGCTTGGGAATTCGATAAGCCCAATACGGCCGAGCAAAAAGCAGCTTTTAAAGAACAGCAGCAAAAAACGGTAGTATCAGTCATACGCGAATACAATCAGACAATTCCCATCATTCAAAACCTTGACTTTGGCCATACGGCACCACAAATTGCACTGCCATACGGCGGCAGAGCTCGAATTGACAGCACTGCACAAAAAATCTTTCTAAGCTACTAAATGGCGGCGATTTCTAGTGTTGACAGGCGTAAGCGCTAGCGTCATACTACAGCTCAAATCTACAGTAATGTTGGGGTATGTCGGGTATGACGGTTCGAAAAATCAACTCCTTAATAGCCGCATTGGCAGTCGTCTTATTTTTACTGCCTGCCTCGGCTTCGGCCAGTGTCATAACCTACAACCTGGCTGCCGATTGGGATGATACCACTTGCACCGGCAAGATTAATGAGCGAACGGGTGTCATCACTCCGTACTATGTGGCGGCGGGCAGTGATATTAGTATCAGTCTCAAAAATCAGTCATCGCTTGATCTGAGCGTAGTATTCGCGGTGACCGACGGCGAGGCAGTTACAAAGGTAGTGGCGGCTGGCGATACCGATAGCGAATCCTACCCGAATTTCCAGGGCAGTATCAGTATTACACCGTCACCGGTATCTACTACTTGCAGCGGCGACCAAACAGAACCTGGTCCGGCCAGTATTTCTATTATTGCCAAGGCTCCCGCATCAGCAACACTACCGACTGCCGATACACCACCTCCGGCACTCCCTACGACCACTACACAGTCTGCAACGACTCCGACGACCACCAAAACACCCGCCAGCAAGACTCCCAGCAAGCAGACATTTGGCATCCAAAAGGGCCCGGAGCTCAACAAGACTATTACTGGTAGCAACGCCAGTGCGAAAGCTCCCAGTAACGCTACGTTAGGCCTATTCTTTCTAGTAGTTTTTCTGCTGCTAGGCGGGGGAGCATTCGTTGTGCTACGTAGACGGGCCTCCAAAAAGATTCCTGCTGTTTCAACTGGGACGGCAGCACTTCATCCAAAGCTTAAGCGCTAAAGTGCCCGTTATTTGTTAACAGTCGACATATCAGCATAGCGTTCTCCGGCCGCAACACCTTTTGGTGCTGCATCATCGAGTCTTTGCAGGTCCTCAACGGTAAGCAAGAGGTCGGTGGCGGCAATATTTTCCTGCAGATAATCAACATGCTTAGTTCCTGGGATGGGAACTATGTGCTGATTCTGAGCGAGTACCCAAGCCAGGGCCAGCTGCCCGGCTGTAACGCCTTTTTCACTGGCAATTTCTTGGACTTTTTGTACCAGATCTAAATTTTTCTGAAAATTTGCGCCCTGAAAACGCGGCCAACGGCGACGCGAATCATCGGGCTCGAGGTCATCAATTGATTTTATCTGGCCGGTTAGAAAACCTCGCCCGAGTGGACTATAGGCTACAAAACCGATACCTAGTTCATTCACCAGGGACAACAGTTCGTCTTCGGGATCGCGTGACCACAGTGAATATTCAGTCTGGAGCGCCGTAATTGGGTGGATGGCCGCGGCTCTCCGCACCGTATCGGGGGCGGCCTCGCTCATTCCGATGTAGCGGACCTTACCTTCCTTTACCAGATCCGCCATAGCCTGTATGGTCTCTTCGATGGGTACGGTGGTATCCACCCGGTGCTGATAATATAAATCAATGTAATCCACACCCAAGCGTTGCAGGCTGGCCTCGCATGCCTTTTTTACATAGTCCGGTTTGCCGTTAATCCCAACAAAACTTCCATCCGGCAGCCGCTCATTGCCAAATTTGGTGGCAATTATAACCTCGTCGCGTCGACCTTTTATGGCCTTGCCTACTAACTGTTCATTGGTAAACGGGCCGTACATATCCGCAGTATCTAAAAAGTTAACGCCATGATCAAGCGCATAGGCAATGGTATCGAGCGCCGACTGCTCATCGCGACCTCCATAAAAATCACTCATTCCCATGCAACCTAATCCTATTTCAGAGACTTCCAGCTCACCAAGCTTACGCATCTTCATAATAATTCCTCCTTTGCGCTGCCACGGCAGCTACTTATGCCTACTAGTATAGTCGGGGATCGTGAGTAACTGTGTAATTTTATTCATAGTCGGGCGCACGGTATTGCGTCACACTATCAAGATCAAGCAACTAATAAAAGGAGCGCAGTATGGCAGACTATGATGTTACTGACGATACAACTGATAATTCCGTTGCGGACGATGCCCAAATACGCGAAGGCGACAGTCTAATTACGCCCCTGGCCGAAGATAATGCTACACCATTTAGCGCGCCGGACGACGCCGTACAGGATGCTACACTCGATGTGGACGTACGGACTGAGCAGGGACAATTAGACCCGACGCATCAGTCAACAGACGACGCCACCGATATTGATCCGGTGCAATTCTATAATGAAGGACTGGCCGGTGCGGCCGAAGACAGCGAGCCCAATGCTGGTAATACCGTAGTGGATTACCATCCCGAAAACGACCAGCGCAAACAAGAAAAATAGCGCCATAGGAACGCTCAGGTCATGCGCTATAATGAGACGACATGCTGCAAACCTTCAACACCGTATTTCGAAAATTACTGTCTCTCTACTCAAAATACCGAATCTATGTTTGGGCGGCTCTTCTTATCGTTATTCTCACGCCTGTAGTCTTAATAGCATTGAGCCATATTACTATTGATAAAAACAGTAAGTATATTTTGTCAGCCAACAGTCACCAGCACGAACGAGTTGGCCTCGTACTGGGCGCTGGTATTACCAAGAGTGGTAAACCGTTTAAGGAATTGCAGGCCCGACTTGATGTGGCAGCCAAAGCCCTGCAAGCCGGGCAGGTAGATAAACTGCTACTCTCCGGCGACAATCGCCAAAAAGGTTATAACGAGCCCGATGCCATGAAAAACTACCTCGTAAATGTTAAGCACGTTGCCGCATCGCAACTGCAGCCGGATTACGCCGGACGCAGCACCTATGAGTCGTGCGAACGAGCGTCTAAAGTGTTTGGCCTGCACCAGGTCATAATTTACAGCGCCGGCACCCACTTACCGCGAGCTATTTACCTGTGCCGTCACTTTGGCATAGACGCCTATGGCGTTTCTAGCGGCGTCGAAGCCAACAATGGTAAGCGGCGAGAGCTACTGGCCGACGTCAAGGCAGTCCTCAATGTGCACGTTAGGGGTGAGCAGACTATCCTTGGTCAGCCGATCCGTTTGTAAGCTACAGGCTATCCTTTCTGCAGAGTGCTACTATTAGAGGATGCACTAAAACAGGAGGCCAGTTAGTATGAAGTTAGAAATTATTATTGTTAGCACTCGACCCGGCCGCATCGGCGACCAAGTTGGTGCCTGGATTACCAAATATGCCAAGGCCCACAGCGATTTTGACATTAGTGTAGCGGATTTAAACGAAATCAATCTACCGATGTTTGATGAGCCGGGCCACCCTATGAAGGGTAAGTACCAAAACGAGCATACTAAGGTCTGGAGCCAGCGCATAAATCAAGCCGATGCCTTTGTAGTAGTAACACCCGAATACAATTACACCATACCGCCCACCCTGGTAAATGCCATTGATTACTTGCACCACGAGTGGAAGCATAAGGCCGTCGGCTTTGTGGGGTACGGTGGCACCGGCGCCGTGCGGGCCATTCAAACAGAAAAATTACTCTTTACCAACCTAAACGTCATGCCCATACCCTACGCCGTGAACTTAATGGGCGTGCATTCACCGGCAGTTACAACCTTTGTACCAGAAGAAGCACACGAGCGCGCTGCCGACCGTATGCTAGCCGAGCTTCACCTCTGGGCCACTGCACTCAAAACCTTGCGTGCCACGGCCTAGAGCAATATTAATGACTGCACTTCTTCGGTGTGCTTGATGGGCAATTTATAGTCTTCGGTAGTGCTAAAGGCATTGCGAGACATAAAGATATAGAGTGATTTACGCCAGCGGGCCATATTGCGGCGATTAGTTCGCACCACCCGGGTAAGAGATACAAAGTAAGAGGCTTTAGCCGGATCAAAATCTAGTTCCGGGCTGAGCTGGCGCAGGCTCTGCAAGGTCTTGGGAATATCTACATGATCGTAAAATCCATAATATAATTGCAGGTGACTAATGCCATCGGCGTATTCCAAGCTATCAAATAGTGCCCGGTCGGATTCTGGCACGTGCGCAACGCTCTTAATAGTGACGCTTACAATAGTGACGCTTTCCGGCAACTCGTGTGAGCTTTCGTAGGCTACGTGCAGGGCCAGCGGTACATACAGTGCGTGATGGCCAATATAGACAGCTTGGCCGGGAGAACGGAGCGGCTTATCGCGGTTAACACGCTCAACAAAATCCTGCAGTCGGCCCTCAGTGGTGCGCCGCTCCTTATTTATGATAGTCTGGCCCTTAACCCAGGTAGTAATGGTCAAGAAAGTAATTGTAGCAATGGCTAAAGGGAACCAACCACCATGCACTATTTTTGCGCTGTTAGCACTAATAAAAACCACGTCAATTGTCAGGAATACCAGGGTGGCCAGCGCTACCACCAGCTTAGAATTGCGGCGCAGCTTTCTGAGTACCACCAAAAACAATATGGTGTCGGCAGCCAGGGTGCCACTCACCGCAATGCCGTAGGCATTCGCAAGCTTTTCGGCTGATCCAAAACCCACTACTAATGCCACCACAGCAATAAACAGGACCACATTTACGAGTGGCACGTACACCTGGCCGACTTCTTGCCGTGATGTATGCCTAACGGTCATTTTAGGCAAAAAGTCTAATCGAATGGCCTGCCTGGTGAGCGAAAAGGCACCGGAAATTACCGATTGTGACGCAATTAGGGTCGCTGCGGCGGCCAGCACAACTACCGCCAAACGCAGGCCGGCAGGGAAAAGCAGTATAAACGGATTTTGATGGGCAGCCGGATTATGAAGCAGCAGCGCACCTTGCCCTAAGTAGCAGAGGAGCAATGCTGGAAAGACTACAACGAACCAGGCTCGGCGTATGGGTGGCCGACCAAAGTGGCCCATATCAGCGTATAACGCTTCGGCACCGGTAATGGTTAGTACGACCGCTCCCATGGCCACAAAGGCAATCAGCGGATGATTACCAATAAAGCTCAGCGCCGTCAGCGGCGACAAGCTCCCCAAAATAGCCGGATAGCGTACAACTTGAGCACCTCCACCCACGGCTATCACTAGAAACCATAGCAGCATTACCGGGCCGAATAACCGGCCAATAATTGTCGTGCCGTATTTTTGAATCCAAAACAGTGCGGCTAGAATGGTCAGCGTTAGAGGGATAACGTAGCTGGACAGACTAGGGCTCACAACCTTGAGACCTTCTACGGCCGATAGTACGGATATGGCCGGCGTGATTGCGCTGTCACCGTAAAACAGCGACATCCCGACCAAGCCCACCACAATTATCGGCCATTTATAACGATGCGCCAGCGTACTACCCTTTATAAGACCAACCAACGCCATAATGCCACCCTCGCCCTGGTTGTCGGCCCGCATAATGAAAGCTATGTATTTTACCGACACTACCAGTGTTATCGACCAAATAATAAGTGACAAAATGCCGTGAATATTATCCGTAGTCGTTGCCAGATGCTGGCCGTGGCGGCCAAAAACCGCCTGAAAAGCATAGAGTGGGCTCGTGCCCACGTCACCGAACACCACCCCGATTGCTCCGAGTGCCAGTGCCGCTATACCTTTTTTGCTACGCATTATATCCTTGGTTATTTACCCCTATGGTAGCACGCCCTAAACCATAATCGGTACACAAACATCATAATTGATCATATGTTACTTATATTGTAAAATAATACTCACAATGATGGCGCCCATACCACCCGAACACCCCCTTAGCATCGAGAACGGACGACTCGAAACCGTTAACGACTATTTTTCCCAAATCCCAGCTGACCAGCAGAGCATTTTTGATGAATACACACAAGATCTTTTAGAGCAGGGCGGCCCGTTACCAGAAACGCTGGTACTAATTCCGGTAGCGGCACACCAGGAGGCCGACCAGATACAGCGGGCACTCGGCGAATATGCGCGCCAGGAGGGGGCGGACCCCTTTGCCGTTATTTTATTTTTGAACTCGCCGGAAACTGAGGCGGATAATCCGGAAGTTTTGCGCACTGTTGACAATATGGTAAGCGCTCAGTTAGCCCACCCCGAGCTGGACATTCGAATGATATACGGGAGTTATGTTCAGCCTGTCATTGGCGGCATCCGCCGCGACCTGTGGGATGCAGCTCTCAATACCTTGTGGAAGCAGGACAAGATGTCCGTTATTGGCGCCATTGGCATAAATCATGATATCGACCTGGTAAAAATCTCTCGTAGTTACATCGCCAATGTTCAGCGTTACTACCGATTAGTAGAAAACCCGTTGCACAGCAGAATCGTGCATCAACCGCTAGCATTTACCCAAACAAAGCATGCCTACGCGGCCAGCTATCCCAATGTATCACGTGCAGTATTTTGGTCCGATTTTTTATTGCGACAGCGTGGTGGTTGCTTTGAGGCAGGTATAGTACTACCGTTTTCGCGCTATGCCTTAGGTGGCGGCTTTAGGCCTACCGATAAGACGCATGAAACCGCTCACTTTGTGCAAAATACTGCAAACGTAAGGCACGTAGACACCATTAAGGGTACCAGCCTACAAACGTCACCACGACGATACCTAGCCAGGCTAGCGCAACATGGTTACGCTGGTGTTTGGGCCAAAGATTCCTTTACGGCGGATGACGAGTGCCGAACATCCTCTGACTATACAGACATTTCTCATGGGCAGCTTATCGAAACAGTTCACGATGGCCTCATGGATGCCCTGAAAGCGTTAATTACCAGTAAAATCATCGTGAGACTTGGCACTCATTATGCTAACCAGGTTTATTCCGGCACGATGGACAATCAGGTATTGGCAGAAATTAAGCAGCGCGTAGTACGCGAACTCGTAGGGACGGGCAAAATGATTGACCTCGTTTTGCAGAACGTCATTGAATCTCCCATGGGGGCAACCTTTGCTCAGTATCATGTATTTAGCGAAAAACGTCTTGGTGTAAGCTTTGATGCTTTTATAGATTCTTATAAAGATAAGGGCGATTCTGATAACAGCGACCCCGTATAGGCGACTAGTTTAAAAAAGGCGTATAATCATGAGCATTATGGCCGCTAGCATTATTACCAATAAATTAACCAAGCAGTACGGCAGTAGCGCCAGCCGGGCGCTGAGCGAACTATCTTTAGAAATTCAGCCGGGTGAGGTGTACGGATTTTTAGGTGCAAATGGAGCAGGTAAGTCTACCACCATCAGGCTGCTCTTAAACTTTTTG
Source organism: Candidatus Saccharimonadota bacterium (assembly GCA_028286245.1). Classification (GTDB taxonomy): domain Bacteria; phylum Patescibacteriota; class Saccharimonadia; order Saccharimonadales; family UBA4665; genus UBA4729. Next base: position 34,374 of record JAQBRY010000004.1, on the reverse strand, counting down.
CAGCCTACCAGTGGGTCTGCCACTATTCTTGGCCTCGACAGCGTAGGCGATAGCCAGGCCGTCAAAAAGCATATTGGCTACCTGGCTGGCGACATTGCGCTCTATAAAAAACCAACCGGCAAAGAACTTTTAGACTTTATGAGCAGCCTACAGCCCTCCACGGGCACCGCCAGCTACCGAAAAGTACTAGAAAAGCGCTTTCAGGCCGACCTCGCTAAACCAATTGGCACGCTTTCTAAGGGAAACCGGCAAAAAATCGGTATTATCCAGGCCTTTATGCATCAACCGAGGGTTTTAATTTTGGATGAACCAACCAGCGGCCTCGATCCGCTCATGCAAGAAGCCTTTTATCAGACCGTTGCCGAGAGTAAACAGCAGGGTGCTGCCATTCTTATGAGTAGCCACAGCTTTGCCGAAGCCGAAAAAACCTGCGACCGGATAGGCATTATTAGACAGGGCAGGCTGGTACTCGAGCAAAAGATCAGCGCAGAGTCATCGCTCGATACGGTGATCTTTCGGGTTACTTTTGTAAAATCCGCTAGTCTTACCGACAGTAAATCTGCCAGCGGCCTAACGTTCGTCTCACAAACCGACAGTCACAGCGGGTTATATAAGCCGTCCGGCTCTATTGGTGAGGCACTTAAGGCCTTAAGCCGTTACGACATTAGCGAACTCAGTACCCAAAAGCTGGACTTAGAAGACGAATTTCTGGAATACTACGGAGCCACAGAATGAAGCCGTTAATTGCTTGGGAATTGCGCCAGCGAAAGATGTACTTACTGTGGTGGACGCTTGGCACCGTTTTAATTGTGGCCTTACTGCTTGGCATTTATCCGTCTATCCGGAGCCAGGCCGCCAGTTTTAATCAGGTTATTAACCAGTTGCCGACCTCACTTAGAGATCTAAAAACCGGTGGGGGCGCTACTGATGTTACCAGCCCTATCGGCTACCTAAACGCGCAGCTGTATTACATTACCCTACCGCTGCTACAAATTGTTATGTCGGTGGGACTGGGTAGCTCGCTGTTGGCCCGCGACGAACACAGTCGCACACTGGAATTACTACTGTCTCGACCGATCAGCCGTGGAAAACTCCTTTTGGCCAAGGCTGTAAGCGGCATTTTGCTTGTAGCCGGCGTTACGGTGGTGTCTCTACTAGCAACCATAGCTTTGGCGAGCGCTGTCGATATTCATATCCCAATAGGAAATATTATTAATGCCAGCCTTTACGCTGCGCTGTTCTCGTTGAGTTTTGGCGCCATAGCCTTTGCCTTTGCGGCTATGGGTGGACGGTGGCAACGCGCCAGTATGGCGGTAGCGGTATGTATTAGTTTTGGCGGCTACCTGCTTGCCTCCCTCAGTGGTTTGAGCCACTACATACAAACACCAGCTAAATTTTTGCCCTACCACTACTACACGCCAACGAGCATCTTGCACGGACAGGGGGTAGGCGGCCTTGACGTATATTTAGTTATTGTCTTTGCCGCCGCCGCAGTGGTGTCATGGCTTGGTTTTCGTAGCCGCGACATAGAATAAAAGCCCCAATAAGCCGCCTATACTCATGACGGTTATGGTATAATTTGCTTAGAAACATGAGGAACAAATACAAATTCGGGGGAGCCTTGTTGCTGGCGATTATTGCTATCGTCGTGATGAGTTTGCTGTTCCATGGGCATACCTTTGCAGTACTTGATCCTAAGGGTACCATCGCCGAAAAGCAACGCAATCTGATAGTTTTTGCTACCTCGCTCTGTTTACTTATTGTGGTGCCGGTATTTGCCATGACATTTGGCATTGTCTGGAAGTACCGCGAGAGCAATATAAATGCCAAGACTAGGTATGAGCCGGAGTGGGACCATAGCACCAAGGCCGAAATTGTCTGGTGGGGCTTTCCGCTGCTGCTCATTACCATATTGGGCGTAGTAACCTGGCAAAGTTCACGAGCACTCGACCCGTTTAGACCAATCGACTCTGCTACAGCTCCCATAACCGTTAAAGTAGTGGCTCTACAGTGGAAGTGGCTGTTTATATACCCCGACCAAAATATTGCTAGCGTCAATCTTTTACAGTTTCCGGAAAATACGCCGCTTAATCTGGAGATTACAGCGGATGCACCCATGAATTCACTCTGGATACCCCAACTGGGCGGCCAGATCTATGCCATGGCCGGCATGGAGACGCAGCTGCACCTCATGGCAACGCACAAAGGTGATTTTCGTGGATCATCGGCTAATTTAAGTGGCGAAGGTTTTGCCGGCATGAAGTTTATTGCCCGCGCAAGCTCCAAGGCGGATTTTGACAGCTGGGTCCAAAAAGCAAAGCAGTCACCAACGGGTCTGAGTCAGGCCGAGTACACCCAATTGGCTAAGCCCAGCATCAACACCGCGCCATTCACCTACGGCTGGGAAGACGCTAGTGTTTATGATACAGTTATAACCAAATATATGGGGCCGGATCCAGCACATGCCGCACACGCCACAGACGAAGGAAATCAAGCTAGCATGGAGACAAGTTATGCAAATTAGGACGGTCACGTGTTAGGCCGCCTCGGACTTGATGCCTTTAAGCATGGCTTTGTAGTTATGGGCGGCGTGGCGACCATGCTGGCTGCCATACTAGTAGTCGTTGGGGCACTGTTTTACTTTAAGCGTTGGAAATGGCTCTGGAATAACTGGCTCACTAGCCTCGATCCTAAAAAGATTGGCATCATGTATATACTGGTGGCCACCATCATGCTCCTTAGGGGCGGGGCCGATGCGCTAATGCTGCGCACCCAACAAGCTGTTTCCGTTGGCAGTAATAATGGCTTTTTATCGGCTGATCACTTTCAGCAAATATTCTCGGCGCACGGGACGCTGATGATTTTCTTTGTAGCCATGGGCTTTATTTTTGGATTACTTAATTTAATTGTGCCACTCCAGATTGGATCCCGCGATGTGGCCTTTCCATTTTTAAACTCACTGAGCTTTTGGTTATACGCTGCCGGGGTGGCACTGGTCAGCCTATCGCTGGCTGTCGGCGAGTTCTCGGCCGCCGGTTGGCTGGCCTATCCGCCACTCTCCGGTATTGCCTACAGTCCGGGCGTGGGCGTGGATTACTGGATATGGAGCCTGCAGATTGCCGGCCTCGGCAGCTTACTATCGGGAGTTAATTTCCTGGTAACTATTATAAAGATGCGCGCACCGGGTATGACACTCATGAAAATGCCGATTTTTGTTTGGACAGCACTTGGCAGTATGGTCTTAGTTATCTTTGCTTTTCCCATCCTCACGGCTACACTGACCATGCTTTCACTCGATCGCACCCTAGGCATGCACTTCTTTACATCCGACTTCGGTGGGAACCCTATGATGTATATCAACCTTATATGGGCTTGGGGTCACCCGGAAGTCTACATTTTAATACTGCCGGCATTCGGCGTCTTTTCGGAAGTGGTCGCTACCTTTTCGCGTAAGCGGTTGTTTGGCTATAAATCGATGGTCTATGCTATTGCGGCCATTACTTTTCTGTCGTTTACGGTTTGGCTGCACCACTTCTTTACCATGGGTGCCGGAGCCGATGTGAACGCATTCTTTGGTATTATGACGGCGGTTATTGCCGTGCCAACTGGTGTTAAAGTCTTTAACTGGCTGTTTACTATGTACCGCGGGCGTATCCGAATTACTAATTCCATACGCTGGTTTCTGGGCTTTGTGGTGACCTTTACGCTGGGCGGCGTTATGGGCGTACTCATGAGCGTACCGGCCATCGACTTTCAGGCCCACAACAGCTTGTTTTTGGTGGCCCACTTCCACACTATGATTATTGGTGGCGTGTTGTTTGGCTACTTTGCCGCCTTTAATTATTGGTTTCCTAAATTTGCCGGCTTTAAGCTTAATGAGCGACTGGGCCGTTACTCATTCTGGTGTTGGTTGGTTGGATTTTTACTAGCCTTTACACCGCTCTACATCCTCGGCATTATGGGTGCTACCCGCCGCCTAAATCACTATGACGCTTCGCTTGGCTGGCAATGGCTATTTATTGTGGCGGCTGTAGGAGTTGTAGTTATTGGCTTAGGAGTAGCATTCCAGTTGCTGCAAATAGGCTACAGTATCTTTAAACGGCACGAAAATCGCGTTGGCAGCGACCCATGGGATGGCCGTACACTCGAATGGGCCACGCCAACTCCCATCCCGGTTTATAACTTTGCAATTATTCCTACTGTTACCGAACGTGATGCCTTTTGGGAATCCAAGCGCTCACCGGTCGCACCGGCTAAGGTTCGCTACGAAGATATTTGGATGCCTAAAAATAGTGGGGCTGGAATTATTATTGCCGGCTTTGCCTTTGTACTGGGTTTTGCCATCATCTGGCACATCTGGTGGCTAGCAGTCATAGGACTTATTGGAGCCATTACTACCGGAATTATTCGCACCAACAACGAGGACAGTGAATACTTGATTCCAGCCGCAGAAGTTGAGCGCATCGAAACCGAAGCGCGCGCTAAACGGGAGCTGTACGCATGACCCAGGCCATACCATCTACTGACGTCACCAAAACCGAATTTGGATTCTGGATATATTTAATGACGGACTTAATCCTTTTTGCCACCTTGTTTGCAACCTATGCCGTGCTTAAAAATAACACGTTTGGTGGGCCAGGGGGCCACGAATTATTTAACATGCCGTTCGTGCTTACCGAGACCATGCTGCTCCTAACTAGCAGCTACACTAGCGGGCTGGGTATACTGGCCGCGCATCGCCTAGATAAGCGCAAGGTACTACTGTGGTTCGGCATCACGGCCCTCCTAGGTCTCGCCTTTGTGTCCATGGAACTGTACGAGTTCCATCACCTCTACGTCGAGGGGAATAGCTGGCGTCGTAGCGGCTTCCTGTCTGCTTTCTTTACCCTCGTTGGCACCCACGGACTGCACATTAGCATTGGGCTGCTGTGGATGACGACCCTACTCGTTAAAGTTTACCGTAAAGGTCTAAGTACGGCCACCATCCGTAAATTGAGCTTGCTCAGTATGTTCTGGCACTTTCTAGATGTTGTCTGGATCTTTATTTTTACCATTGTCTATTTAATTGGAGTTGCCTAGTATGTCAAATCATCAGCACGCTTCGCTCGAATCAGAAGCCGGCCTCGGCTCGTACACCGCCTATACCACTGGCTTTATTCTGTCGCTTATTTTAACCATCGGCGCCTACCTGGCAGTGACGGAAAACCTCCTCAGCGGCAATATATTAGTTACCGCCGTCATAGGCTTAGCTATCTTGCAGCTGTTTGTGCAAATGTTCTTCTTTTTGCACCTGGGCAGGGAGTCAAAGCCAAGGTGGAATCTGGTGGCTTTTATTTTTATGGTTATGGTCGTCTTTATTGTTGTGATTGGGTCTTTGTGGATTATGAATAACTTGGATTACCACAACCACCTCACGCCGAGCGAGCAGGATAGCTACATGCACACTCGTAATAACGAAGGGTTCTAGCCGCCTTGCTCAGGGCATACTATCAGCTAGCAAAGCCAGGGATTATTCGCGGTAATATTCTTTCGGCGACGGCTGGCTTTTTACTGGCTGCCCAGGGCCATATTAATTTTGCTACGCTACTAGCTACCTTAGTAGGCCTGGCGCTTATTATTGGTGCCGCCTGCGTCGTAAATAATTGCTATGACCGTGACATTGATACGCACATGGCACGTACCAATAAGCGCTCCTTGGTGACCGGCGAAATATCCCTAGCAAGTGCGCTGTGGTACGCCATAATTTTGCTCATACTCGGCATAGCCATACTGGCAACCTGGACAAATATAGTCACACTACTAGTCGGCCTGGCGGGTTTTATAGCCTACGTTGTCATCTATACCCCCGCTAAGCGCCTTACGGTACACTCCACCCTGCTCGGCAGCATATCCGGAGCCATGCCAATCGTGGGTGGCTACACGGCCGTAACCGGCTCACTCGACATGGCGGCCTTTTTACTTTTTGCAATTATGACGGTTTGGCAGATGCCGCATTTTTATGGCATTGCCCTCTATAGACTCAAAGATTACACCACCGCCAAGCTGCCGGTGCTGCCGGTGGTAAAAGGCGCTGCACACACACGGCTGCAAATCATTGGGTACATCATGCTGTTTATACTCGCCTGCGCCGGCCTAACTATTTTTGGCTATGCCGGTTACAGCTACCTGATTATTATGCTCGTCTTGGGCGCCGCCTGGCTACGCTTAGCACTCAGACCCATTGCATCCATCCCGGATGGCAGCCAAAAATGGGGTAAGCAGGTATTTTTATTCTCGCTGATAAGTCTGACAACTTTTTGCATACTAGTTAGCGTTACAACCTATCTGCCCTAGCCATGAAGCATCATAGTAAAAATACCCTCGCTCGACTCGCTTCAAACAGTCGATTTTACTTTCTTATTAGTACGCTCTGCGTAAGCTGCATAGTGGCCAGTTATTTGCGAACTGCTATCGTCAGCGACCAGCTCTACTATATTCGTTTGCAGCAAGTGTTTGGTGGCCTCAGCCTTATCTACTGGTACGTTGTGTTACTCATTTCGCCGCTCAAAAGCACCTACGGCCCCGGGCCGATGCTAGAACAACTGGTCTTTTTGCGCCGAGCAATCGGCGTCTCGGCCGCTGGCTTTGCGCTCGCTCACAGCCTGATTGCACTCTACGGTCAGCTCGGTGGCATTGGTGGCCTTAGCCTACTACCGGCCAGCTTTTTACGGGCCCTTATATTTGGCGGCATCACGCTCCTCATTTTAGTAATAATGGCTGCCACCTCATTTGATAGGGTAGTGCGCTGGATGACACCAGCTAGGTGGAAGTGGTTACACCGACTGGGATATATTGGAGGCGTAACGGTGCTATTACACGTGTGGATTATTGGCAGCCACAGTCAATATTTATCGACAAAAATAATTGTTGGCGCTTGTCTGGCCCTCCTATTTTATTTAGAATCCGTAAGGCTTACGAAACGCCTGGCGCGTAGGTATAGTGACTTTGGACAAAAAGAATTATTTTACACGCTGGTAATTTGCATCTGGACACTACTAATGGGACTACTATTACTGCTGCCTCGGCTTGCACCGAATTACCATGCCGGGCATACTAGTCATAGCGAGATACGTCATGAATAAACAACTTATTATCCTAGCAATACTATTTGCCGCAATCCTTGGCTTGCAGGGAAATGCCAGCGCGCATGTGGTAATCAAAGACGACACAGCCAAGACCGGCGTGGTCTTTCACATTACACCCGATGACGATCCGGTGGCCGGTGAGGCCAGCCAACTCTTTTTTGACTTTGAGCAACCGGCAGATAATTATTCGTTTGGTATTAAAATTATTAACGCCTCCGGCAAGGTAACAAATAGTTTTGTAACAGTAAACAAGCAAACGGTAAGTACTAACTATATCTTCCCCGAACAGGGCTTGTACCACATTGAGCTTACCGCCCAGGCTAAGCGTCCCGGGATTACGAGCTTGCATTATGATGCCCATCAGCAGGTTGAGCGCGGGGCGGGACAGAAGACCATCAGTAATCATACAGCTGCCAAGGTAAGCCTACTGGGAGGCATGGCAGCACTTGTGGTTCTGCTTGCTGGCGGGGTATTACGGAGGCGTTATATGGCTAGGCGGGATACTTAGCTGCTTTAAGCTGGCGAGCTAGATGAGCAGCATTTGCCGCCAGAGTTTTTGTGGTAGTTGCCACTGCTTCCGGTGTTTCGTCTAAATCCTTATAATCCACCGAGCCCATGGCCTGACCGTTCCAGTAGGTGCCTGCACCGGCGGCCAGTGTAAAACCAACGTCATTAAGTATTTGATACAGGTCAGCACATATTTTATGAGCCCCGTCTTCATTACCCACTACTGCCACCGCCGCTACCTTGCCATATGTAAGTAAGCGACCCTCGTCATCCTTTTCTGACAGCTCAGCATCAAGCCGTTCGGCTATCCTATTAGCAATGCTCGACATTTGCCCAACCCAGGTTGGCGTGGCAATAATAAATATGTCAGCCTCTAACATTTTTTGCCTAAGCTGCGGCCAATCGTCACCCTCACCCATATCGGTTTCTACTCCGGGGGCAATGTTGTAGTCAACCGCTCTCAGCAGTTCACCTGTTACGTCATGCTCGGCCAGCGCATCAAGCACTTGTTGGGCCAAGAGTTCAGCCGACGATTCGGCTGGCGAAGATTTGAGGCTACAAGTAAGCGCAAAAGCTTTTAGTGGAACAGCGGCAGTGTCAGGCATGGAAATCTCCTTATTTAATCCACCTAATAGTAACGAGCCATTGTTGCCGTCGCTGTTAATTAACTTACGCTGTAATCGGCGATGGTATACTGCTTGAATGGAACTCAAAAAATATCGCTGGTCACGCACCTATGAATCTTCCGAAGAGGAATTAACGGCCGCACTTTCCGATCACGATGATGATGACAGCGAAGGTGAGCGCTGGACGCAGGAAAGCGGGTACATATTTGATCTGCACACCCACGACACCAACCGCCAAATATACTGCGTGGAAGGCTCGATTACATTTACGGCCGATAACAAAGTCTTTTACTTGCAGGCCGGCGATACCTTAGACATTCCTGCGCACCTGCCCCATAGCGCTGTAGTAGGTTTTAGCGGCTGCGTTTGTTACGAAGTGACTTTGAGTAACAGCTAATTTAGACACTGGTAATGATATAGTGGAGTGAAACGAGGGGGATAGTATGGGACTAATCGATTTACCAGAGTGGCAGGCCTTACAAAATGAATATGAGCACACCAAGACGGATCATCTGCGTGATTACTTTGCAGTTGACAGTACTAGAGCACAATCGTTTAGCTTGAGCGCACTTGATATATTTTTAGATTATTCAAAAAATCGTATTACTTCCACCGGCCGGGATTTGCTTTTAGAACTCGCCCGAGCGCGGGGCGTTGAGCAGGCACGCGACGCCATGTTTGCCGGGCAAAAAATAAATACCACCGAAGACCGCGCCGTATTGCACACGGCACTACGCAATCAGGGCAATCAACCAGTACTCGTCGATGGCAAAGATGTTATGCCGGAAGTTCGGCAGGTACTTGCCCAAATGGCAGACTTTAGCCAAGCTATCCGCAGCCGAGAATGGCGTGGCTTTACCGGCAAAGCCATCAAAAATATTGTAAACATTGGCATTGGCGGCTCAGACCTGGGACCGGTGATGGTTAGCGAGGCACTTAAAGACTATAGTGACCGTAATCTAAACCTGCAATTTATCTCAAACATTGATGCTAATCATTTTTACGAGGTTACTCGCGAGCTTGACGCAGCAGAAACGCTTTTTATTATTGCCTCCAAAACCTTTACTACCGACGAAACGATGACCAATGCACGCACAGCCCGCGAGTGGCTAGTGAGTGCCCTCGGCAATGATGCTGCCGTCGCCAAGCATTTTGTAGCCGTCTCCACCAATGCTCGCGAAGTGACTTCCTTTGGCATTGACACTAAAAATATGTTTGCCTTTTGGGATTGGGTTGGCGGGCGTTACTCGCTTACCAGTGCCATCGGTTTATCAATTATGATCGCCATCGGTCCCGAACATTTTAATGAAATGCTCATAGGATTCTATCAGATGGATCAACACTTTAAAACTGCGCCGCTGGAGCAGAATATGCCTGTCATTATGGCCCTGCTAGGCATTTGGTACGGCAATTTTTATGGTGCTCAAACAGAAGCTATTTTGCCCTACGACCAGTACTTGAGTCGCTTTGCTGCATATTTTCAGCAGGGCAATATGGAGAGCAATGGAAAGTCGGTTACCAAGAACGGTGAGCGGGTTAACTACACCACTGGGCCAGTCATTTGGGGTGAGCCGGGTACCAATGGCCAGCATGCGTTCTACCAACTAATTCACCAAGGTACCCGGATGATACCGTGTGACTTTATCGGTTTTATACAGCCCTTGCATGCACTCGGTACGCATCACGATAAGCTCGTCGCCAATTTATTTGCACAAACAAAAGCACTGGCGTTTGGCAAAACTCCCGAAGAGCTTAGAGTTGAGCAGGTACCCGAGGCGTTGCTTGCTCACAAGACTTTTGAGGGCAACCGACCCACGAACACTCTGCTTATAGCCAAGCTGACGCCGGGTACGCTTGGCCAATTAATTGCACTCTACGAACATAAAATTTTTGTACAGGGAGTTATCTGGGATGTTAATTCGTTTGACCAGTGGGGAGTAGAGCTCGGTAAGGTGCTGGCTAAGGACATCTACCAGCAGCTAGCCAGCCATCAAAACCATGATCAAGACAGCTCAACGGCCCAATTAATCGACAAATATTACAATTTACAGTAACTTCTTTTGCCGGGCAAAAATAATGGCCAAGCTGCCGACGGCAAAGGGTATCCAAAAGCTAACTAACCGATAAATAACTGCCGCCGCTAGGGCAAGCGGCGCCGAAATGCCATAGCCTACAAAGCCAGCTACTAATCCTGCCTCAACGGCCCCGACGCCACCGGGAGTGGGGGCAACTCCTGAGGCGGCCGCCCCGAGCGTAAAGATTGCGAGTGTCGCAAATATACTCAGCGATCCGCCCACGGCAAGCAGTGCTAATTGCAAGCAGCTGGCGTACACCAGGGTTACGCACAGAGAGCTGCCAAAAGCGCCGGCAATGCGCAAAGGGTGCGAGCGATACGTAGCCAGAACTCGCTGCAGATCGCCCCAGGCACTGCTCGCCATACCGGCCAGACGACTGCTAAAAACTATGCCTAGCACTCCTAGAAGCACCGCTGCAGCGACTACGATCCCTAGTAGCGGCCCCGAGACGCGCGGAGTGGTAAAGCCGGCAAAGCTTTGCGGACGAATCAGAATAATAATCACTATCAGGGCAGCGTGGGCCAGAGCGCCAATGCTGTTGTTGGCAGCTGCCACCGACCCCGCCTGGCCCACGCTATGCCCCTTACGTCGAAGATACAGATAGTAGGTGGCAACACCCCCGGTGCCAGCCGGTAATAATTTACCACTAAACGCACTGGAAACCGCTACTAGCAGTGTTTGATGGTATACCAGTGGCTTTTGAGCTAAAAAGCCATAGGTAAGACTGGCCGCAACAAAAGTAAGCCCAAATAAGGCCACGTCCAACGCAAAAAGGCTAAAATTAACCTGCTGCAGGGTAGTCCAGCTGGATTGCAGACTATTGGCACTGCCCATAAGGATAAACCCAACTAAGAGTACAATGGCAATACTGATAGCGGGCATAAGATACAAACGAGAGTTCGGCTGAGGTTTTTTTGACTGCACAACTGTATTATTACTGGCAGTCTATTAAAGCACAAGCGTAATTAAATGCCTGCGAGATAATTAACTATCCAGCGACCGCTGTTTATGTATAATAATAAAGATGAATACTGAAAGGCGCTGATGAGACTATTGCAATTACTGAAGATGTTGAGCACACCCCTACGAGCATACGCACTTCTCACCATTATATATTTTGGCCTCGTGTTATTCTTGCCGGCAAATAAAATAGTAATGTCCATCTATAACCTCGACGCCGCCCAGTACCATATCCTACTGTTTGCAATTTTAGCCCCCTACGTCCTTATATGGTTTGCAGCTTTTTACGGCTATGCCAAGCTGCGGGATTACGCGGCACTCATTAAGACTACTACCGAAGGTGAGGAATTTTCTTCCCTCAGTACCGGTCTTAAGTGGTTAGCCTACGGCATGCCTATTATTTCTATAATTTCTATAATACTTAACACCATTTCCAACGATCACCGGGGCTTCCATTCTACGGCTATCATAATTAACAATTATCTCGGGCTGCTGGTTCCTCTCATCGGCTTTACTATCGTGAGTATTGGCTCAAGAGGACTGACCACTATTAGTAATATTAAAGCTTCGCTGTCACAGTCAAAAGTCATTATTATGGTATTTGTTCTGCTAGGCGTGCTGTACTGCTTTTTAACATTCCGTCACTTTGATCTGCAAAGTATTGGCTCAACAAATAACCCCTACTTCTTGCCGCTCTGGTTGATGCTGCTGACCATTACCATTCCGTTTTTATATTCTTGGTTCATCGGGCTACTGGCCGGCTACGAGCTGATCCTCTATTCCAGGCATGTTGATGGTCATATTTACAAGCAGGCCTTAAAGCTAATAGGGTATGGCATTGTGGTGGTTATTGTAAGCTTTATAGCCCTGCAGTATGTAAGCGCCATTTTGCCCCGACGCGGCTATCTTTCACTCAATGCATCACTGGTTATTTCGTATATTGTTCGGGCCGTCATGGTTGGGGGCTTTATGGCTATTGCCTTTGGCGCTAAAAAACTTAAACGGATCGAAGAAGTTTAATTATGTCTGACCCAGACAACCTTCTTTATGCCCGCGTCGTTCGTGTAACGCACGTATATCTGGGGCCGGCTGCCGATCGCTTTATTGCACGGCAGGTACAAAACCACCTTGATAAAAAACCAGAAGACATCTCTAACGAGGACCTGTTAATGCTAATCGACTGGATCAGAGTAGCCGTATCCCTTATTACCGATGACAGTGAAATCATAGAGGAGTATATGACGCAGTTACGTCGCCTAACACGTAATCCTAAGGTTACCGAGTAAAGACTATGGCAGATCAAAAAAAGTCCCTTACTATTCAACATGCCCAAGAGCAGCGCGCGCAAGCCGAAGCACTATTTAGCAGTATTGGCGAAGGCGCCATTGCAACTGATGAATTCGGCAAAATTACCCGCATAAATCCAATAGCTCTGGCGACCCTCGGCTATTCAGAAAAGGAACTCCTTGGAGAATGGTTTCCTAAGAAAATCCTGGCTTTAACTGATCGAAATGTGCCGGTAAATCTTATTGACCGCCCCATTACAAAAGCATTCCTGACAGGTAAATCCGTTACAGAAAAAATGTTTTATCGCCGAAAAAACGGCGATACACTACCGGTAATTATCACCGTTTCGCCAATCCTGCTCGAAAACCGGCCCATTGGCGCCATCGAGGTGTTCCGCGATATCACCTTCGAAGAAGAGGTGGACCGTATGAAGAGCGAATTTATATCGTTAGCATCGCACCAGCTGCGCACACCCCTGTCGGCAATCAAAACATACTCGCACATGCTGGTCGACGGCTACATGGGTGAGGTCACACCGGCCCAAAAGAAGTCTCTACGCACCATTATTACGGCGTCTAACCGTATGAATGAACTCATTAGTACACTGCTAAACATTACCCGCATCGAAAGCGGGACAATCAACATAGTGCCCAAGGTACTCAAGGGCGAACGTGTTTGTGAGGAAGTCATAAAAGAGTTAGCTTTAGCGGCCAACGAAAAGGAAATTACCGTTTCGCTTAAGCACAGAGGCCGTATAAGCAGCACCATTAAAACCGACAGCCTTATCCTAAAGGAAATTATTACCAATCTTATTACCAACGCCATTAAATACACTTCGGAGGGCGGTGCAATACGGGTAGAGGTGCAGGGGCGCGCCAGGGACGTACTCTTTAGCGTGCACGATAATGGCTGGGGTATCCCGGAGCATTCGCACGATCAGGTCTTTAGTAAGTTCTTTCGGGCACAGAATACCGTTAAACGAGAAACAACAGGCACCGGGCTGGGTCTTTACTTGGTAAAAGGCTTGCTAGAGCGGCTAAACGGTAAAATCTGGTTCGAAAGCACAGAAGGAAAGGGCACCAGTTTTTATTTTACACTGCCAAAAGAGCGTAAGACCAAGCCATTAACTAAAGCACCGCCAAAAAAAGCCGTAAAGATGTAAAATTTCTTATACGTTTAAGATAAGGCACGTGGTATAACTATAAGTAGTAATCGCTAAGGAGCAAATGTGGCGAACATTTTAGTAGTTGAGGACGACAAAGATCTAAATAATGCATACTGTATCATCCTCGAGAATCAAGGATATACTGTTGAGTCCGCTTTTGACGGCCAAGAGGCTCTCGACAAGCTCAAAGACTTTGAACCTAACCTTATCCTTCTGGACCTTCTCATGCCAATTATGGGTGGCCTGGAATTTTTGCAGCACTTTGATCTTAAGGCGCATCCAGCTGTCAAAGTCCTAATTTTTACCAACATGGAAAACTCTCCGGAAGTAGCCGAAGCCTACAAGCTCGGTGCCCACCGCTGTATTATCAAGTCCTGGACCGCTCCGCACAACCTTGCCAAGGTTATAAACGAAGCCCTCGAAGCCGATTCCCCCGTCAAAGCCTAAGCAGTTGTGGCCCTTTGACCTTAGGGTATTATGGCGCAGATGCTTAGCCTTCGCTATGCTCGGCACGCCCGTGCTGCGCGCCACAATACCCTAAGGCACAAAGCGCCTAAGCTTTCTTTGAGTTCATTATGGGATTTCAGTGTCTATGCCCGACGTTACATTGGCGATGGCAAGGGTGACACCCTCAACGCACGTTAAGGGTAGATGTTATGCTGACTTACTGAAAGGGTACACCTTAGTCTTGTAGATACAGACCAGCATGCCCACACAAATTGCTGCATTGTAAATCTGGAAGCTCGAGGTGGCACTAATAGAATAACCAAATAGTGTCATTACCGAAGCAAGGCCGCCAGTAATATAGAGCCACGGTGACTCGGTTTCGGGGCGCTTCCAAGTTTTGATGTACGCCGGGATATATGCGATGATTCCAGCACCAATGGACAGCGCAATGCCATAGCTTGCATTACCGGAAACTTGCCACGCTACCAGTCCGATAACTGCCAAGATCAAACAGATGATATCAAAAGGGCTCATACCGCCCATGCCACGTTTCAGGCTCATGGCAAAGATTACCACTGACTGTATGACAAATAGGGTGTCGATGGCAATAGAGCCAAAATTGCCATGATCGGCAATAGTACCGAAAAGATTTAGTAAGACTACAAACAGAAACACAAACCGTGTCGTTCGATGTGGTTTCGAAGTACCACGTGTAATACTAACAATATAGGTAATAGGAGAGATAATGCCTATGATTAGGCCGGCGATAACGAGCACGTGTTGCATGCTCTTACTATAGCAAAAAGTTAGCTACAGTACTCAGGAAAGCTCTTTCGGCGCTGTGGGTGTAAAACACATCTAGACGCGCAGCACGGGCGTATCAAGCGAAGCGAAGATAAAGCATCTGCGTCGTAATGTGTTTTACACCCACAGCGCCCAAGCTGATGTGCTAGAGCTTAACTTGGATATCTGCGATGTATTGGTCGTTGAGCAGGTTGATGAGCTTACCAACGTCCAGGCGATAGGGCATACTCTTGCTGTAGGAAATAACACCTTGGTGTTTGAGCTTATTGAGTTCGGTGGCAGCGGTTTCGCGGGTAAGGCCCGTAAGGTTAGCAAAGTCCTGGTGTGTCAGGTCCAGCGTAATTTCTACGAGCTGCTGGCCAACATTCTTTCCGTGGCTCAGGGCTAGGTAGTGCAGAGTGTAGATGAGCTTGTCGCTCGCCCTGGAGTGCTGCAGCGCGTTTAAACGCATGGAATTGCCGAGCTGGCTGGTAACATAACGCTCCAGTTCGTCAGATAACAATGCCTTGTCTGAACGGATAAAGTCGGTATACTCCTCGCGGGGAATAACGCTCAGGACAACATCGTTTGTAAATGCCTCGTAGTAGTAAATAGCACTGGGTACTTTGCCATATATCCAGCTGCCAGGAAAGGGCGCGTTTTCGCTGTAGAATTCAACAGGTTTCTCATCACCATTAACACTCAAGTTATAAGCTTTGACAATGCCAGCTTTAACAACATAGGCGGAGCGGGGTGCCTCGCCCTGAAATATTATAATTTCGCCTTTTTTGAAGCTCTTAGTTGGGTACTTCTTTAGAAAATCGGCAATTCTTTGCTCCATGGTGTCAGGCATATCTACCAGTGTACACCGCCGAGGCCCAGAGTGTAAGTACTAATTACCGGCCGTTGGCTTTTTTATTTGGTCGCTACCGGCAATAATAATAAAGTCGGCGTCGTAAGCATCGCTATACGGATTTGTAGTGGTCACATTATTACCATACAACTTAGTAAGAACTGCCTTGGTACCGTTTTTCTTGCCCTTGCTCACATCAATAATGGTCGTCTTAGTTTGCGTGGCGAGCGCGTCACCAACAGCCGTAACATTAATATTTTTGGCGGTCAGGCTGGTGCGCAGTTGCCCGGCTACCCCCATAGTATCAGTGCCGTTTAGTACTACCACCGTTGCTTGCTCCCGGACCACCGGATCACTCGAAGTAGCCCGCTTAAGGGCAGCCTGGATGTCGCTGTAGTCATCAACGCCGGCCGCCGGAATTAAGGCCGATGAGCCGTTAGGCGCCCGATAGTTTGCCAGCAAATTTACGCCCAAAACATTATTGAGGCTTATGGAGGCAATCTTTTCGCCGCCCAGTGACTTAGTGAGGTCAAAGAGCCGTCGCACCTCACCAAGATTCATGTCAGTACTGACATTGCCACCAATAGCGTCCGCTAGGCTACTGAGCTTAGCAGGGTTGGCCAGGACATTTGCCGATACGGCCTTGGTCTTAAGCGCCAGTAGCATTTGTCGTTGGTTGCTGGCCCGGTCAAAGTCGGACTGGGCAAAACCGTAAGAGTTATAAGCATCACCACGAGCACGAGCCAGGTCAAGCGCCGCCTGGCCATGGAGCGTGTGCCGGCCATTGGTAAGTTTTACCAGGGGCTTATTGGTAGTGTAGTCGATGTTCGGATCATACAAACCACGGGGATCACTGCTGGCAACAGTAATATCAATACCGCCAACGGCATCTACCGCCTCTTTAAAGGCATTGTAGTTTACTAACGCATAGTAATTAATATCAACGCCAAAGTTATCTTCGACAATTTGCTCGAGCTGCCCCATGCCACCATCAGGCAGCCCGTTGGCGGTAAAGTCGTTGGCCTTACCCGCCACATAGGCACTGTTTATTTTGCCATAATCGCCATCGATGTTGACGTAGAGGTCACGGGGGATGCTGAGCATATAGGCTTGATTATTTTTAGTATCAATACTGAGCAGCATTATAGAGTCCGTTAATTCAGCCCCGTCATGCCCGACGTCATCGGCAGAGTTGCCAGCTAATAGTATAGTTACTCGACCGTTTTCTTCGCCCTTTAACTTTACATTCTGTAAAACGCTAAATATGTTTCCGTTTGATAATTTGTAAGCATTGTAGAGAAATTTGCCACCAACCCAAGCACCCATCAGAACTACGAGCAGCACCAGCACAAGCGCTACGCGTTTGATGATCTTTTTAATGCTCCGTGGTTTTTTTTCGCCTACTTTTTGACCGCCCACCAGTGTGCCACCCGCGCCAACGGCACTACGGTTGCGGCCACGGCCGTTTGAGCCCTTTACGGGATAGGTGGGCAGCGACATGCCAACAGTAGGAAAGGCAGCTTTGCTGTTTTTGGCCTTAAAAATATCCTGACCAGGCCGAAGACCGGGAGTGCTTGCAGGGTTTTTCTGGCTACGGGGTTTCTGTGTCATTTGGTTGACCCTATTATACCATTGATAGTTGGGCAGGCCACACCTAGAACTAAATCAGTGTGGATTCCGAATTTGACGCTCATCAGTTATAATAAAGGACATATATGAAGTTAGTTGTCCAGATCCCTTGCCTGAACGAAGCCGAAACACTCCCGCTGGTGCTCGCGACCATTCCTAAACATATTAAAGGTATCGATGAAATCATTGTCCTGATTATTAATGACGGCTCCAGTGACGACACCGTGGGCGTCGCTAAGTCGCTGGGCGTTAAGCACTTTGTGCACCACCCCCAAAAGCAGGGGCTGGGACGGTCTTTTCATGATGGCGTACTCAAAGCTCTTGAACTGGGTGCAGACATTGTGGTTAATACCGACGGTGATAATCAGTATCCGCAGGAACGCATTGGCGATCTGGTTCAGCCTATTGTAAACGGCAGCGCAGACATAGTTGTAGCCGATCGTCAAACCCGCACCATCGAACACTTTTCACCCTTTAAAAAGCTCCTGCAGCGTTTTGGCAGCAGCGTTGTAAACATTGCCGCCGGTACTGACGTACCCGACGCCCCTAGCGGCTTCCGCGCTTACTCCAAAGAGTCACTCATCCAAATTAATACCATCACGCGGTTTAGTTACACCATGGAAACAATTATCCAGGCAGGCAACAAGGGGCTGGCAATTAGTAGCGTACCGGTAACTACAAACCCCAAGCTCCGTGAATCGCGTCTCTTTAAGTCGAACTGGGAGCACGTGCGTAAGTCGGCCATGACCATTATCCGGGCCTACGTAATGTATAAGCCTTACATTGTTTTTGGCTCGCTCGGACTACTGTCATTTTTGTTGGCACTCGTTCCTTTTGCGCGCTACATTATTGTAAGTATCGAAGACGGTACTACACGCGGCCACATTCAATCGCTTATTGTGGGATCACTTTTTATGACCGCGGCGTTCTTGTGTCTAGTACTCAACATTATTGCTGATCTTATTCGTATTAACCGTATCCTCATAGAAGACAACTTGGAACAGACCAAGCGTATTCGTTTTTCTAAGTAATACTCCTTAGCGCAAGAAAGCAGTCGGCGTATAGTTACCGGGGACCACTGGTCCAATAACGCGTTGGACTGCATGGTTAGCCGTACGTACGGCACCGTTATCCCAGTACCAAGTATCATTGCTACGTAAAATATAGGTGAGCGCCCCACCACCGTAAGCAAAGCAGGCTATGGTCGCAATTGCCAGGCCTACTTTGAGCCTCCGGGAACTAACGGCCTGCTGCACAGCTAGGGCACAGACTAATACTACTAGCGGCAGGAGCGGCAAAAGGTAACGTCCGTTTATAGCCACTGGCTGCCCGGTGTCGCTATAAAGTTTATATTGCTGCAGAAACAGCACCCCAATATAGCACGCTGTAACCAGTACAAATAAGCGCACCGCCGGGCCGCTCTCTTGCCATAACCACCGGCGTGCTCTAACTGCCGCCACGGCCGCAATAAGTACAAAGATTATGGCAGAAACTGCTGGCACAAAGAGCGGGCCACGCGTTTGGAACTGGGTGCTTGGACCATCGACGGCAAAGAAACTACGGAACCACATGCCGTAGAGCCACTCCTTGAGATAGTTAGCCGGATTGGGCGAAGCGGTATTTTGAGCGGCTAAATTATAATCCCGTATCCAGGGCCCGTAGGCGCTGCACTGCTGTACGGTCAGTACCTGCCCACAATCAGGAACAGGCGTGTGGTACCGAATAATATTTACCCCGTAGCGTTCAAACGAAAGTAGTAGCAAGACCAAGAAACCTGCCAGAAGGAGCCAGAGACGTTTGCTTGCCCGTGCCTTTAGAAAATCATCGCGAAGGCGGACAATTGACGCCTTAAAGCCAAACGTGCGTAGCAGACTCACTGCCAAGTAAATAACCACTGCCACAAAAATTGGTAAAAAGGCGTACTTTACCAGGCCGGCAAACATGCCCAACGACAAGCATTGCAGTAGGCTAGTGAGGCTGACGACATTAGCCTGCAGGGCTTGGCGGACTTTCAAGGCGCACAGCAGGAATAGGGCCGTCAGCGGGAGCAGAAGATTATCATAGTTTATCTGGGCAGCCAGCATGGGCACTATTGGCACTAGTACAAAGAGTAGTAAGCACGTCTGCACCATCGCCCTTGAGGCACCTGTTTTGAGCAGCAATTTGCGGTACAGTGGCAAACTTGCAGTAAGCAGACCAATGTTAATTGCCCGTAAAAAAAGCACCTGGACCGTTTGATTATCAGTACAAGCTGCTATCAGACGGTAGGGAAAGCTCATAAGGTAATGGAACAGGTATGATGGGTCGCGCGCCACAGCCCCAAAGGCGTCAGCGCCACTAGGATGGTTAGCCCAGAACGGGCTTATATGGTGCGCATACAGCCTAATTATTCCTAGATGAAAGTCCTCATCAAAAGCCATAGGGTAGCGGGCAGTCAGAGCAATCCATACCGCCTGCACGACCATTAGTACCATAATGCCCCAGAAAAAGCGCTTAGACCCCAATAGGGTTATAACAGATGGGCTGGTGAGGTGTTTTTTGTTGACTTGCATAGATAAAGTATACGACCAGTATACGTTACCGTAGCTTAAATTTAGCTGGCAGGCTATTATATCGATATGAATTCACGCGCCATACGGCAATTCGGTGCCATCGCCATCCTTGTAGCTAGCGTTGGTGTTTCACTTTATTTCTTTAAAACCCATCCCGCAATCTGGCAGGAGCTTAAAAAAACACCTCTTAGCACCCTAGCGACTGTACTGGGACTCTACCTGGTGTTTATAGCCACGCTGGGATTTGTTTTTAAGGCTACCATCATGATGTGCCGTACCACCATCGGCAATGGCGAGATGCTCCTCCTTACGGCCTACTCCTCCATTATTAATTTTTTTGGCCCGCTGCAAAGCGGTCCGGCTTTTCGTGCTCTTTATCTTAAAAAGAAGCACGATATTAATTTAAAGCATTTTGCCCTAGCCAGCCTCCTTAATTACGCGCTATACGCCATCTTTAGCGGCTTGTTTTTGATATCCGGCTTTATTGGCTGGTGGGCCTTGCCGCTGGGGGCGTTGGCATTGGGCGCCCTCTACTACCTGCCTAAACTGCCCTTTAAGCAGGCGCAACGCTTCCAGGCGCTGGATTTAACCGCCATATCCTACATGAGCCTAGCGGTACTGGCGCAAGTGACCGTTATGGCCGTTATTTTTTACGTGGAGCTCCACTCAATTGATCCGACGGTGGGAGTTGGCCAAGCCATTATTTATACCGGCGCAGCCAATTTTGCCCTCTTTGTATCTATAACACCCGGTGCAATTGGCTTCCGGGAGTCTTTTGTGTTCCTGGCGCACCGCCTGCACGGCATTGATAATGCCACCGTTGTAGCCTCCAGCCTCATTGACCGCGGCGTCTATGTTGCCATGCTGCTTGGCCTTATTGTTATCATTTTCTTTTCACGCAGTGGTAAGTCACTGCGTTCACTCCGTAAAACCGATACGCCGCCTACAGCTAATTCTCAATAGAGAGCAGCTATACTAAGCTTATGAGAATATTGGTTATCGAAGATGAGCCCAAGATCGCCCAGGCAGTTAAACGCGGCCTAGAGCTAAAGGGTTTTGCAGTTGATGTTGTGCACGACTCTGACACCGGCGCAAGCTATGGGGCAGACCCGGATTATGACGCTATCGTCCTGGACCGCATGTTACCCGGTGCGCTGGATGGGGTGCAGTTATGCCAAAAGCTCCGTGCCGATGGTGTGGCCACTCCCATTATTATGCTTACCGCCCGCGGGACCATAGGGGACAGGGTAGAGGGCCTAAACAGCGGAGCCGACGACTACTTAGTAAAACCGTTCTCATTTGATGAGCTAACAGCACGGGTGCGGGCTTTGCTACGCCGGCCAACCAACCAAGTGGGCACTACACTACAGCTCGACGATGTGGCATTAAATACAAACACTTATGAGGTTCGCCGCGGTGACACGCCCATAAAGCTTTCTCATAAAGAGTTTGCACTGCTTGAATACCTGATGCATCACACTGGCCAAGTAATTACTAAAGATATGATCGTCAGCCACGTCTGGGACGAAAGTGCCGATATTCTGCCCAATACCATCGAGGTGTACATTGGCTACCTGCGTAATAAAATTGACCGGCCCTTCCCGGATGCTAAGCCCCTCATCCACACGCTCCGCGGTTTTGGGTATAAGCTAAGCGTGGAGTAAGCAATGAATGCCATGTTCCGTTCAGCGACCTTTAAGCTCACCATTTACTACCTGATGATCGTCATGATTATCAGCTTAGTGTTCAGCTCGGCGCTCTTTCATGTTACAACTGGCGAGGTCCGTCGCGGGCTACGCCTGGAATCAGCGCGCATTACTTCCGAGTATCCAGTATTCCAAAACAGTCCTGGACTCATGTCGCCGGATGCCGATGCCGATCGGGCGGCGGCTCGAATATTCTGGCGACTGGTGAGTATTAATGTGGTGGTCTTTATTGGTGCTGGCATTCTTAGCTATCTACTGGCCAAGCGCACACTCATGCCAATTGAGGAAGCACACATGCAGCAATCGCGTTTTACCTCCGACGTATCGCACGAGCTCCGAACGCCCTTAACCGCGGTCCGTATGGAGAGTGAAGTTGCCTTGCTTGATAGTAAAGCTGATAGTAGCGAATTACGAAGTACCATTAAAAGCACCCTCGAAGAGGTAGGCAAGATGGAGCTGCTCATTAATAACTTATTACGGCTTACCAAGCTCGACGCCGCGCAGTTAGAGGCAAGCTTTAGACCGCTTGACACCAGCGAGCTGGTGAACGGCGCCATTAGCCGCGTGAGTAAGACCGCACAACAACATACCATTAGTCTCACCGACTCAGTAACCCACGGCGCAGTAGTACGGGGCGACCAACCCAGCCTGGAGCAACTCTTTGTTATCCTCCTCGATAATGCTATCAAGTATAGCCCAAAGGCCTCAAAAGTGACCGTAAGCAGTAAACTGACCACCCATCACATCGAAGTAGTCATCAAAGACGAAGGCATCGGCATAGAACGGCCGGCGCTGGACCATATTTTTGAACGATTCTACCGAGCTGATAGCTCCCGCACTAAGTCAGACGCCGAAGGCTTTGGCCTGGGTCTAAGCATTGCAAAAAATATTGCCGATGCACACAACGCAACCATCCTTATTACCAGCCAGGCCGGTAAGGGCACGACGGCAACCGTGCGCTTAGCTCTCGACAAGTAAGCTACTCATGCGAGCTATGGAGCCCTGTAGCAATGCTAGCGTTCATGGCCGACTGTAGTTCTAGCTGATCACTATGATCAGCCCGCAAATTATCCAGCATTTCGTACAAGTCGCAAATATCAGTGTACACAGCGTCTACCTTAATCTCCAGGCCAAGCAGGCGCTCGTCAAAGTCCTGCAAACGTACGTTATACCGCAGCAAATTTTTTTGCACCATACCAAAGCCCTCAGTAACTATTGTTTCCAGGCGATCCACCTGACAACTAAGCTTGTGCGGACTAAATGAGCTGTTATTCCTCACAGTGCTTACATCTGTCAGAATATCATCAACAACGGCTACGCCTGATGGCTTTGGTACTTTGTGCATGCGGCTAGTGTAGCGCCACTGGCGCCAGACGCAAAAACTATATCGTCATATTTAAGAAACAATTAATCTCTAGAAGTGTTCACGAATATGCTGGTAACTATAATCCCAGTCGGCATCGGATTTTTTGTGGGGATTAAAGATGTTTTCCGGGTCAAAGCTGGTCTTAACAGCCTTAAACAGGTTCAGCACTTCCTTACCGAACTGCTGCTGCAACCAAGGACCGCGCACCAGGCCATCATTGTGCTCACCGGAAAGGGAGCCATGATACTTTAAAACTAGTTCATCAACTTCTTTCATGGCGGGCAATAGTTTGGCCCGCTCCTTAGGATCTTCCAGTTTCATAAGGGGGATAATGTGAAAATTACCGTCGCCCATGTGTCCGGCAATGGTGGCAAACAGTTTGTATTTTTTGATGATAACGCGCAGCTCAGGCAAGAACTTAGGCATATGCTCCGGGTTAACAATTAGGTCGTCAATAAATGGCGCCGTGTGCTTGTCCTTAACTTTGCTGCGTAGTAACTGAAAGCTACGCCGACGCATAATCCAAAACTTCTCGCTCTTGGCTTCGGTAGCATCTTCTTCGAAGCCGTTAATTTCGTAGCGGGCTTTGTGCTTAGAGAGCTCGCGGTGCAGAGCTTTAATTTTTTCACGGACTTCGTTTTCGGTATCGCCGTTAAACTCAACCATTAGAATAAGTTTTGGAATGCCGCGCAGTAGCTGCATGCCGTCCGGGATGAGTGTGATCAGCAAGTGTATAAATTTAGTGACACCCAATAACTTAAGGAAGCTTGGCATAAAACGAATAGACAAGAATAGGGTCTGGTCGTCAAAGCTTTCAAAGGTAGCAGGCTTGTGCTCCAGGATTTTGGGGATGAGTTCACCGAGGTCATCAATATCCCTAAGGAAAAGAACTAGCAGACCGGAATGGGGGCGGGCCGGTACCAGGCGATAGGTAATATCTGTTACAAAACCCAGGGTACCCTCGGAACCCACAATCAATCTGGTGAGGTCAAAAATGCCGGTTTCGCGGTCCCATACCTCCCAGAGTGTATAGCCCATTGAGTTTTTACTCACGTTTGGCTTGGCGGCTTTAATGACCGCATAGTTGTCTTCGCATAGTTTATAGATCTTTTTATAAATTGCGCCCTCGTAGTCGTTTTGTTTGAGCTTTACATCAAGTTCTTTACGATTAAGCGGTTTGACGGTGTACTCTTTGCCGTCGGCAAACACTACCTGCAGGCTGTTTACAAAGTCCTTGGTTTTACCGTACTCCAGCGATTTTTCGCCGCCGGAGTTGTTGGCCACCATACCACCGACTGTCGCCAGATCTCGAGACGCCGGGTAGCTTGGCATCAGAGCTTTATGCTTGAGGGTCTGTATCTCAAAGTCCCGGTAAAACACACCCG
The DNA here is from genome assembly GCA_028286245.1 of Candidatus Saccharimonadota bacterium. GTDB lineage: Bacteria > Patescibacteriota > Saccharimonadia > Saccharimonadales > UBA4665 > UBA4729. Next base: position 9,909 of record JAQBRY010000004.1, on the reverse strand, counting down.
GTTGCGTGTGGGCCTCAGTGGGCGTAACGGTACCGATAACATTCAGGTGCTTACTAAAGTCCACAATTACCGAATCGTTGACAGCACCACCGGCCATATCGGTGCCTGCGCTCCGAGCGGTTAATGACAAATCGGCAATCGCCTTTTTGTGCTTGGCCGTGTGCGCCACCAGTATCTGCACGTCATTACTGTCCTTTGGGAAAACAATTAATTGCGGCTTAATTTCGAATAGGGAGGCATCGTGACTATAAAAGTCACGGCTGGCAGGAGTGTCGTCGAGTTCGCCCTTAAAGCCAGCTTGTACAAGTGTTTGTTTGTATGAATCCATACGCTTAAGCTTAACCGTTTCGCCCCCGTCATGCAACTAGTTCACAGTCTCTGTTGCAAGATTCTTATGCTTTGGTACAATATGGCTAGATGAAAAAAGAAAAACTCTTGGTGGTAGGCGGTGGCTTTGGCGGCGTCAAGGCCGCGCTGGAACTGGCGGATGACAGTCGTTTTGATATAACACTACTCAGCGATCAAACTGACTTTCGCTACTATCCAACCCTCTACCGAACCGCCACAGGTGGCTCGCGTGCCAACTCCAGCATTACCTTGCGGGCGCTGTTTGAAGGCAAATCAATAACCCTAGTGCAGGGCACTGCCGAAACTATTGATCGTAAACTCAAAACTATTACCACCACGGATGGCAGCGTACTGCCCTATGAAACCCTTATTTTGGCGCTAGGCGTGGTTACTAACTACTTTGGCATTCCCGGCCTGCCAGAATATTCGTACAGTATTAAGTCACAAGTAGAAGTCGCTCGGCTCAAAACGCATTTACATCAGCAGCTCATAGAGGGTAAATCACCGGACTTAAACTACGTAATTATTGGCGCCGGTCCAACGGGCATTGAATTAGCCGGCGAACTACCCAGCTACGTGCGTCGGATTATGCGCAACCACGGCATTAAGCACCGGGCGGTCCATGTGGACCTGATTGAGGCCTCTCCACGCTTATTACCGCGCCTACCTATTGATACTTCTCGCATGATTAGGCGGCGCCTCAAGCGGCTCGGCGTTAAACTCTACACCAACAGTATTGTGCAGGGTGTTACTTCGGACGAACTGACCGTGAGCGGCAAGCCCATCCGCAGCCATACCGTTATTTGGACAGCCGGCGTTACCAATAATCCATTTTTTGTTAATAATCACTTTGTAATTATGGGCCGCGGCAAAGTTGCAACCGACACCTACCTACAGGCCGAAGACAATATCTTTGTAATTGGCGACAATGCCAACACGCCTTACAGCGGGCTGGCCCAAATTGCCCTCCATGATGCCAGTTTTGTGGCCGAAAACCTACGGCGCAAAGCCAGCGGTAAAGATATGAAGACCTATTGGGTTAAAAAACCGATTACCGTCATTCCGGCCGGGCCTAAATGGGCCGCTGTAATGTGGGGCAAGCTCCGCATTTACGGCTGGCTGGGCTACGTGCTGCGCGAAGCAGCTGATTTTGTTGGCTTTAAGGACCTGGAGCCTTGGCGCCAGGCCACTGAACAATGGCTGACCGGTTTTGACCGCCGCGACGACTGCGAAGTCTGCGCCATAGCCGAAGCCTCCCGCTTCTAAATTGGCGACACTCGTTTAACAGGCTACAATAGAGGCATGCAGCCAAACTTCCAGTCCGCCTACAAACAGCTCAATCCTGCCCAAAAGCAAGCCGTCGATACTATCGAGGGCCCGGTGCTAGTCATTGCCGGCCCCGGAACCGGGAAAACCCAGTTGCTGGCCCTCCGCATTGCTAATATCCTCAGCAAAACTGACAGTCTGCCAAGCAACATTCTCTGTTTAACCTTTACCGAATCGGCCGCCCAAAATATGCGCGACCGCCTGGTGTCTATTATCGGCAAGGACGCCTATGACATTACCATCAGCACCTATCATGCTTTTGGCAGCGACCTACTCCGGCGTTACCCGGATTATTTTAATGCCGACAGCGAACTTGAACCGGCTGATGATTTAACGATAGACGCCATTTTCCGCGAGATTATGGCCGGTCTGCCGTACACCAACCCTCTCAAAGCTGATATCTTTTTACGTGATGTCAAAACGCTTATTAGCGACAGCAAGCGCGCGCTTCTGGAGCCCAAGGATCTGCTGCAGATTGCCACTGCCAATCAAACATTTGTCGAAAATACTTCTGCTATTACCACTAAATTACTCGCCGACATGCAGCGAATCTCTAAGGGCAGTATTGGATTGTTTCGTAATCTATTAGCGGCAACCGGGCAGACTGACTCAAGCAAATTACCGGCTAGTATTACTTCTTTACAAACCCTGTGGCAGGAGAGTTTACACGAGGCGCTAGCAGAGGTTGATAGCAGTGGTAAAACCAGCGCCCTCACCCAGTGGAAAAACGACTGGTTGGCCAAGAATACCGAAGGGCAATTTATTGTTGACGGCACTGAGCAAAACCGCAAGTTGCGGGCGGCGGCTGCTGTATACGAACAGTATCTGGCGGCCCTGGCCGAGCGACAACTCTTTGACTACGACGATATGATACTACGGGCTATTCGCGGGCTCGAATCAAACGCCGACTTGCGTTACAGCTTGCAGGAGCGCTTTTTGTACTTACTACTCGATGAGTACCAAGATACCAATGAGGCCCAGTCTCGGCTGGTTGGCCTCCTCACCGACAGCCCCATCCACGAGGGCCGGCCGAATGTCCTTGCCGTTGGGGACGACGACCAGGCAATTTACGCCTTTCAAGGCGCGCACTATTCGCACATGTACCGTTTTTACACCGACTACAGAGACGTGTTAGTGGTACCGCTCACCCAAAACTATCGCTCGCTGCCTGGCATACTCCATTTGGCGGAGGGAATTTCCGGGCAAATAGAGAATCGCCTGCACAAACAATTTGAGGCTATTAGTAAGGTTATCGTTTCGGCGCGCCCCAGCGGCCAAGCAGTCATAGAGCGGCTAGAATTTAGGACGGATCTAGCCGAACAGGCCTGGGTGGCCGATAAAATTGCCGAGCTGATTGCGGGCGGCCAAGCACCGGAGTCGATTGCCGTGCTGGCACCCAAACATAAGTACCTCCAGTCCCTGGTACCATTCCTGCAACATAACAGCGTGCCAATTAGCTACGAGCGGCGCGAAAATGTCCTGGACGACCCTATTATTAGCCAGCTGGTACTCATGAGTAACCTGGTACTGCATTTGGGTGCCACCAATCAATCAATGGCCGACACATACTGGCCGCAAGTGCTTAGCCTGGATTGCTGGCAAGTGCCCACCAGTACTATTTGGCAGCTCACCTGGCAAGTCAGAGACGATGACAGCAGCTGGTTGGAATTATTACTGGCTTCTGAGCAAACCCGCCAAATCGGCTTATTCTTTTTGCGGCTTAGCCAGATTGCCGACTACACGCCCCTCGAGCTGATGATTGATTACCTAGTTGGCATTGAGCCGCTCAGTACCAACGAACCAGACTTTCCCCTCATCCGGGCACCGTTTTACGAGCACTACTTTGGTGAAGTGACAGCCGAGAGCACCAACGCCGCCTCATTTCTGCAGCTCTTAAGTAACCTCACGACCTTACGGGCCGGTCTGCGCGACTATCGGCCGCATAACGAGTTGCTCCACCTAAAGGACTTTATAACCTTTGTAGCTGCCAATCAGGCTGCCGGCATTCAAATTCTGAACACCAGCCCCTACCAAGAATCGGCGCTGGCAGTAAAGCTGCAAACGGTCTTTAAATCAAAGGGGCAGGAGTACCCGGTGGTGTTCGTACTGCATGCTACCGACGAAGTCTGGGGTGGCCGGGCACGCAACTCCGGTTCCCGCATAAGTTTGCCGCAAAATATGACCTTTATTCGCTATGCCGGCACCACCGAAGATGAGCGCCTGCGGCTGCTCTATGTGGCCATCACTCGCGCTGCCGATCAGCTCTACATTACCAGCCACAGCGCCGACGCGGTTGGCCGTAATGTCAGTCACCTAAAATACTTAGACGAACAGCCACTCCAAGACGGCAGCTTGCTGTCGCCTCTCATGCCAGCCGGGCACACTATCGTTCAGCAAATTGACTCACAGGCCATTCCGACCCTCGCTGATGTTACTACCTACTGGCACGAGCGCCATATAAACGCCGCAAACCAGCCCGAGCTAAAACAACTTTTACAACCGCGACTTACCAACTTTCAACTCAGTGCCAGTGCGCTCAATAACTTTATAGACGTCAGCCGCGGGGGGCCCAGTAACTACTTTATGCGGGCCATTCTGCGTTTTCCGTCTGCAGCCACGCCGAGCAGCAGCTATGGCGACGCCATCCACGAAACGCTGCAGTTTATTCACGACTACAACAAACGCCAGGCACAACTCCCCAGTATGGATGTAATCGAAGCCGCCTTCCAAAAGCGACTTACTCGTAAACGATTGGACGCTCAAACACACGCCCTGCTGTATGACCGTGGCCTGATTTGCCTAGACGCCTACATGGCGCAGCGCCTGCCAACTATTGCTACCACAAATCGCAGCGAAGCAAACTTCCGCGAAGAAGGTGTGTTTGTGGGCAAGGCACACTTAACTGGCAAAATAGATAAGCTCATTATTGACGAAAAGGCCAAAACCATAGTGATAGTCGACTACAAAACCGGTAAGAGCCATAATCGTTGGACCCGCGAAACAAAAATGCATTTTTATCGCTACCAGCTGTACTTTTATAAATTACTCGTAGAGCGCTCACGGACCTACCGCGGCTATGCTGTTACCGACGCCTACTTAGAGTTTGTTGAGCCGGATAATGACGGCCTTATTCAGGAACTCCACGCTACATTTGATGATGCCATCATGGAACAACTCTGTGCAATCATCGAAGTGGTATGGGGTAAAACTATGCTGCTTGATTTTCCGCTGACTGATGGCTACACGCCCGACTTAAAGGGCATAGAGCTCTTTGAGACTTGGCTACTTGAAACTGCACACTAGTAACATAAAAACCGTCCGATTACTCGGACGGTTTTAGCGCTTAAGAAAAGTAACTTTCTATTTCTTGCGGCGATTTGCAGCTGGCTTTTTGGCAGTAGAACGACGGGTAGTCGTCTTAGTTGCCGTAGCTGACTTAGTCGTGGTGCGAGCACGGGTAGCTCGTGCAGTTGTAGCACGTGGCTTGCGGGTCGCAACGGCTGCGTCGCTAGTTGTGGTAGCCGGTACGGCTGCACTACTGCTAGCAACTGAAATTGCATCACCAGCCAGTACTACTTCACGGTCAGCAAAAAGCAGGCCGTACAAGTTGATACCAATAACGGCACCGAGGATTGGTCCGAGTACGTACGTACCCCATACCCAGGCCTGTGCACCAAAGGCAACAGCAGGGTTAATAAGACCGATTGAAGCTGATGAAGCCGCAACGATTGCAAGCAAGTAAGACAAGCCTGAAACGGCTGCCTGAGCACCTACAGTAAAGCGTTGGTAAACAGCGGCTGCGTAACCAAATCCGAGGATAACGGCACCGACTGCTTCTGCAACTAAAATGCGACTTGTAAAGTGACCACCTATAGAGTCAAGCTTGTTGTTTACAAAGTAAGTGTAGAGCAAGTACGCTGCGTAGCCACCAAGCAGTTGAAAGGCAATAAAACCGATTGCCTTAATCGTACCGATTTTACGAGCAGTCCACATACCAATAGTAAGTGCTGGATTAAAGTGTGCACCAGAAACGGCTGCAAACGCAAACGTCACTAGTACTACTGCTAAACCTGCTGCCGATGCCACAAAAAATGGCACACCAATTTGAGAACGCTGCACACTTAGTAAAACCAGTGTCAGAACTCCAGTACCTAGAAATTCAGCAACCAGTGCTGCAATCTTCTGTCTTCCAAACATTTTGGAACCTCCACTTATATTAATGACTCAAGCGTACCCCGATTGTACGGCTTTGTAAAGTGTTAGAGCTTAGCTAACTTTATGCGCCGGATTAAACAGTGCCGAAACACTGCTAAACTTCTGCCAAAGGCTAATGTGTCCGAGTGATAAACGAAGCACTTTTTGTTGCTCTTGTTTATCCGTTTCGAGCAATCGTATAATTGAAAAATAATCATGACAACCACGCGTTACATCATTTGGCTCCATCATTAAATGTGGCACTACCATAATGCAACGCAACTTAAATATTTCGGCTGCACGATAAATGTCGGCATGTGTACGTCCGCTATTACGTATTAGTTCGGAAACTGGAATTTTACGTGACCGCGCCAAGTAAGTATCGACCATCTTCTTGTTAGATGCATCAAAGTCACTAACCACGGGCAGTATGCCTTTATCGCGATGAAAACTATGCGCTAAGCTACGGCCAAACGTAACACCCAGATCATAGCTAGAGCGTATCTCACTAATATCGTCAGTTTGGGAATTATGTACGGAAATCAAATACCCGGCAGGGTCATGGTTTGGGAGGAGCCGGTGTGGGAGGAGCATATGCACTAATGCAGTAGAATCCATACTGCCTAAGTTCTTAAGATGTGCAGTAATGTCAGACCTGTCGAATGAGTCTACAAGCTCTGGACTAGGGGGGATAGAATGGTGTGTTTCATTTATTGACATAACCTACTCTTACCTTCATCTTAGCAGAGGTATTAACAACTTGACGTAAAAGCGTATAATTATGTGAAGATTATCACTAACATAATATAAAATAGGGAACTTATGGCTAATTCTTACGAAGACGTAACCGCTATTGGAGGCGAATCAATGCAGGCAGAAGAACAACAAAAACACGAACTACTACAATCGCGCGAACGATTTTATAGTGACGTTTCGCTCGACCGTGACCCGATATTTTGTGGCGATGACCGCGAAAGCGATCTTGATCTTTACATCCATGTCTTCGGCGGTATGCCACCAAACATTGCTTACAATTTAACTATCATCCGCGAGGCCCATAATGCCGGTTCAGTCGAAGACACTTTTGGTGAAGAAGTTGGTTCAATTACTCCGGTACTTATTGATGTCGCTCACGAAAAGGTTGGTGTACACAGTGACGACAATAGCGAAGTTAACGGCATCTTTGACGTAAACGGACAGGGTGACATCGGCTGCGGCTACATTAAATTACGTCAGCCGATTAGTCGCCTTATTGCTGAACGCAAAGCTGAAGTATTAGCAGAAGCAAAACTACAGTCTCCCGAGCTATTTACTAGCGAACTTGATGATCAAATTGCCGAAGGTATTCTTTCTGCTCACCAAAGTCTTTCCGAACGAGCCGGCTTCTTCAAAGCAAGCAGCCGTGAGGTAGCTAAAACTACAGTCGATCAAGGCGCGAACACGATGGTGGTAGTCGGTCCTCACGGCGCAGAAGACGGCATTATAAACAGGCGGCGAGACACCTCTATCAAGACTAATGCGGCCTCCGAAGCCGGCTTGAAGACTTACGACCACGATGCTTGGGCCACGGGCGATACATATGATAAAATTCGTGACTACTATCCCTTCGATAAGCGCGAGCTAGAAATTGCCGACCTTATTGATGCCATTGGCACTATGTGGGCATTGGGTGTAAAAACTATTGCAACCCGTCGCTAACCGAGATTTTAAATATGTATAAAGATTTTAAGAAGTTTATTTTACGCGGCAACACTGTTGATTTGGCAGTCGCTGTCGTCGTGGGCGGTGCTTTTGGCGCGATAGTAACAGCGCTTGTCAAAGACATGATTACGCCGCTGGTTTCGGCCATTGGCGGTCAGCCAAACTTTTCTAAACTCAAGTTTACGCTTAACGGCAGCGAGTTTTTATACGGTGACTTTTTAAACGCCGTAATTTCATTTTTGATTATTGCCACCGTCGTATTCTTCTTTGTCGTACAACCGGTTAACAAGCTGGTAACACGGGCTAATCGTAAGCGCTCAACGCCAGAACCTACGACGCGTAAATGCCCGGAATGCCTTAGCGAAATTCCCAAAAAGGCAACGCGTTGCGCTTTTTGCACGGCTAAAGTTACGGCAGAGGCTTAAGCCGCCAGCGGCGGCCCGTCAGGCATACTTAGGTCATAGCGCGGATCCGGCAGATCAGCAGGTCTACCTACTAGGTTTGAATCAGCCAGTTTAGTAATTACATAGCTCGGCCTCTGGCCTAGCAAAAAGCCTCTTTCATGGTCGGGATCAACCGCCCAAACTCGGGCACCACGCTCATTAAAAGTGGCAACGAGGTGTTTTGCAGCTAGCTGCGCGCCTACGCCAATAACCTGGTCGGAAGCCGGTTGCATTCGTAAAGCATCCCATGGGTGAGCGGGCAAGAGAAGTGCTCTTCCATGACGATCGGAGCAACGAATATCAAAGCGATAATTGGGCGGGGCTGTTACCACTCGTGTAAGCTCAACAAGCGGCTCATCCCCAGGCGATGCGACATAACTATTTTCGACCGTAAGCCGCAACAGGCTATACGCCCGAGTCTGCAAAGCCATCCGCTCAAGTGTAGCTGCATCCGGAGTAGGTTCGTAATAATTTTCTGTGCTCATATAGCCTCCGCAATTATCAGTAATACCGTTAGTATACCAACGTGAGACTTTATTTTTTACTACTTTGCTGTGATTTTACTTACGGTGCCTTAGCTGCCTATCGTTGTAGCCCTCTTCCGAATCAAACTCTCGCGACAATATGATATCCCACCGCTGATATCTGACTACAATCGGTGGGGCATCCTTGTCCATAGCCATGAGTAAAGGAGACTGTATTTCCTCAACGTCACGCCTTAGCTCTTCTATCCTAGAGTGATCACTGAAAGACATAGGCACAGGCTCGGGGGTGGACGGACCAGACTCAAAGTTACTCATACTCATAGCCTTAGCGCTTACGGCGTTTAAGGCTGGCAACCTGCAGCCGGACGGTGTGGCGGTCCACGAGCGATTGGGCGTGTTCCAAACTTACAGAGTCTTTGGCTTCAGCCTTCATCTTTTGGGCACGCTCAACGGCGGCTTTGGCGTCGGCTTCATTAATATCATCGGCGTGGTCGGCGTCATCTACAAGCACTTTAAGCAGCCCGTCAGTGATTTCTACGGCACCACCGTTAATTGCAAAGTATTCTAACTGCGAGTCCGGGTCGCGCGAATCATGGCGAATGGCGATTGCGCCGGGTACGGCGACGCTAATGAGCGCCATGTGGTGGCTTAACACGCCAATCTGGCCGCTAGCGGTTGGCACAATAACTTCGTAGACGTCCTTATCGAACTTTACACCACTAAGGCTAATGAGCTGAAACCGAATCACGCCTATTTCTTGCCTTCTGCAGCGGCTACAACAGCAGAAATGTTACCCTTCATGTAGAAGGCGCTTTCTGGTTTGTCGTCGTGCTTACCTTCGAGGATTTCTTTAAAGCCCTGCACAGTATCGGACAGTTTAACGTACTGTCCGCTGTTGCCGGTAAACTTTTCGGCCACAAAGAAGGGCTGGGATAGAAAACGCTGAATACGGCGAGCGCGGGCCACGGTTTGCTTGTCTTCGTCGGACAGTTCTTCCATACCAAGGATGGCAATGATGTCCTGCAGGTCTTTGTAGCGTTGCAATACACGTTGTACTTCACGGGCCACGCGGTAGTGTTCTTCACCAACAATTTCCGGGTCAAGGATGGTTGAGTTGGAGTCCAATGGGTCAACAGCTGGGTAGATACCGATTTCGGTCAGCGCACGGTTAAGGGCGATGGTTGAGTCAAGGTGGGCAAAGGTTGTTGCTGGCGCTGGGTCGGTAAAGTCATCGGCAGGCACGTAGACAGCCTGGATGGAGGTAATCGAACCTTGCTTGGTAGAAGTAATGCGCTCCTGGAGCTGACCCATTTCTTGCGCCAAGTTTGGCTGGTAACCAACAGCTGATGGCAGTCGGCCAAGTAGTGCAGACACCTCGGCGCCGGCTTGGGTAAAGCGGAAGATGTTGTCCA
>JAQBRY010000003.1 GCA_028286245.1 Candidatus Saccharimonadota bacterium | reverse complement strand
CAAGAAAGATAGTGGATTTACCATTATCGAAGTTATGATCGTACTGGCCATCGCCGGATTGATTATTTTGATTGTCTTATTGGCCGTGCCTGCATTGCAGCGTAACAGCCGTAACACAGCCATGAAGAACGACGCATCAGCCATCGCTGGTGGGCTGGGTGAATTTGCATCAAACAATGATGGTGCAGTTGCTACCAGTGTTGCTGGTACGGGGACAGTTACTATTAAAAATTCTGCTACCCCTCCAGTTACGCAGACTACTAAAGTTCAGGGTGGCACAGTAGTGTCTACGGTGACAGTTGCACCTACCACTGCTGATACTGGCGCTGCTGTTCCTGGAAAAATTGCGGTCTACCTCGGTAAGACCTGTAGCACTGCTACCGGTGGTACCTTTAAGGACTCATCACGAGCCGCTTCAATCTACTACGCAAGTGAAACTTCAGGCGGCAACGTCCTTAAGTGTCTCGACAACTAGTCTAATACGGCTGTCCTAAACAGAGGCTCTCCGGAGCCTCTGTTTATTTGTGCTACTATATTGCTAATGATTATTGCCATGATGGTTGTGTTTGGGCTATGCCTGGGGAGCTTTGTAAACGCGTTGGCCTGGCGGCTCCATGAGCAGGAGACCGAGCAGGCCAAGAAAAAGACTAGTAAGCAGCGCTTGCAGGACTTGTCAATTAGTAAGGGCCGCTCCATGTGCCCACACTGTTCGCATGAGCTCAGCGCTTGGGATCTCATTCCGGTACTCAGCTGGGTATTCTTAAGGGGCAAGTGTCGCTACTGCCGCACCCCTATATCGGTACAGTACCCTGTAGTGGAGCTCCTTACCGCGACACTGTTTGTCGTCTCATATCTTTGGTGGCCCTACGACCTGCACGGGCTGCGTACAGCTGCCTTTGTGCTATGGTTACCCATCCTAACCGGATTGATGGCCCTAGTCGTCTACGACCTGCATTGGATGCTGCTGCCTAATCGGATTATGTACCCTCTAGGCTGCTTAGCCGGGGTGTTTGCTGGTAGTAATATTCTGGCTGCAGATGAGCCAACAAAGGCCTTGGTGCTGACCCTATTGGCTGTAATGCTCGGCGGCGGCATCTTTTACATACTATTCCAGGTATCCGGCGGCAAGTGGATCGGCGGCGGCGACGTTAAGCTGGGCTGGTTGCTGGGCCTGCTGGTGGGGACTCCGGCGCTCAGCTTTTTATTTATATTTGCGGCCGCACTGCTAGGAACCCTTTATTCGCTGCCGTTACTCCTAAAAGGCAGTATCAAGGTTACAAAAGCTATTCCTTTTGGGCCATTTTTAATAGCCGGAGCGGTTATAGCCCAGCTGTATGGTGCAGACATTTTAGACTGGTACAAACGATTTTTTATCCTCCAATAATGGGCTAATTTTATCTTGAAACGGGGCTAGTTACTAATAGTGCTTGTGCTATAATAGGCCCATGAAAGGTGGCCGATTGCCGCGGGGGTATACCATTGTTGAAGTCATGCTGTTCATGGCTATTTCAGGCAGCATGTTCCTAGTGGCTGGAGTCTTTGTAAATGGCAAGCAAGCCAATGCCGAATTTAGGCAAAGCATGAACGATATGGTCACGCACCTTCGTGGTGCTATAGACGACGTCTCTAATGGCAATTTTACACTAGCTAATGATACTTTTTGTACAGCTACCGCCGCCGGTCCCCTCAAGGTGACTACAGTGGCCGGTGCCAAGCAAGGGCAGAGCAAGGGCTGCATATTTATGGGCAAGGTGGTGCAGTTTAATGGTGCTAAATACAATGTCTTTACGGTGGCAGGCCGCCAATTTTCTGACGACACAAAGAGTAAATTAGCAACCGAGTTTGGGCGGACAGCCGGTACTGCCTATCAGCGTGCCATAGCCAGCCCGCCCGATCCGCTGGCAGCCGATCTTACTGAGTACAATCAGGTTCACTTTGGCAGCGTCGCCACCAAAATAATTGATAATTCTAAGGGCTCAACCGGCTCGGCGCTGCCGGCCGCTTGCCTGACAGCTAATCCGGGTGCGATTGGTATTTTTGGCGGCTTTGGGAGCTATAACGGCAATAAGCTGGAATCCGGTGCCCAGAGTATTGTCATGACTTGTGTCCCTGGCTCCAGCCTCAACCAGCCAGTCGCAACAACCCTCACTAATATCCAAAACATCGTCGGGGCCGATGTGTACGGTAGTGTCAATTTTAAGATTTGTTTTGACGGTGGCCACAACAATACGGCATCGATAACCATTGGCGGCGCCAACGGACAACAATTAGCGGTGACACTCAAAGTAGGGGATCCGGTATGCTAAGCCATTCTCGAGCTCAAGCCGGGGATACCATTATTGAGGTTTTAATTGTGCTGGCCATCCTCAGCACTTCTTTTGCTCTGGCGTACTCAACTGCCACCCGCGGATTGTCGGCCGCTCGCCAAGCGCAGGAGCATTCCGAAGCCCTGCAATTTATTAGTTCACAGGTAGAACTCCTGCGCAATGTGGACAACACCAGCCTGGCGTATGACACTGGCAAGGGCAGCTTTTGCATGACTGGCGCAAACACGGCGGTGCACCTAAACGGCGGTTATACTGCTCCCTCAACGGCTGCAGCCGACGATGCCACCAAATATCCGGTCGCTTGTACTCGAGGCCTTGATCTGGAGGGCAACGGGCAGGGTTTATATCGCCTTAGTATTTCCTATGATGCGCTTACAAATCGCTTTAAAGTCTATGTTCGCTGGGATGGTCCGGGCAGCCGAGGTCCTCAGCAAGAATCTATTACCGTTAGGCAGTACAAATCATGAAAATAATACAATCTACTACTACGCGTAACGGCCAGGCTGGCTTTACCATAGTCGAATTAATGATTTCGTTGGCTGTGCTATCCGTCTTATTGGTAATGGCTAGCGTTATCATGCTGCAAATCGGCAAGATGTACTCTAAGGGCGTTAATTCGGCGGCCGTTCAAACGACTGCCAGGGACATTGTGGGTACAATTAGTAACACGCTCCAGTTTAGCGGTGACGATCCCTCATCGTGCGCGGCTATGCCGGCTACCGGTATTGTCACCTGTGCTGCACACAGCGCCGTAGAGACGCGCCCGGGAGGTGATAATCAAATCGTTTACGCTTACTGCATAGGTACTACTCGGTATACGTACGTGCTGGGTTCTAAACTCTCTTCAGCGCCAAATGCCCAGGGCGCCTACCACGTTTTATGGCAAGACAGAATGTCTACTTCGAGTAACTGTTATCCACTCAATATTAATACTGCAGCCACTCCCAGTTCCTGCCCGGGGGTATCAACAAGCCTGTGCGCCACCACTGCTAATACCGGTAAGGAACTGATCCCACAAAATATGCGGCTCACCAGATTCCTCATACAGTCTATTGACGCGACGGGTGATACCTATGGCATAGATGCCTGGCTCGCTTATGGCGATGATGATTTATTAACAATTGCTAAAACTTCGGCGGCAACACCGGTAGGGGTCTGTGACCCCGGGCAGGGTGGTAAATCAAGCTGTGCGGGATACGTGCACTGTAATAGCGGTATTGGGCAAGAATACTGTGCTACCAGTCAATTAAGTATTACTGTTACGAGGAGGCTGTAAACTATGATTACTCACATCAACCCTATGGGTAAAAAGCTGAGGAATTCTGAGGGCGGCTTTGCTGCGATTGTGATTGCCATTGTGCTGGTAACAGTCTTGAGCCTGTTAACTATCGGCTTTGCCCAGCTCATGAATCAAGAACAAAAATCAGCGCTCGACAAGCAGCTGGCAAACACTGCCTACTATGCCGCTGAATCCGGTATTAACGACGCCGTTGCTGCCATTAATGCCGGTTTTAACTCAGCAAAGCCTGATTGTGCCCCACTGCCTGCTTCTCCAGATCCGGGTGTCAGCTTTTTAACCAATAACACCGTTGATACAACGTCTACCGACCCGGTAACCTACAGCTGTCTCCTTATTGATCCCTCTCCAACTGACTTGCTCTATGAACCCGTTGGATCGGAGGATAGTAATAGTAAAGTGGCAAAGATTACCGGTATTAGTACGGTAACCGGTGCCCCAGCTCCAATTGCTCGATTGGTAGTGAGCTGGGCAGATACAAAAGAGGGCAGTACGTTTGCTACAAACGCACAGTTTGCTGCCGGCAGCTTCCCTGGGGCAGCTAACTGGAAGAACGCCGTTACTGGTTATCCTAACACCGGTATCCTGCGTGTACAGTTAGCGCCACTCACCACCGTTTCGCGCGACACGCTCACCACTGAGGCCTACACTTCGTACCTCTATCCAGCAGATAATGGTAGTGGTACGATAGACGGCCAGTCTACGTACGGGGACAGCAAGGGGGCACTAGCCGGTAAGATATACGATGGTAAATGCTCTACAACCAAAGGGCCATATTTCTGTTCAGTCTCAATTAACGGACTTAATGCAGTATCATACTTACTACGCTTAAACTCTCTGTATAGTAACTCTAAGGTAAAAGTAGAGGCCTACGATGCCGGAGGTCACATTATGCGCATATCCGGTGCTCAAACATCAGTCGATTCGACTGGCAACGCCCGTGGTGTCCTTAAGCGTATTCAAGTTCGCCTTCCCTCGGATAAAAATACCTACTATCCTCAGTATGGGCTCGAGAGCTTGAGCGGTATCTGTAAAAAACTCGTTATGAGTCCCGAGTCCACGTTTGATACCTGCCAGCCCCTTAAAACACCAACAAATCCTTACCCGCTCCCCCCCACCGTTCCGCCGCCTACCGTACCGGTATCAGGCGATATTGGCCCACTACCATTTGACCTGCCTTCTAGAACTACATTGCAAGCTGCATCTAAAAAAGTCTTTGCCCACTATATACCCTCCTTCCCAATATCTATTGATAACAAAGACCCGGCTCACGACTACTATGCCAATAACTTTTTGACGGTCAACGGTGAGAGTGGCAAGCATGCTGCCTACGGTGGTTATATCCGTGACCGACCGCTTTCACGATTACCGCTGCCAGGCGACTGGTTGCTTACCGACATGAAGACCGAAATTACTCGAGCCAGCGGTGCCGGCATAGACGGCTTTACTACAGATGTGTTGAGTGTTAGTAACAACACTTGGCCGCGTGTACAGGCCTTGGTGCAGGCCGCCAGTGAGCTCAATAACGGTTTTAAGATTATATTTATGCCTGATGGTACTACGCTCGGCAATACGGCAGACTCTCTGGCAGATACCTTATCGGCAGTGGCCAAGGGCCCCAATCGGAATGGCTTAAAGTTCTTGCCCGACGGCCGGCTCGTGGTGTCACCGTTTGATCCGGAAGCGCTCAGTAAGGGCTCAGGCGACACGGTCGCTTATTGGACTGAATTCGTAAACAGAATGAGGGCTAATGGCGTACCAGTTGCCTTCATACCATGCTCATTGAACTATTCAAATGCAGCCAAGTATGCGGCCATTAGCTACGGATACTCTATTTGGGGTAGCCGTAACCCAGGGCAGGAGGGCAGCCAAGTAGGGCTTTCTAACAGCGCACACGCAGCTGGCAAGATCTGGATGCAGCCAGTATCGGTGCAGGATGAGCGTCCATATTCAGGTCTTTTCAATGAAGCAGGCAACAGCGAAAACTTCCGCGTCACCTGGCAGGCTGCCATTGATGGCAATGCAGATTGGGTGCAAATCCCCACCTGGAATGACTACTACGAAAACTCAGAAATCGGACCCTCGTCGCATATCGGTTGGTCGCTGACTGATTTAGCGTCGTACTATTTAACAAAGTACAAGCTTGGAGCACCAGCAATTGTGCGCGATGTCGTCTACCTTTCACACCGTATCCAGCCGTGGGCGGCCAAACCAAGTGGTCCACAGACGCTCATTATGAAGCCGTCCACCCAATGTGGTAAGCCCCCTTGCGTAATCGCCCCACGCGACACTGTAGAAGCGCTCACCTTTCTCACAAATCCAGCCACAGTTAAGATCTCAGTCGGGGGGCAGGTAACAACCTATAACGCACCGGCAGGAGTCTCTGCCAAACTTGTTCCACTCAATACGGGTGAGGTTAGTGCCGAAATTGATCGTTCCGACGGGTCTAAAATTACGGTAACATCAGCCTACAACGTACAGCCAACGCTTGTAGTCCAAAACTTGCACTACTTCTTTGATACCTCGGGCCGAACAGGTGTGCTAACCGAGCCATAAGAGCCGGGGTAGGGCCGTCAGCGGGGGACTACTGGGCGGCTTTGCCGTGAAATCGTTCGTGGATACTCTTAAGATGGGGGTCGGTTACATGCGTATATATCTGTGTGGTGGCGATGTTGCTGTGGCCGAGCATGGCCTGTACGCTCCTGAGGTCAGCGCCATTCATGAGTAAATCTGTGGCAAACGAGTGACGCATGGTGTGCGGGCTAACGTGTTTAGTAATGCCCGCCATCAGTGCGTAACGTCCCACCAACCGTTGCACGCTGCGGGCAGTTAAGCGGTGATAATTACCGCTAAGATCAACTTTTTTGGTGCCGCTGTAGCGCAGAAACAGGGGACGGGTATTATCGTCTCGCATATCGAGGTACTTTTGAATCCAGTTGGCCGCCTCGGCACTAATAAAAATTGGCCGATCCTTTTGCCCCTTGCCGCGTACCATAAACTCCCGGCGCTTGAGATTAATATGATCTTTATCAAGCCCCACCAGCTCACTCACACGCAGCCCCGAGCTAAAGAGCAGCTCCAAAATGGCCCGATCGCGCAGCCCTGCCAGCGTGGTAATGTCCGGGCGCTCAAAAATCCGCGCCAGTTCATCTTCGTTTAAAAATGTTACCTGCTTGCGCTGCGTACGGGCCAGCTCAATCTTATCGGCCGTCATAGCCGTAATATCACGCTTAGCGCAAAACTTTAAAAAGCTGCGCACCGCAATTAAATGATAATTCTGCGTCGTTTTACCCAGCTCATCGCTGGTATTAGTCCCCAGCCGATTCAGCCACAAGCGCCACTTACGAATCAGCTCGGCATCAATCTCATGGATTTCAATGTCACCGGCAAAATCCAGCAACCGGGTGAGGTAGTGATCATAATTGGCAATTGTCCGCTGCGAACGGTTTTGTTCAATCTCTAAATATTCTAAAAAATCCGTTTTTGCTTTTGCGAATAACATAAGCCTTATTGTACGCCGTCGTCCTCTTCGCGGCCAGCACCGACTCCTAGCCGGCCGGTGCTGATTAGATTGACTGGCACCCTGCAAACCTTAACTTTTCTGACACAACATTTGTGAATACTCATAAATGGTATAAACTCATCTGTTACATACACATAAATGAGTAATGGCAAATGCGGAATGAAGAACTAAAAGCCTACCAAGGCGAGCTGTATGCGCAGTTACTGCGCGATATGGAGGCAGCGGCGCAAGAAAAAGCGCTGCGCAAGACCGGTAATTTTTCAGTGCAGCGGCATGCCATGGCTTTCACCGTTTTTAATGCCCGACGAAAGGCAGGTTTAACGCAGGCCACGTTGGCGACGAGGGCAGGGGTGGCGCAGCAGGCGATTGCACGGCTAGAGTCGGGCCGGGCAAATCCGTCGCTAACGACAATTCTTAAAGTTTACCGTGCTCTCGATGTAAACATTCAGCTGTAATCTGGTATCCTAGTACTATAAACAGGAACTTTTTATGGAACGAACCCTCATTATTGCCAAACCGGATGCCGTACAGCGCGGACTCGTCGGAGAAATTATCCTGCGCCTTGAACGGAAAGGGCTCAAGCTTATCGGTCTAAAGATGGCCAGTCTAGACGAGGCCATGCTTCGCATACACTACGCCGAACACACCGAAAAACCATTTTACGCCGGCCTCGAAGAGTTTATGAAGAGTTCACCCGTAGTTCTGATGGCCTGGGAAGGCTACCAGTGCGTGGAATCCATTCGCATTCTGGTGGGCTCAACAAATCCGCGCCAAGCCGCCTCTGGCACTATCCGTGGCGACCTGGCAATCGGTACCGGCCGTAACCTCATTCACGCCTCCGATAGCAAAGATAGTGGTGAAACCGAAGTTGCTAACTTCTTTGACGATGATGAGTTGTTTAGCTACGACAAGTCTGAGTACATGCACATTTACGAGGGTAACGAACGCGAGTAGTTTGGCACGCCCCTTTAGTTCAATGGATAGAACAACTCCGTCCTAAGGTGTAGATCTGCGTTCGAATCGCGGTGGGGGCACCAAACTGTTACAACCCTGGTATAATACCGCTTATGGAAATACGGAATTATTCCGATGATGATAACGACGACATAGACGACGCTGACCAGGTAGTTGCGCAGTCTCCAAGTAAAACGCATGTTAAGTATTTTCCGGACCAGTTTGACGACGAAGAAGTGCTCTATGTTTTCCGCCATCACCCAATTGTTATGCGCAAGGGTCTCGTTTTTGGCATGTTCGGTCCGCTGATCGGGATTATCCCGGCCGCCGTTAAGCCAGAACTCGGTTTTGTATACTTTTTTGGCGGCCTAGCTGCCGGCTGTCTTCTGGGGTTACTAGTCTTTTTGCCATCCTGGATTGCTTGGAATTTTAGTGTCTTTATTATTACCGACCAGCGCTTTATCCAAATTGCCCAAAAGGGCCTTTTCCATCGGTCAGTTGCCGACATTGGGCTTAAACAAATCCAGTCAATCAACTACGATATCGCCGGATTGCAGGAAACATTACTAGGATTTGGTACAATAAAGATGCAAACATATGTCGGAGACTTGGTAATTAAGGATGTGCATCATCCAAATAAGATCCAAAAAAAGTTTATGACTATTATGCGTGCCGAGGGTATTACTGCTGGCATTGACGCCATTATCCCTTCACAATCGGCCAAACAAAACCAATGAAGAAACCTACCATCAAAGCAGCTAAGCAGATAAAGCGCCCGTTTAAACGCCGTAAGGCCGCCGAAGAGCGAGTAAACGAGGCCTTTGCTAACGTACCAAAAATTACTAACGATACCGTGGCCGAGCACCGCGAAGAGATCCTGCGCGGCGCCCGTAAGTATATTTACCCATTGCAGCACTCCAAACACCGCGTGGTCCGTATCTCGGCCGTTCTTTTTGCGAGTGTTTTGATACTCTTTTTTGCATACGTTGGCCTTTCGCTCTACAGATTCCAGTCAACCTCCGGCTTTATGTATGATGTTACCCGTGTTGTACCATTACCGGTTGCCAAGACCGGCGATAAATGGGTCAGCTACGAGAGTTACCTGTTTGAACTGCGCCGTAACATGCACTATTACGAAACCCAGCAAAACACCAACTTTGACACCAAGGATGGTAAAACCCAGCTTACTCGACTTAAACAGCAAGCCATGGACTCAGTCATTCAAGACGCCTACGTAAAGCAGCTCGCCAAAAAGAATAAGGTTACGGTTAGTAACCGCGAAGTTCGCGACCAAGTTGAACTCGTCCGTAGTCAAAACCGCCTCGGTAGCAACGATAGAGTTTTCCGTGACGTCTTAAATGAGTTCTGGGGTTGGAGTGTTTCGGACTTTGAGCGTGAACTCGGCCAGCAGCTCCTGCAGCAAAAAGTTGCCAGCAAGCTCGACTCGGCCAGTACCGCCCGTGCCGAGAACGTCCTGGCACAAATAAAGGGTGGGGGAGACTTTGCCTCCCTAGCCGCCCAGTTCTCCGAAGACCAAGCCACCAAGGCGAGCGGCGGCCAGTACCCGCAGCCCATTAAGCGCACCGACCACACCATTGTGCCCCAGGTAATGGCCGAACTCACCCGCCTCAAGGCCGGCGAAACCTCAGGCATTATCAACACCGGCTTTACGCTTGAGATCGTCAAGGCCATCACCGTTACCGACAGCACTGTCACGGCCGCCCACATCCAGTTCAATATCCAAGACATCAACGGTGCCATCAAGCCGCTGGCTGCCAAGCAGCCCGCCAAGCACTATATAAAAGTCTAACCGGCAATCAGGTTTGCAATTCCGGCCCAAAATTGGTATCATTACCCCTGTATTTCAGATAGTTGAAACCGTGGGCTCGTAGTGAAGCGGTTATCACGCCTCCCTGTCACGGAGGAGATCGCCGGTTCAAGTCCGGTCGGGCCCGCCAATAGAAACACCCATCCTCGCCGATGGGTGTTTCTATTGGCGGGCCCTTAGCTTTCTAATAAATATAGTTTATAATGTATATTTCTATGGCCTTGATCCAGTTGGAGTGGTACGCCTGATTCATTACTACTTTGGCAAAGTAGTTTGATTAGAGGCTAAGCGTGTAATAATGTGTATATGAGCGAGAATTTAAGAGAAGACGTTGTCTTTAGCGGTAAAATCGGCGAAGTGATCCATACTACTCAGCCGGATGGGCGGGTATTTGAGCGTTACCGGCGGCCGCCAGGTGTGCGATTGGTGATTGTTACGCCTGATAAGAAGGTTATCATGACTCGTGAGCGTCGCCAGGAAACGGGTGGCACTGATTTACGACTACCGGGCGGAAAAGTGCGCGACAGCCTGGAGGAGTACCACGAGCTGCTGGCCAGTGGCCAGGATATTACTGCTGTCGCTGCCACTGCGGCTATTAAGGAAGGATCTGAAGAGGTAGGAGTAACGGCCCGTAATTTGGTATTACTCGCAAACGCTCCCGCCGGTGCCACGGTGGAATGGGATTTACTGTACTTTATGACGCGCGACTACCAAGAGAATCCCGCCGGTCAAAATTTAGAACATGGTGAAGAAATCGAGCGGGTAGCATTATTGCCCATCGAAATTAGGCAAGCCATTAGCAACGGCGAGATGCACGAGTGGCGCAGTGTTGGCATTTTACTCGGCATAGTCTTGCCACAGCTCGAAGCAGCCTAGGTACTGTAGCCAAAGAATTTTTACCTGGGCTGGAATGTTGACACTATAATATTAGTATTGTACTATTCATTTCATAATGAGTTTAGAACACGATCACGATAGTGGCGAAATGCTACGGCCCTTTAGTTTTGAAGATATAGTATGGAAGGGCCCCGTAGTGTTAAGCGATCAGGAGCTGCTGCAACGCAATCTAGCTACGATGCGCTTACTTATTGCTGAGGGCGGTACGCCAACGAAACTTATAGACAACGACTATGCAACTAATGTGCCTCAGGCCTACGATTTTGGTGGGACAGAAGTAGAGTTCCTGCCACATTGGGGATCTTACACCGTGGGTAGCTTAACCTTAGGTGTCCCAGAAACAGCTGAACTGCTTACTGCGGATCTAGAGGCTGCCCGCTATGTTGCGTCTAGACAACCACAGCGGTAATATTTAACCTAATGACTGCACCCATACAATTCCAGACCAATTTTGAAGGTGGTGTTACGCTTGAGGAGCTAGCTCATGCAACGGGCTGCTCACTTGAGCAATTTTTAGAAGACAGTATTTTGAGCGTACTATTGTGCGTGCGGACTGCCCAAGAGAATCGGGCCGAAGGTAAGCAGTCGCCAACGTTAATGCTGGTGGAACACCACAGCCGCAAGGGGTACGAGACGTATGATTTTATGGAGGCCTTAACGAGCTCAGCTGGCGCCTTGCCCGCTGTGCCACAGCTATCAGTTGAGGATCCATTTGCGCAAGAATCCAGTAGAGTAGGGTTGCCGCTACCTGAGACGGCCCTAAAAGAGCTGGACGAGCTCAGCCGAGTACTAGCAACTCCTCGGCAACGAATACTGCAGCAGGGAATTAGTCTCCGCTGGATACTAAAAGAGGCTGCCGATGCCTCACTTAGTGTGCTACTCGAGGGTGTGTACGAGGATGAATATGTAGTTGTGCCAACCACCTTTGTAGATTAGGTGCTATTGACAAATAAGCAAAAAGATTGATATTATCATGTTATGAGATTAGTCGATAACAACAATCAGCTGGTTATAATCCTAGAAGATGGGAGCGATGTACTCGAGGCTAACCAGGCTTGGATTACTGGCGGTGGGCGGGTACCCGAAGGCTCGTCAATTATGTCCTACCCTATGACGCAGGGCGGTGAATTTCCCAAAACTTTGGGTAGCAATGTGTCTAAGATTGTTGCCGCTGGTATGGCAGTGGCCCTAGAGCAAGAGGCTGAATTAATTATTAATCCTCCTACTGACGCTTAAGCTACCAAGCTAGTTGGCGGGTGCGGTAAATCTAACGGCCGCGTCGCCACTGGCAGCAGGATCAATAATGTCTATCACAGGGCCAGTTTTGCGGCCGCTTTCCGGCTCAAAGGCGGCGTAGGGTCGGACGCTGTCAGCGCTAATAGCGCTGGTTATAATAATGCCGGCGACAGCAAAAAACAGCACGCAGAATGTTTTTGTGAGCTGACTGCGATGGTTGGTGAGCAGCGCCCGGCTGTCTACCGCCCCGTAAACCGCTATTTGTGCATCATCGTGGGCACTCATAACTTGGGCACCTTCATGTCGTGGGCGATTAAGTAACGGTGGTGCCGGCGGATCTTACGGACAATATACAGGGCTACGGCGCCAGCCAGTAATATGGTAATGCCAAAGGATGACAATAACGCTGAATGGTGTTGACTTACAAAGCTTTGAGTCTTTTCGCGGGGAGAGGTAACGGCCGCGGCGCTGGCACAGTTGTCACCGCTGTCTTTTGGTACGTTGCCGTTTGACGAACAGCGTTCTGAACTGCCCAGGGCAATGACCTTATCGACAATAACGCCGGGTTGAACGCCGATCAGAGTAATACTGTGGCTGCCGGTCGTCCTAAAGTTGTAGGTGATGGTGCTGGCCGTATGGCCGTTTTGGTAGTTAACCCAGGTCCAGGTGTTGGCTTTGAGGGCGCTGCCGCCAACCCGAAAACAGCTGCCACCGTCGACGTCTAATTGGTAGGTAGTATGACTCGTATCCGGTATATATATCCGTGACCACAGAACGTAATTGCCCGCTAGCGGGATGTTGAGGCTCCCACTGACGGTCCCGTAGGGAGCACTGCTCGTGCAGCCGGCTGCCAGGGCCCGTCCAGGCATAATAATAAGCGCTGCAAGCAACAAAAAACCCAGAATGCGTGTCTTCATTACCTATACATTAGCATTTTGACTAATGGATTAACAGGTTACCTGTTGTTGCGAGCTCTAGTAAATGTAAGTTTTTGCCAATAAACTGAACGAAACGGATAGCCACTTATAACAGAGGAAACAAGTAATACCCAGGCCAGGCTAATACACCATCCTGCTATGACATCGGACGGATAGTGGACACCTAAGTAGAGCCTTGATAGGCCAATTGCTAGCGTGTAGAGCCCACCGAGTAATACGGCTGGCCAGCGGTAACGACTGTGCCATAATATGACGATAATACTAAAGGCTAGGGCGCTGCTGCCCATGGCGTGTCCACTGGGAAAGGAGTATGACTGCTCAGATACCAAGTGGGCCACTTCGGTGGGGCGAGTCCGGCCAAACAGCGCCTTGAGCAAGATATTCGCCGCCCCGGCGCCACCAACGCCAAACAGCAGTACCAAGGCCTGGCGGCGATGATGGTACCGATAAAAGAGCAGGACGCTGCCAAGTATAGTCACAGAAATTATGAGGGCAGCATTGCCAACGTTAGAAATAAAAATCATCACATCAGTGAGCCAGGGAGTCGCCAAGCGACGTAAGGCATCGAGGGTGGCGACATCGCCCGGGATGGCACTATGGTCTATGACGCTATCTGCCAGTTGGGCAAAAATAATTACTGGTAACCAGAATACTAAGAAGAGAAGCCCCAACCGAACTAGTAGCTGCTTGGAAATTTTATTGCGTACTTGCAAGGCTAGTCTTCTACTACGGGGTGTTCTCGTGTCACTCGACGACGATTAGTAGTAATTTGCTTGGTAAGGTCGCTGACGTCCACGTTTTGCGCCTCGGCCACGCGTGCCAGAATGTGCAGCACAATATCAATATCTGACTGGGTCTGCAGATCGGTTCGGTAATCAAGCTCGGCGCGTATATCCGATACCTTGGATTGGCGGTTTTGGCTTACGAGCACAAAGATCGACAGAAAGATTGCTTCTAGCGACACGGCCAGCGTCAAAAAGCCAAAAGGGAATTTATCAAATACCATGTCTTGGCCAAATACGCCGGTGTTGACGGCTAACCAAACCGCAAACCAAATAAAGTTAACGGTTAAAAACCAGGCCGAGCCGGCCATATTTGTTACTTTTTCGGCCATCTTATCGTTGAGTGATAAAAATCGCTTTATTTCATCGTTTGGATTAATAACCATGTGGTACCTCTTATGTATAAGAGTATAGCAGCCGTAGCAAGTTTATGTACATTGCACATTTCTCTCGATACCGTTAGAGTATAAGGTATCGAATGAGTGAATTGCTCCTTTTATTACTCAGTATATTGTTAGTGGCACTCTGTGGAGTGTTTGTGGCGGCCGAATTTGCCTTTATAACCGTTAACCGGGCCAGCGTAGACAAGCAAGCCGCCAAGGGCGATAAACAGGCTCTGGGCGTCAGCCATGCGCTGCGCTCGCTGTCTACCCAGCTATCCGGCGCTCAGGTCGGGATTACTATCACCAATCTGGCCCTGGGTTTCTTAGCCGAGCCGGTAATTTCGCGGGCCTTAGAAGGGCCTTTACGGTCGCTTAACCTCAGTGATGCCTCGGCCAAGAACGTGGCCGTGGTGTTCGGTGTGGCTATTGCTACGCTGGTTACTATGGTGTTTGGTGAGCTAATCCCTAAGAACTTAGCGATTGCCCGGCCGCTCGGAACCGCTCGGGCAGTGCAGGCTATTCACCGTAGATTTAGCCGCGTAATGTCAGGGCCTATTCGGATACTTAATGGCAGCGCAAACTTTTTTATCCGCCGTTTTGGGCTCGAACCCCAAGAGGAGCTCGCCTCGGCTCGATCGGCTGACGAACTGGGGTCATTGGTACGCCGCTCGGCCGCCAAAGGGACGCTGCCTAAAGAGACTGCCCTCATGGTGGAACGCTCGCTGGCATTCGGTGATCTGACGGCTCTGGACGTTATGACGGCCCGGATTCGGGTAAAAACCGTGCAGTATGACGATCCGGTGAGCGAAGTCATTGCGCTTGCGAACAAAACGGGTTTTTCCCGCTTCCCAGTAGTGAAAGAGGGTGGCCTCGACGAAGTAATTGGCATGGTGCACATTAAACGAGCCGTGGGCGTTGCGCCCAAGCTCCGTACCAAAACGTCAGTCGAGCAAATCATGCAACAGCCTCTAATTGTGCCTTCGAGCATTGAGCTCGATCCCTTGCTGCAAGAGCTGCGTGGCAATGGCTTGCAAATGGCAGTGATTATAGATGAATTTGGCGGTGCTGACGGCATTGTGACCATAGAAGACCTTATTGAGGAGCTGGTGGGGGAAGTATACGACGAGCACGACACGGCGCGCTCACTCATTAGGAAACGTAATAGCGGCGGCTGGTTTATATCCGGGTTACTACGCCCCGACGAAGTCGGCCACGAGCTCGGTATTTTCTTGCCCGAGGAGAGCGATTATGAGACGATTGGCGGCCTGGTTATTGATAGGCTGGCCCATTTGCCCAAAGTAGGCGAAAACGTCTGTATTGATGCCATTGATATCAAATCCGAGCACATTAGGGTGCTGCTGACTATTGAACGTATGGACGGCCGGCGCATTGACCGGTTGCATCTAGAAGTCCAAAAGGAGCCCAAATCATGACGCTCTGGAGCCTGGCAGGCATTATTCTGCTCATTGCCGCCAACGCGTTCTTTGTGGCGGCCGAATTTGGCCTGGTGTCGGCTCGCCGCACCGAAATAGAGGTACGGGCCCAGACCGGCTCACGGCTCGCCAAAACCACCCTCCGGGGCATGGAACGGGTGTCGCTCATGCTGGCCGCTGCCCAATTGGGCGTAACGCTCTGTTCACTGGCACTGGGTGCCATTGGCGAGCCGTTTATTGCATACTTTTTAGAGTCGCCGTTCCACGCCCTGCATGTACCAACTGGATTATTACACCCATTATCGATATTTATAGCCCTCCTGGCCATGACCTATCTGCACGTGGTCTTCGGTGAAATGATCCCTAAAAACATTGCTCTGGCCCGGGCGGAGCGGGTCTCGCTGCTGTTAACGCCGCCCTTACTCAGTATTGTTAAACTTTTGTACCCAGCGGTTATTTTCTTGAACGGCTTTGCTAATATCGGCCTACGACTACTCGGCGTAAAGCCTCAAAACGAAATTTCTAGTGCCTTTACGCTCGACGAAGTGGCCGGTTTTGTGGAAGAGTCACATAGGGAAGGGCTCCTCAGCAGGGACGAACAACGGCTCGTAAAGGGCTCACTAGAATTTGATGAAAAAACCGTTATGCCACTGCTGCTTTCGCTGGAGCAGCTCGTAACCATCACGGTGGCCATGACGCCGGCAGAAATTGAAGCCTTGGTGACCCGGACCGGCTTTTCTCGCTTTCCGGTACGCAACAAGCAGCAGCTAACTGGCTACATTCACCTCAAGGACATACTTGATGTTGATCCTAAGGAGTATCACCAACCGCTCGATCGCCGCGAAGTCCGCCCGCTGCCCGTCATTAAGCCGGCCGACAGCCTACAAGACGCCCTGCGCACCATGCAACACGCCGGCGCGCACATGGCCCAGGTAGTCAATAACCGAGGCCGCCTCCTAGGCGTAGTCATGCTAGAAGACACCCTAGAAGAGCTGGTCGGCGAAATCCGCGACAGCTCCCGTCGCAGCGTCTCGTAAATTAGTAAAATGTCAATATTAATGGTATAATTGCATTATTATGTCAGAAATACCCTATCGTATGGCTCCCCCTGGCGACTTGACGTTTCTTAGTGTGGTTGATCCATATGTAGGCCTGCTACACGAGTTCGCTGCGCTTAAGCAGCTCGGCTACCCCGTAGATATGCTTGAGCCGAACGAGGCGCAAGTAAGCGAATTTCTAGCCACCTTGAATGACGAAGGTCACGCTGAGTGGGCATTGCAACACGGCTTCAAATTATTTTTGCCAGTAGTGCTGGATGAAGGTTTTGTCAGATATGTTGGCGCCATCGATGCACTTACCGAGGTCTTCGATCTTGAACTCGTGGGCGCACTAGGTGACAGCCATCCAGTTGATTTGGCAGATAAAATCGACGCCGCCGACACCGGAATGTTGGCCCACTACATCGACCAGTTTCAAACTGAAGGCAAGCTGCCTTACTGCGCTGATCCTACGCCTGATGGCCGGCTGATTACGGCTGAGTTTCTAGAGGAGTGTTTTGTAGCCGCATACGAACGCCTGCAAGCAATGACTGCAGCTAATCACCCGTACTTTAGGGCTCCCCGCCACAACAAACCACAAGCTGAGCGCAACCTGTATGCTGAGTTGGTAGGCAGGGGCGTACGACCGGTCAGCCCAGAGCGAATCGGTGGCCTATTCTTTGATTTATATCGTCGGGCCGGTGAGCTAGAACCTGAATTTGCCGCATTTCGTCAGCGATAGTTTGCTATAATACTCCCTGATCTGTTAATTACATGCCACCTTAGCTCAGTTGGTAGAGCGTCTCACTCGTAACGAGAAGGTCGCCGGTTCGATCCCGGCAGGTGGCTCCAAACTAAGTAATTTACCTTTGGTAAATTACTTAGTTTGGTACTGACGGGAGCGAACTGCTACGTAGTAGCGGTTCGATAATCGAGGACGCGCGCAGGAGCTTGCTCCGAGCACGCCGCAAGATTCTATGGCGCGTAGCGACATATCCCGGCAGGAAGAGGTTAACCTATCAGCGGGTGTCGTATAACGGCCATTATGTAGCCTTCCCAAGGCTGAGACGCGGGTTCGACTCCCGCCACCCGCACCATTTGACACTTTGAAAAATTTCCTTGCTCGGCGCCCTATATCTATCGATCTCGGTGTCGGTTATAACCCAAAATATACAAACCGTACTTTTTAAAGTGCTTTTGCATGGCGCAACTGACTATGATTTACTGTTTCTATGATTACTACGCAAGAAAATATAATTAATCCAGCTGAGTTTCTGCAATCCTCTACTGCATTATTAGACACCCTATCACCCGGTCAGACTGAGCTACTTTCAGGGGCAGATTTTGACGTCGAAGTATACAAAAGAGGTCGGCAAGACCCGGATAAAGTTGGCCATGTTTCCCAACAAGTTAGTCGACTCATGGGTGATTTGTACTTAACAGAATCGTTGTTTGGACTTGAAACAGATGCTGGAGTCGTAGATTTACAGTGGTACCCATCGCCTGCTGCACTCAATGGTCTGGCTGTCGCGTTGGGGCTCGAGCCGGGCCACAATGTATTGAGAGCGACCCACTATGAGGGGGCCCGTGGCTGGAGTGATGGCTATAATGACAGATTGAAGGTAGGGGAATATCCCGTTTCGGTCACACCTAAAATAAGTTCAAATATTCATCAAGAAGCGCTAGGCTCATTGCTACTTCCGCCGTCAGTAACTGATGCAGTCGTTAGAATCGCAGATACGACAACTAGTAAGAAGCACAGGGGGTATGTTGCCACTGAATTTCAGCAAACAATGCCGCTCTATGCGCGACTCGTCGATCGGTTAAGCGCAGTAGAAGATGGTGAAATATCAATGGAGGATGCCATACGGCCACTGCAGAGATATTCCGGGGCAATGCTTCACCCAGCATTCTGGAAACTGAAAGGTTCAGGATGGATACCAACGATGAAAAAGCAGCAGCTTCCGATAGCCGAGATGACTGCCAACTACTTAGAAGATTTAAAGCCAAAGATAGAAGCTTTAAAAGCAGCATAAACTTTTATAGCTCCGTAAGACGGTTATAACTTTTGATACTGTGCTGCACCACGTCGTCTTGACACTTAGACGTTTAGGGTAGATTATATACATATGCCACTTAACACTGCACATGAATTCAGACACATTATTGTCGCCCAGCCAGAGGCGGTGGCTTTATTAGACCAGGCCACTGCCACAGCACCAGCCGGCGCTGTAGAATACGATCCAAATTTACAGAGCGAGTTTAGCGGCATTGCACATCTACTCGATGCCTCAGGTCTCCATCCTGTGGCTTATGGACTCGACGAGCTGGTGCCACTTGCTAAAGAGGCTCGTAACCTAGGCGGTAAACTCATTAGTCTTGCCGATCAGAGTAAAATCGAGCCATGTCAACAAACCATACCCCGTATCCAGGCATTATTAGCCGGCCAACCATTAGAAGATCGCCCACAGGTGATTGATTCCACAAAAAAATCCGCTTAACACACCCGAACAACAAGTTAGTTTAGGTGCTTGCTAAATGGTACAATAGTATAAATCCATGGCTACTCCTAAGAAGTATTTTCACGATCATTTAGTACTATTGTTGCTCAGCGTCAACGTCTTTTTGGCATTGGCTGCAGTTGTTTCCGTGCTGCTCCGGTTGGTATCGAGCCAAGGTGGCGGCTACATCATACAGTTTCGGCCTACGCTCGGTATTGGCGCTTACCAGTCCGGCAGTGTTTTTGAGCTGATTAGCTTTGCCGGCTTTGCCATCCTGGTAGCGGTAGCTCACGGGTTACTTAGTATGCGGGCCTACCACATCCGCCGTCAGCTGGCGCTAGCTATACTAAGTTTGGGCATTTTATTACTGCTACTGGCAATTATCGTCAGTAATTCATTGCTTGCGCTCCGCTAATATGACAGATATTGAGATACCTTTCGAAAAGGACCGCAAAGGGCATTATCGCTTTTTCGAAATCCTACCGGGCGCGCTCAGTTGGACGGTACTGTTTTTACCACTTATCTTGAGCTTTATAAACGTTACGGTCGCTGTTTTTGCCATCCTTGCCTATCTATTAATTTTCTTTGTTCGTTCGCTCGGCTACAGCGCTCGGTCAATTAGTGGCTATCGAACGCACAAAAAGCACATGAAGCTTGATTGGCAGGGTCTACTCGCCGATGTTGAGGCTGGCCAGGTGACGGATAAAGTATTCGAACGGCCCGGCTGGCACTACGGCAGCCTAAAACGCCTCGCCACATACCCGCACAGAATTAAGCCCAGCCAACTTATGCATGCGGTTATTATTGCCACGGTTAACGAGAGCCGGGAAGTGCTTGAACCCACCATCCAATCGGTACTCAATGCCGATTACGATCATAAAAAGATGATACTAGTGTTCGCCTACGAAGGCCGCGCCGGCAAGGCGGCCCACGACCGAGTACAGGAGTTGCTTGAGGTATATGGTAAGCACTTCGCACACGCCATGGCCGTTGCACACCCGGCAAATATTCCCGGTGAAATCATAGGAAAGGGCGGCAATGTTACTTTTGCTGGCCGTGAGCTCCAGAAATACCTTAAAGAAGCCGAGATTGATCCAGCCGATGTCATTGTAACGACGCTGGATGCCGATAATCGCCCCGACCGCCGTTATTTTGCTGCCTTAAGCTATATGTTCTGCGTGGTGGCTGATCCATTCCGGGCATCATTCCAACCCTTACCAATGTTTACTAATAATATTTGGGATGCCCCCACGCTCATGCGCGTAATAGCCGTTGGTAATAATTTGTTCTACATTGTATCCACCCAACGCCCGCATCTGGCGCGCAACTTTTCGGCCCACGCCCAGAGCATGAAGTCACTTATAGAAATGGATTTTTGGAGCGTGCGTACTATTGTGGAAGACGGTCATCACTTTTGGCGATCGTATTTTCACTTTGATGGCGATTACCGAGTATACCCGCTCAGCATTCCCATATACCAAGATGCCGTCCTAGCCGATGGCTACATCCGTACACTCAAGGCCCAGTTTATACAGCTGCGGCGTTGGACCTATGGGGCTTCGGATGTTGCCTATATTGCCAGCAAGGGCTTTTTCCACCCCAACAAGGCGTCAAAGTTTGACGTACTTATTAAATTTTTACGAACCCTCGAAGGCCATGTTACCTGGGCCACCGGTACGTTCTTGGTATACTTTGCGGCTTTCGTGCCGTCGTTCTTTCACCCGGCAAACTTTGCAGCCAATGAGCTGCCATTGATAGTGAGCAGTATCCAGCGTATCGGTATCCTCGGGTTGCTCATAACCATTTACGTCTGCTTGGTAACGCTGCCACCACGCCCAGCTCGCTACCGCCGTCACCGTTCAATCCTCATGCTGCTGCAATGGGCCTTACTCCCGGTAACCAGTATTTGCTATGGCGCAACCGCGGCATTTTACTCACAGACCAGGCTGATGCTCGGTAAATATATCAGCAAATTCGATGTCACCGAAAAAGCTGTCGTCACTGCCGAAGGCAAGACTATAAGTACCAACGCTAATCCCGATTGACATATACAGTATTAGTTATATAATCTCTGTCATGACCGGAGAAGCCCAACCCTCACCTGACCACGAAATTTCCGCTACGCAAAAAGAGCACTTTCTCACCACCGTGCGCTCCTTGCTCGGCAATAGCGTTCAAGTAACCAGTGATGTCCTAGCCACGCCCGGCAACATTAGTCCGGAGCAGCACCTGGCAGTCGACGCCGATAGAAAGGCGGAGTATTACGTGGGCAGCAGCCTGGTATTGCTCACAGAAGAGCTAGACCTTACAGGGGTGGTTGAGGGCAACGTTGCCATGACTGTCGATACTACCAGCGTGGATGTTGCCAGCCTTACCCGGGTTACTAAACGAGAAGAGTACGAAGTAAGCACTCACGGCGAGCGAGCTCGCCGTGATGAAAAAACAGTGACTCGACCACTTTCCGATCCCGACGTAACTTCCAACCCAGTCCCAGCCCCAGCCGACGCTCCTGTGGAGCAGGCTGATCCGTTTGACGGCATGCAGTTTCAAGTATTAACCCAGCTACGAGAGGCCATGAAACTTAATCGTTTTACCATGGCCCATTTTGATGAGGCTATGAAGGTTCTGCAGCTCTGCGGTCCCCATAACCGTCTCAATTAACATTGATAATTATTGGTGAAATGCCCGGTAATGCACGTATGCCGCATCATCAAAATTGTTCAGTATCGCTTGGGCTACCACAATTATATCCTTAATTGTTAAGAGCCCGTCAGAAGCGGTGTGCCGTAGCTTACCAATTATTGTTTCGGTCAGAGCGCTGGCGTCCTGGAGGGCTTCCGGACGATGCCGCACACTCTCATAAATGCTGAGTAATAGCTTGTCGCGGCTAAAGGCTATCAATTGCTTGCCTGACTGCACGCGCCAGCTGCCGTCATATTGTGCGACCTCACTAGTTGTAAAGACAGCCTGACAGTTGAGGCACTTTCGCCGCCGCCAGACGCTATTAGCCCGCTTTTGCAAACGGGAGTTGATGACCTGGGTGTTGCCGGAACAGTAGATGCATACCATGACTACATATTGTCATATCGCTAGAGAAAAAGCTAGTGGATAAGTACTGCGTTGATGGGGGATAAGCACGAAAAAAAGCCTCCCTTAAAGAGAGGCTCTATGGACCGTATCCGTTAACTAACTGCTTGCGCGTAGTCGACGGATTCGATTCGTTGGTTTCGAAGCTAATTCTTCGTAAAACAACTGGAAGGCGTCTAGGACACCGGTTTTTTTGGTACTCACCAAAACCCTTTGTTTAACTGATTAATACTACAGGAAAAAACCTTACTAGTCAACATAACCCATGTAAACGCTAGTGCTTATAACAGAGGTAACATAAGCATTTCTAACTTGCTTTTACAGGGGAGGTGCGCTATAGTTTTTCGAGTACTCCGTACTGCCTAACCGGGCGATTAGCTCATTTGGCTAGAGCGCCACATTGACGTTGTGGAGGTGATAGGTTCGAATCCTATATCGCCCACCAGTAAAAGCACCCCCAAGGGGGTGTTTTTATTTGAACTTGTGGCCTCGCAGATGCTATAAGGGTAGAAATTAAAATAACGCCATGCATGACGTTATATGAAATGAGTTATCCCCATGTAGATATGTAGCAAATACAGCATTTATATACTAGCCATATAGTACTAACCTTGCTATAGTACTTAGGTGAGGCGAGGTTTTGTCGAGAGAGTTTTTCTCGTCGAGACATCGACTATAAGCGATTGAATGAAATGCGAGATCATTCAATCGCTTTTTTAATTCCACGCAATCTGTTGAAAATGCCTATTCTATTGCTAAATATCAATAAAAATGCTATAATAATCCTATGAATGAGCAGAGCCCTATAGAGGTGGTTGATGTTCTGATGCCAGATCAAACTGACATCGCTCTTGTAGTACGCGAGGAGCAGGCAGAAGTTGCCGGTTCCCAAGAGGCAGAGACAAATACTGACGATGGCAGTCAGTTCTGGGCGGCCCAACAGCTGGTCAGAGGAGTAGTCGACAATGCCAGCGACGCCCTGCCGCTTGCTATTTCTGATGAGGGAATGACGCAGCTGAGTAACCTGCCACTTACCAGCCTGGAGTCTCTATTAGAGTCAGCCCGTATAGAAGCTGCGGTCGAGGCGGCCGTCAGAACGCTGGACCAAACTCTCGATGCCGCCAGAATATTTAATGTTGGGATGGAGACGGTACTTGCATCCCAACCTCCAGAACCCTTAGTTTCCGAAGCGGTAGCCCAATTTGACGAGCCAGTGACGGTTGCTGCCTCGTCCGAGCAGGTGACAGACGTCCGGGAGGCAGGTCTCGGGCCAGTCATCCAATCGGCCCGCCGGGCTGTGGCACTGCCCGCCGCTACACTTCGTGAACTTATACCAGTCCAGGCAAGGCCGGTTACTGCACCTGAGTTGCCCAAATTACCCGAAACGCCCCAGGCGACTCCGGTAGATATAGCTCCAGTAGCGGAGGCAGAAGCTGTGCTTGATGGCGAGGCTACCCAGCCTGTTTATGACGTAGCAGGCAGGTATTATGAAGAAGTTACCGGCACGGCGAGGGTTACCCCGGACGCAGCAACGCTCGAGCTCTTTAAAGAGCCAGAACAGCAGGTTGCGCCTGGTACGGTTATTAGGCCTGAACCTATAGCCACAGAACCGGTTGCCGAGCGTGGTGGGCGCGTAGCGGAAGACCAGCCAGAACGGCCGCGTCAAACTTTTGAGGCACCGCAGTTTGTGCCAGTTACCGTGGAGACGATTGCGGCCGACCTGGAATCGACCTTGCAGCGTGCACTACAGCTGACCACCCGCGACGACCTACATGAGTATATGGCACAACGTCCGCAGCGAGACATTGCCGCCCGAACCTACTTTACCGTCCACCAAGCCAGCCAGGGAGTGGTCAATGTGGTGAGCTTACTGGCGCTGAGCAGCCAGCTGGATGACCCTGCATCTGCCCAGACTACCCCTGTAGATCTGCCAATGTTGCAGAGTTTTGTACAACAGCTTTTATCTTTGGTGTAGTTGTAGTACAATAAGGTTAAGCTGTGAAGTGACCTCACCAATCACTGAGCTTCGTAGCAGTGGCAACAACGAACGAATTTGACTGTTGCAAGAGTAATGTCGAGGTGGAACCTCCGCTCAAGCGGACCGAGACACGTCCAATGGATTGTATGCAATGCGAGAGCACATAATCCCCAGGACGTGTCTTTTTTATAATTATTTTTAAGGAGTGTCGCTATGTCGGATCAGAATCAATCGGAACAACTGTATGCCATGCGGCACTCACTGGCGCATATTATGGCTACTGCCATTCAAAAGCTCTGGCCGGAAGCTAAATTTGGTGTTGGCCCGGTGGTAGAAAGTGGCTTTTAC
Source organism: Candidatus Saccharimonadota bacterium (assembly GCA_028286245.1). Lineage (GTDB taxonomy): Bacteria > Patescibacteriota > Saccharimonadia > Saccharimonadales > UBA4665 > UBA4729. Next base: position 31,403 of record JAQBRY010000003.1, on the reverse strand, counting down.
TACGACGTGGATCTGGGCGAAACTAAAATTTCCGAAGAAGACTTTGCCAAAATTGAAGCCGAGATGCAGGAAATTATTAAAGCCAACGACACCTTTGAGCGCTTTACGATGCCGGTCGACGACGCGATTGCTTGGGCAGAGCAGGCCCAGCAACCCTATAAAGTGGAGCTTCTCAACGATCTTAAGCGCTCAGGTACCACTGTCGCCAAGGATTTAAACGCCGATGAGCTTGGCACGATCGCTAGTGGTGCGTCACAGGTTGAGGAAGTGTCTTTTTATAAGAACGGTGATTTTTCCGACCTGTGTCGCGGGCCTCACGTTGAATCAACGGGTAAGGTCGGCGCCTTTAAGCTGATGCGTATCGGCGGCGTGTACTGGCGAGGCAAAGAGGGTAATCCCCAGATGCAGCGAATATACGGTGCTGCCTTTGCTACCCCCAAAGAGCTACGCCAACACCTCGACATGCTCGAAGAAGCAAAAAAGCGCGACCACCGTAAGCTAGGTCAAGAACTCGACCTGTTTGTATTTTCTGATCTGGTCGGCCCAGGCTTGCCCTTGTTTACACCACGCGGCACCATACTCAGGGAACAGATTGGCGCATTTTCTCAGGAGTTACAGGCGAGGGCGGGCTACGAAAGGGTTTCGATCCCGCACATTACTAAAGTGGCGCTCTATAAGAAATCGGGTCACTACGATAAGTATCCGGAGCGGTTTTCGGTTACCAGTGCCGAGAGTGACGATGAATTTATGATGAAACCCATGAACTGCCCGCACCACACCCAGATTTTTGCTTCGCGTCCGCGGAGCTACCGCGATATGCCAATCCGTTACATGGAAAATACGGTGGTGTACAGAGATGAAAAGGCCGGAGAGCTACACGGGCTCAGCCGCGTCCGCGCTGCCACGCAGGATGATGCGCACGTCTTTTGCCGCCTCGATCAGATCGAAGAGGAATTTACCTCAATCATGAATATGATCCGAGAGATGTACGAAGTTTTTGGGCTATCATGGCGTGCTCGACTGAGCTTTAGGGACGACACCGATAAGTATTTGGGTGACCCCCAGGTGTGGGCAGAAGCACAGGCCACCATTGAGCGAGTTGCTAAAAAACTAGAGCTCGATTACTTTGTTGCGGAAGGTGACGCCGCCTTTTACGGCCCCAAGATTGATATTATGGCTACCGACGCGCTTGGCCGCGAATGGCAACTAGCCACTGAGCAACTCGATTTTGTGCAGCCGCAACGGTTTGAGCTGGGCTATACCGCCGAAGATGGCTCACTGCAGACACCCGTTATGATCCACAAGGCGCTACTCGGCTCGTTCGAGCGCTTCTTGAGCGTCTATATTGAGCATACAGCCGGGAAATTCCCCGTCTGGACGGCCCCTGAGCAGATCCGGATTATCAGCCTGAACCAAGAGGACGCTACGGTGGCCTTTGCAACCGACGTACTACAGCAGGCCAAGGCCCTTGGACTTAGAGCAACCGTCGATAACGCCAGCGAATCAGTTGGCAAAAAGATCCGGGCTGCCGAGATGTATAAAATTCCCTATACCATCGTTGTGGGCCAAAAAGAGATGGAAAACGGCCAGGTAACACCTCGTATTCGTAAGGATCTAGCCACCCGTGAGGATAGTACCTCACTGAGTCTCGAAAATTTCCTAAATACGGTTGCCAGCGAAGCTAAGAGTCGGGTTTTAAAAACGTCGTTCTAAACATGACCAAGCAAGTAATAGCAATTGATGTAGACGATGTTCTAGCCCTGAATGCCCATGCCTTCACTGCGTACAGCAACAAACACTACGGCACTAATTTGCACTGGAGTGACTATCGCGACGAGTGGAATAAGTTATGGGATGTTGATCATGCCACTATAGCGCAGAGAGGACTTGAATTTCATGACTCTGGAGCTATAGCCGAGTATGAGCATATTGCCGAAGCGCTGCCGGTACTGCAGGAGTTAAAAGAACGCTACTCCTTAGTAGTAATTACGTCACGGCGCAAAAGGATTTATCAGGTAACGCTCGACTGGATAGAAAAATATTTTCCGAATATATTTGATGAAATACATTTTGCCGGTATCTTCGATGATTATAAAGAATCTTCTTATACTGAAACTAAACTTGATATGTGCCGAAGCGTTGGCGCCAGCTACTTGATAGATGATTTAACCAAGCATTGCTTTGCGGCCGCCGATGGCGGCATAAAGGCCATCCTTTTTGGCGATTATAAGTGGAACCAAGCCGATGTGCTGCCAGAAGGCGTAACTCGTTGTAACGATTGGCAGGCGGTTCGGGAGTATTTTGATGCCAAATGACGATGTGGAACCGGATTTCCGGCGCCGGGTTGAGGCGCTGGTGCGGCAGATTCCTCGTGGCCGGGTGATGACCTACGGCCAACTGGCGGCGCTGGCCGGGGCGGCCCGGGCTGCACGCGTGGTGGGCGGCATTGCTCACTTTGGAGATCCGGATCTGCCTTGGCAACGAGTAGTCAATAAGCAAGGTGGCCTGGCAGCTGGCTATCCCGGCGGTCGCAGCGGCCACAAGCAAGTGCTGGCAGCCGAGGGCTTTAGCTTTGATGACAAGGATCAGGTCGACGTGGCCGCGCTCATCTGGTGGCCGCCTGGTGAAGAACCGAGTGCTCCGTCTGCGTCACAGGTCAGTCTGTTATGAAAATTTCACCGCTGATTGTAATAGTCGGCGAGACGGGAAGTGGCAAGTCGGCGCTGGCTATTAGTCTTGCTCAAAAGTTTGACGGCGAGATTATTTGCGCCGATAGCTGGACGGTCCGCCGGGAAGTCAACATCGGTACGGCTAAGCCGACGCTGGCGGAGCGGGCGGCCGCACCGCACCACTTGCTGGATATAGTCGGCCCGGATGAGGATTTTACGGCAGCCGTATTTAAGCGTTTGGCACAAGAAAAAATTAAAGATATAAGCGCACGAGGAAAGCTGCCCATTTTAGCCGGTGGCACGGGTTTGTATATAGATGGTATTTTATATGATTATGGCTTCCTGCCCGCTGGCGACCGGCAGGACCGGCATGCCCTCAACGACCTGTCGGTAGAGCAGTTACTGCAACAAATCGCTGAGCTAGGCCTAGAACTTGGCGACGTCGATACCCGTAATAAGCGCCGGCTTATCCGCCTTATTGAGTCGGACGGTGCTCAGCCGACGCACAAAGAGCTGCGCCAGAATACACTCATTTTGGGGATCCAGACGGACCGCGAAACGTTGCGTCAGCGCGTGAGCGCCCGGACCGATGCCATGTTGGCTGCGGGCCTTGAGCAGGAAGTAGCAGGCTTGGCGAAAGAATATGGTTGGCAGTGCGAAGCGCTTAAGGGCGTGGGCTATGCGCAGTGGCAGAAGTACTTCCAAGGTACTCAAAATATCGAGGAAACTCGGCTAAAAATCATCAAGGCAACCATGGATTTGGCTAAAAGACAGCGGACTTGGTTTAAACGTAACAAAAGTATTCGATGGCTTTCTACCTCTGATAAAAGTGCTGAGGCTGTAGATTTAGCAACAACATTTTTGAATAAATGACGTTTCATATTGTGCTCAGTCTTGCTACAATGGGTTTATGGTTGAACAACTCTTTGGATCTAAAACTCGTGTAAAGCTTTTGCAGTTATTTTATAGCAATCCAAATCGGTCATTTTACGTTCGGGAGATTACCCGTAAGATTGATGAGCAAATTAACTCGGTTCGCCGTGAGCTAAGCAATCTGCTGAGCATCGGTATTATTACGTCCGACAATACAAACAACAAGCTCTATTACGAGGTCAATCAAAAGTATGAATTTTATGATCCATTACAAATAATTTTCGGTGGCGGTGTCAAAAAGACTGCACCTAAAAAAGTTGCCGTTGAGGGCGAAGAGCAGGTGGTAGACGAAACCGCCGCGAACAGCGACCTAAAGGCCGTTGGTCACATTGATCTGGCTGTCTACACCGGCCAGTTTACTCGCGACGAAACTGCCAATGTGGATGTATTTATTGTTGGTGAGGTGAACACTAACGCCCTCCAGAAGTACGTTGATCAGCTGGAAAAGCAAGAAAACAAGAGCTTACGCTATACTGTCATGAGTTTGCCGGACTTCCAATACCGCAAGTCGATAAGAGACCGCTTTGCAGTCTCGATTATTCAGGCCAAAAAGCAAGTTCTGGTGGACGTCCACAACTTATTAGAAGAAGACTAGAAAAGGGAGATAACTGATGGAAATACAATTTTACGGTGCAAACTGCGTGGCAATTACCTATAAGGGTGTTCGTTTTGTAACCGACGACAACCTGGCTGAGCTCGGCAGCAAAAGCATCCTCAAAGAGGGTGATGTTGCGCTCTACAGCTCGCGGCAGACCACTCGACCCAAGGGCATCCGCTTAGATTTTGACGGCCCTGGCGAGTACGAAGTCTCTAATATTTCTGTAGTGGGTGTGCCAACTCGCAGCCACATGGATGAAGCCGGTGGCCTAAGCAACACCATGTATAAAATTATCGGCAGCGATATCAGCGTGCTGATTGCCGGCCATCCACACCCTGACAGTATTGAGGCCGACCTGGAAGACATTGGTATTGTAGATGTGCTGGTTATCCCCGTGGGCGGTAGCGGCTATACCCTTGATCCGCTTGGTGCCGCCAAAGTTATCCGTGAAATTGAACCTAAATTGGTTATTCCCACGCACTACAGCCTGCCCGGCATCACCTACCCAGTCCCGCAAACTGACCTGGAGAGCGCCATTAAAGACCTGGGCATGGAGCCTAAAGAGCGCACCACCAAGCTCAAACTCAAGTCATCGGACCTGACCGAGGGTACTCATCTTGTTGTCCTAGAAAAATCCTAAGACACTTAGGCAGCTCCCAAGCCAATAAAAAAGACCCGCTCCTGGCGGGTCTTTTTTAATAACTGGGCGTTATTATTTGGCAGCGGCTTGGGTTTCTTGGCCGGGTGCAATCAAAAGACCGTGTTTTTTGAGCGTGCGGATAGCTTGGGTGCTGATCTTCATGGTTACCTTACGGCCGTCAACCATGATGGTCTTCTTTTGTAGATTTGGCTTCCAAACTTTCTTGGTGTGGCGCTGAGAAAAGCTGACATTGCTGCCGAATTGCTTGCCTTTGCCGGTGAGTTCACACTTTTGCATAATTAATCCTTAAGATTTATATAGATTCAAGGTGTTATTGTAGCGGAATACTTGCTTTCCGTCAACTTAAATCACCAAATTTGCTATGATAGGCCGATGACCCAGTTGGTAGGTATTCTAAACGTTACACCGGATAGTTTTAGCGACGGTGGGCAGTATTTTGCCGCCGAGGCCGCTATCAGGCACGCCGAGCGGCTTTTTAGCGATGGTGCGAGCCTGGTTGACATAGGGGCAGAGAGCACGCGTCCGGGCGCCACGCCCTTAACGGCTCAGCAAGAATGGGAGCGGCTTGAACCGGTTTTAGCGGACTTGCTGCTGCGCTTTGACGGTAAATTGTCACTCGACACCTATCATCCAGAAAATGCCCAGAAAGCCCTGACTATGGGCGACATTATCATTAATGACGTTACGGGTATGACCAACCCGGCTATGGTAGCGGTGATAGTACAGCATAAGGCCCGCTGCATTATCAGTCAGCTTGCCGCTGGTGGTGTTCAGGCAGCTCATACGGGCACGCTTATTGATGACGAAAATATAGTCTTGCAAGCTCTGTTGGCCAAACGGCAGCTACTTGCTTCCCAGGGAGTTGACCCGAGCAGTATAATTTTTGATCCGGGCATTGGTTTTGGAAAAACACCTGAACTCAATAAACGGTTACTGTCGTTTGCCCGTCTGATGCCGGGCCATAAGGTGATGATTGGCTATTCAAGAAAACGCTTCTTAGGCGAAGACCGTATGGAGTTAGCACCCAACTTGCGGGCTGGCCAAATTGCCATCGACAGCGGCGCCAGCTATCTGCGAGTCCACGATGTCAAAGGCCATAGTCAGCTGTTATACTAGAGGGAATGTTCGGAAATATTGACGCTCTAACGCTGATTGTACTCATTGTATCAATCCTCATCTCGCTGTCTGTGCACGAATTTATGCATGCCCTAGTCGGTTACAAATTGGGTGACACTACGGCCGAACAAGATGGCCGCCTCAGTCTAAATCCGTTGCGGCACATTGATCCGTTTATGACGGTAATACTGCCAATTATCACCTTAGTATTCATCGGAGCCCCGGTGCTGGCGGCCAAGCCGGTGCCGTTTAATCCAAACTTTGTAAAGTTCGAGGAGTACGGCGGCGCTTTAATTGCCATCGCCGGGCCGCTGTCTAACTTGGCAATGGCAGTTATTTCGGCCCTGGTGGCCAGCCTGCTCATGGACGGCAGCTTGCCGGAGCAGATTCTCAACATCTTTACCGGCTTAAACGTTGCCATCTTTGTGTTTAACCTCATTCCAATCCCACCGCTCGATGGTTCGCGAGTCCTCTACGCCTTTGCACCTGGGCCAGTGCAGCAGTTTATGGAGCAGATCGAACCCTACGGATTCTTTATTATAATCTTCCTGGTCTTTATTGGCGGCTTTGGCGGCGTGATTACTCACCTAAACGATGCCATCCTCAACTTCTTGCCGTAACAATCCAAATTACTACATCGCCGGTGCTAAATTCCTATATAATAATAGGTCGCCGGGTAGGGCAGCAATGCTCCCTCGCCGAGTAATGATTATCTGAATATTAGTCATTAGGGAGAGCAAGATTTTGTGGCCCGTGGGCTGCAGTGCGCTTTCCCACCTGGGATTCCTCAGGTAGATCACCTCGGTACCCGGCGATTTTATGAATACTTATTGGCCGCCACCGTAGCAGTCACTCAAGCGACAGTCGGCGTAGAGTGCTTCGGCAGTTTTGCCTGTTTCTGATACAAAAATATTGTCGCTGTAGGTTCCGGCTTTAATTGCCAGGTGGATATTGTGCACCAGCTGCGCGTCGTAACGATTGCTCACAAAAGTTAGGAATTTGGCCGTGCAACCATAGCCGGAGGTCCAGCGCTCGGTAGGTTTGCAGTTAAAATAGTCCCAGGTGTAGCCGAGTTTGTTACGCATAAAGTCAGCAATGCCTTCGGTGGCCCACGACGGACTACTGGCCGGATAGTTTTGATCCAGGTGCGTAATTTCGTGGCCCACCGTCGAGGCAATGCCATTCGGATAGGACCGGGCGTAGGCAATGCTAATGTGGATCTGGTTGTACTGCACATAGGCCGCGTACTGATTAGTGTCAAAAATAATCTGGTAGGGCGGCGCCTGCGGCGCCGGACTCAAATAGGCAAACACTTGCGGCAAGCTCGTCAGGCAGACCTGCTGGGCAATTTTGGCAGCGCTGGCCAGATCCGGCGCCTGGCTAAAATCTACCGGGCAGTACGACGAATCATAATGCGTCACGGGGGCTACCGGTATTGCCGGACTTACCTTGACCGGCGGTGCTGCCATCCGCTTAGGCGGTGTGACAGTCGCAGTCGGTGGCGACACAACCGGGACATCCACCACCTTAGGAGTGATCTTGACGATACCAAGCGTGACTTGCTTGCTAAGCGTGGCCTTGGGGTTACTCGGCATTGTGTTATCCAGCGTGGCGGGCAAACGAGTAAATACCACACTCATAAGCAGCAATAGGATTACGCCGGCACCTAGCAGGGAATGCTTTTTACTCATTTAAGGCCTAGGCGCTACTCGGCCCCTAAGGCAGTGCTTGGGTCGTGTTCTGTCATGCCGGCGTGCCATTAATCATGCCCTCAATATACACCTTGAATGGTAAAATCTGTAGCGGGCCTGAAGCTAAAAATTGGCGAAAGAAGTGTAGCTGGTCCAGACGCCTGTTTCTCTATCGTATGTGCTAGTAATGGCTTCGCTAGGGTCGTTAACATATTCGGTTACCCATGCTACATCAACGGGACTAGTGGTGTGCCCATTAATAGTGAGGGGTTCGCCTTCGTGGATGATTGCGTTGGTGATGGCAACTGCGCCGCAGCGAGGGAAGTGCCGTCGTTCGGTAGCCCATTTTTTGATAAACTTTAGAGCCAGGCCAGCTTCTTCTATAGGTCCGCCGGTAATCCTTGCCCAGGGGTCAAATTGTAAGTAGACCGGCGAGATAGTGCCGTCGGCTTGCAGTGCGGTTTCTTCTAGCGGAGATAGGCTATACCATAGCTCGCTCACTGTTCTGAGAGCAATGGATTTTATGCGTGCTGTTTCGTCACCAGCCAAAATTGATAAATCTACTGAGCCAGCTTTGCCGTCAGTTCTGAGCCATTCTTTGTCCACTCCCATATAATTCTCCTAATCCTTTGCAAGACCTACTGGGATTATAGCAGCCAAAAGGATTTACTCCACGAAATAAATACAAGGAGTAAAGCTACTAAGCTGTGAGCTCGCGAACAGGAGCGGTAAGCTCAAGCGCGTCAACAACCATGCTTTCAAAAACGTTTGGGTGTAACGGCTTAATGGCACCACGCGTGAGATTACCGTTCATGGCAATATCACCAATAACACGGTCAAGACCGAGCATGGAGCTACCTTCACCAATTTGGCGTAATTCGTCATCGTTATAACGGGCAGCGAGCGCACCTTGCGTAACGGCAACGTTTGCAGCTTCACCTTCAAAAACAACTCTAATAGGTGGTTCAATAGGAACCGCTTGGTTATCGGCACCATAGTAGGCCTCAACGGTCAGGTAAGTACTACCATTCTCTGATATTCCAACTGTGTGTACTCTGCTTAAAATACTAGCCATAGGATCTCCTTTAGTAAAACAACTATTTGCGATTATAGAACTAAAGTTAATATATGTCAATAAGTGCTGAGTTATCATCAGTCGAATGCAAAATCTTTGAATGGTCGGGGTGACAGGACTTGAACCTGCGACCTCACGGCCCCCAGCCGTACGCGCTACCAACTGCGCTACACCCCGTTGTTTGGTCATCTTATTTTAGCTTAGTGACGCGGAACGAACAAATCATGCCCGAACATTGACTAAATACTAGTGATGTGGTAATATATACGTAATAACCCTTTGGAGATGTAATGTACCAGGCCCTATTAGATAGTTTGAGCGAGTGGAACGCAGTTAAGACTGATCGGCAGAAGCTACAGTCAGCCTATCTTGTGCTCATTGTTGCCGCTATCTTTGTTGCCGGAATTATAAGCTTGCTCAACGCCGACTTTAGCAGGCAAGCCGTATACGCCGTCTTTATTCTGGTAACCGCCTTTGTTACTAATTTTGTCGCCTGGAGCCTACTCCGCACCACGCTGCTCGATAAGCTCGATGCCCGCGCTCCACAGCCGCGCCCGACAGCTGCCCGTACTGTCCGCCGCTCAAGTTCTAAATAACCAAAAGCGGGCTGTGCTACCATAGGGGGATGTGGCAAGAAACAAATCACGGATTATATAGACAATTTAACTTCGGTAACTTTAAAGAAGCCTTTGCGTTTATGACGCGCGTGGCAGAGCTTGCGAACGAGCACCACCATCACCCGCGCTGGGAAAATGAGTGGAGTGTGGTACAAATCTGGCTACTGACGCACGAAGGCGATCTAAAAATCACCGAAAAAGATTACCGATTGGCTGAGGCTATCGATAAGCTCGTGGAGAGCGGCCCGGCACCGGAGCTCCCAGAGATAAAAACCGTTCAAGAAGATGAAGTAAAGGTGTACGCCGATGGTGGTTCGCGCGGAAACCCCGGCCCGTCGGCCAGCGGCTTCGTGATACTCGATATGGACGACAAAGTCCTAGTAGAGAAAGGGGTGTATCTGGGCATTACCACTAACAACACGGCCGAATACACGGCACTCAAACTAGCACTCGAAGAGTGCCAGCGCATCGGGGCCCGCGAAATCTACGTGCACATGGACAGCATGCTGGTAATTAACCAGATGAAGGGCATTTTTAAGGTCAAAAACCGTGACCTTTGGCTTATACACGACGCAATTAAAGAGCTAGCCAAGAGCTTTAAGCACATTGATTACGTGCACGTGCCGCGGGAACTTAATAAGTTGGCTGATATTCAGGTGAACAAGGCCATGGATGATGAGTTAGGTATTACGCACCCGACCCGCGTTCAGCTGGACGACTAAGCGTCGTGCATCCGTTCCTGTCGACTGACATAGCTTTCGACCTCGCATAGCGCGCGCAGTGCCTTATTTAGATGCGTTCGGAATTCTGGGCTGTGCTGTGCGGCACCGTGAGCAGCACTTTCTAGAGCATCCATGTGCCTTGAAGCGTGAGCTAGGGCATCACTGAAAAATTCAATTCTCGCATAAAACTCCGGTCGTTCTGGTTCGACAGGTACAAGTTCTGCGAAAAGTGCTGCGGCGCGTACGTCTGCGGGTGGCTCAGGCGGTTTAGGCTCTTCGATTTTAACTTCGGGTTCCGGTATGGCCTGTTCCGGTTCGGTTTTGGGTTTTTCGGTTTCGATGTCTTCGACGAGCCTCAGGGTAGGGGTGGGCCACTCATCGGGTGCAGCGGGCTGTTCGGGTACAGTAAACAGGAAATCCGCCTCCACCATTGGAGGGGCAGTTGCTGTTTCTGGTATTCCCATGTTTTTGGTCCTTTTATGTTTGTGCTTACGCTTTTTGCATTGTATGCCTACTATATCGCGAATGCAAGCGCGAATTAGTGTATACTCTTAAGGCCAGATTATTGGCTAATCGCGTGAGCTTCGGCCTACGAGGAAAGTCCGGGCAGCATAGGGACGGGCAGTCGCTAACGGCGACCGGGGGCGACCCTAGGGAAAGTGCCACAGAAACAAAACCGCCAGCTTGCTGGTAAGGGTGAAAAGAGTGAGGTAAAAGCTCACAACGCTCTACGGTGACGTAGAGAGTCGGTAAACCCTGCCTGCTGCAAGGAGATGGATTCTCTCGAGCCTAAAGCTCGAAGCATCCCGCTGAGGATTCATCACAAGAACCGCTCGAGCCTGCGAGCAATCGTAGGCCTAGATAGATGATTAGCAGTCCTTGGACTACAGAACCCGGCTTACAGATAATCTGGCACCTAAAAAGACCCGCTCCGGCGGGTCTTTTTCATGGGGTGAAACAGTTTTGTATGGCAAGATTGGCACTTTTAAGGTGTATTACAATGTAATACACCTTAAAAGTAGTGGAATGGGAGAAGTGAACTTTTGTTCAGGGCAGTAGCGGCGTGGGCTGCTATTTACATTTGATGATGTTTATGGTATACTGGAAGTAGTAATTTATTGGAGTGTATTTTGAAAACAGGCATTGCCGGACTTATGTTAACAGGTGCAGCCCTCACAGCGGCTTGCGGAGCAGGGCACGAAACTACCCCAACCCCATCACCCACCAAGCTTGATTGCGCCTACGACGCTAGCATTCGGGCTAATAATCCCAACTGCCCGATTGTAAAGCCAACCCCTAACGAAGTTACTCCAACCCCTACACCAACCCCAGACTCTAAAGTTATCGCCGAGCAGTTACAGGCCCGTGCCGCCGCTGTCCAAGCTAGGCTGACCGCCGTTAGTGCCGCTAAGATGAACGAATTTGTTTCCATACTTTCGACAAGCCCCGATGCTTACACCGATAGCCGTCTTAAAAACGTTCGTCGGCTAGTAGTGAGGGGGGAGGGCGGTGTTGTTTACACCGATGAAGTTGCCTTCCAGAACGCTCTGGGCTCACCAAACAACATTGTGACCGCCGTCGGCGTATATATCCGTAAGCCTGGTGAAGCAAGTGCGCAACACGTCATTTACGATGAGAACGAGCGTTACGAAAGTATAGATCATGTTCCTACTGATCCTACTGCAAACCAGTATGATGGGAAGGTTGACCTTGCTTACGGTTATGCTGATATCAGTCAAGAGGAACGTGATGCAGCTGATGCGACGTATGGAATATTACTAGGCGGCCCTGCAACTGACTTAAAGATCTATGAAAAATCTGTCACTCAAGCACAAGCCGATTTTGCAACCGCCGTTGCTATCACCGATGCTCGCTACTAATACAACTTGTTACTTTTCTGCAATTAAAAAGACCCGCCAGTGCGGGTCTTTTTAATTGTTCGAAGCGGTGATTATTTGGCTTCGGTGGCTTTGACAACAGCGGTGAAGGCGGCAGGCTCGTTGACGGCCAGTTCAGACAGGATCTTGCGATCGAGGGTGATTCCGGCGGCCTTGAGGCCGGCGATCAGCTTGCTGTAGGTGGTGCCGTTTAGGCGGGCACCGGCGTTGATGCGGGTGTTCCACAGCTCGCGGAAAGTTCGCTTGCGGTTCTTGCGGTCGCGGGTAGCAAATTGCAGACCCTTGGTAACAGCTTGGCGACCACGCTTGATGCTAACCCGGTTAGGGTGGCTGTAGCCTTTAGTCGCTTTGCGAATCTTATTATGTTTGGCTCGGCTGGTAACGCCTCGTTTTACTCTCATGATATCTCCTTAATCATATTGTCGGAAAGCGCGTCCGCGCTTTCGTCGGCTTATACGCCTAGGTTGCGCTTAATTGCTTTGGCGTCTCCGCCGGTTCGGGTAGTCAGGCCGGTAAGACTGCGCTTACGGCTGCCGCTCTTTTTGCCCAAAAAGTGGTTCATGTTTGGGTGGCCGGCACGGACTTTACCGTTCTTGCTGATTTTGACACGGTCTTTGGTGCCGCTATGCGTCTTGAGTTTTGGCATTTGTTGCTCCTGCGGTCTTTCCGCTGCTTCGAATCACGAAGTTTAATTGTTTACCTGATAGTTGTGGCTGTTGGTCGACTGCTATTGTATCACCAAAATCGGTGATTACCTTGTCGGCGAGCTTAAAGCCGATTTCCTTGTGGGCTTGTTCGCGACCTCGGTAGAAGATGGTAAGTTTGACCTTATGGCCATCTTCTAGGAATTTCGTGACCTTACCCATTTTGACGCCCAAGTCGTGATCGCTGATCTTAAGACCAAACCGCATCTGCTTCATTTCTGCTGCTTTTGCCGTTTTGCGATTTTTTTGCAACTGCTTGGTGCGCTGGTAATTGAACTTACCCCAATCTACGATTTTTACCACTGGTGGGTTCGCGTCTGGAGAGATCTCAACTAGGTCGAGCTCCCGTTCCTGGGCTAGCTGTAAAGCCTCGGTCCTGGAAAGGACGCCGAGCTGCTTGCCCTCTTCGTCGATAACCCTTAGTTGTGGTGCCTGAATTTGTCCATTCAAGCGCGTAAATTTAGCGATAAGTTCACTCCTTAATTGTTGATTTTAACGTAAAGGCATTTTAACAGATTAGACAACAGAGGTCAAACCCTAGCCTGATTTTGGCTGGTTATCCGCTGTGGCCGGTAGGCCAGAGCCTCGGTAATGTGGGGCAGGGTAATCGATTCTGACCCTGCCAGGTCGGCAATGGTGCGGGCAACTTTAATGGTACGCATGTATGCCCGCGCCGAAATATTAAGCTGGACAGCTGCAGTATTTAATACATCACGTGCTTCCGGCTCAAGGAGGGCATGGCGTTTAATATCGCTGTTAGACATGGCCGCATTGAGTTGATTACTGCCGTAGCGGGCCGCCTGGCGCTGGCGCGCCTTACGTATCAGCTCCCGAGTGTCAGCGTCGGCTGACGGATTAGCAGGATTGCCGAGCAATTTGCGATGATTGACCTCGTGCACGTCGCTGTAAAGGTCAATCCTATCAAGGATGGGACCGGAGAGTTTTTGTTGGTAACGGGCAATCAGCTGCGGCGCGCAGGTACACTCGCCGCTCGTCCCGTAGTAGCCGCAGGGGCAGGGGTTGGCGGTAGCAACCAGTATGAAGTCGGCCGGATAGTCGGCGGAGTCTTTAGCTCGGGCAACGCTAATGATGCGGTCTTCCAGGGGTTGCCGGAGCGCTTCGAGGGTAGGGCGGCTAAACTCCGGCAGCTCGTCAAAAAACAGGACTCCCCGGTGCGCAAGGCTAATTTCGCCGGGCCGGAGAGCCGAACCACCACCAATCACGGCAATATGACTAGCACTATGGTGTGGGGCCCGAAACGGCCGCTCAGTAATGATTTGCTCATAGTTGTGACTAGCCAGGCTGTGCAAATGGGTGACCTCTAGTATTTCTTCGCGGTCCATGGCCGGGATAACACTGGGCAACGCTTTAGCGAGCATACTTTTGCCCGTACCGGGCGGCCCGTTTAAGAGTATGTTGTGGCCGCCGGCGGCAGCGATTTGCAGCGCCCGCTTGGCATTCTCTTGGCCGACTATCTCGCTGAGGCTCGGGGGCTCGTCTTTAGCACTTATAATTCGGTCGGGTAGCTCTGGAAGTTGGCCATGGCCCGTCAGGCTGACTGCAAGCGGTTCAATGCCATTAAAATGTGCGTACAGCTGGCTGAGGTTCTCAACGGCGTACAACCGAATATCGGGTACAAGCTGAGCCTGGATCATATTAGCCCTAGGAATATAGAATGTATCAATGCCGTGAGAGCGGCCTGCCAAGATTTTGCCGATAATGCCACGAACGGCTCTGGTAGTACCGTCGAGGCCCAGTTCGCCTATGAATACCGCGTCGCCAAATGTGGCAATCTGGATTTGCTGACTGGCTGCCAGAATGGCGACGGCGATGGCCAGGTCAAAGCCGCTATCGGCTTTGGGCACGTCGGCTGGCGCTAGGTTGATGATGACGCGTTTACGTGGCATTTGCAGCTTGCAGTTAGCAAAGGCACCACGCAGGCGTTCCTTGGCCTCGTCTACGGCTTTGTTGGCAAAGCCAACTATGACAATGTTGGGCAGATTATTTGATAAATGGCACTCAATGTCGACCACTAAGCCGGTTGAGCCCTTATTGATGATACTTTGCACCTGTACAGACACGGTATTCCTGACTCCCAGCCCTTATAAATAGTTCTAGAATATATAAAAACACCTTGGTGTCTCAAGTACCAAGGTGTTTAAGGAATAATTAAGGTTTGTTTTGCTTTTAGTTTGTGTTGTAACGACTTTTAGGATGGAACAGCGGCTTGCGAGAAACCGCTGTTTCAATGTCGTTTTTGTTTTTGAGCACTTAATTTATTCAAGCGCTATGCCTATAGTAGTAGATACAGTGGCCCACGTCAATAACAATTATGCTTACTTTTACCCCTACCTGTGTATAACTTTTACCCCTGTTTATCGTTGTTCAGGCCCAGAATAACACCTTAGAGGATATATATTGAACACATGTTTTATTGCACTAATTAATGATTTTCTTACTACAATTTCTGGCACTTTCTGTGGATATCGTGCCGCAACCCAACAATAGGGACTAGATAAGCTGCCGAGAGATTAAGCGGTTTAGCAATGAGTGGTTAGATTAGCTACGATTCTAAAGGGTGACAGCCTTGCTGAGTGTTAGTTTGCCACGGAACTGACACCTAGTGATAGTTAACTAAGTTAACTTACTGTTGTAAGCGATTTTTGAGCGCCCATCTGTTAATAGCCGCTAGCGGATTGACAGTAAGGCACCTCCGTGCTATATTGTTACCTGTAAGTCACAAAAACAAAAAAAACACTTACAATCTAGGTTCCGGTCTTCTGGAACACCTCTCACATGCGGGAGTATGTATAACGCTCTGTCTTGCCCTAAAGGCAATCAGAGCGGTCAGTCAGCATACCTTCGGGTGTGCAAGCCACGGGCGATAAGCGCTAAATATTCTTACTATTATGAGCGGATTTATCGCCCTGGCTCCATTTTATTACTCCTCTACCAATATAAACTGCCTCAGCCTCCTCTAAACCGCTGAAGTGCTAATAAAGGTACCCATGAAACACTATCTATCTAAACCACCGTTTGTAGCGCTCGTGGCAATTATTATCGCCGATAGTCTTTTCTTTGGCTTAACTGATCCCAAGGAGTTGGGCTCGGCCATGCTTATACTTGGGTTTTCGTTGGTGGTGGCGACGCTGTTCCTGTTAACGCGCCTGACGCGCCTTATTATGCAAAGATGGTCGCCCACTCTGGCGCGGCACAAGCATCTAGACGTGTGTATCACGGGCCTGATTTGCGCTACGCTTGGATTGCAATCAATCGGCCAAATGACCAGTCGTGATTTTATGGTTTTGCTATTATCTACGGCCGCGATGTACTGGTATGTAAACTACCAAAAGCGTCAGCCTGTCCCAGCCCACGACTAAGGCTATTCTTTATCTTGTAAGACTGTATAATAGGAGTATGGATCCATCTACTAATAACCAGCTTGGCGGTAATAATTTACCTCCGCCTATTGCGCCTGAGCTCCAGAATGTTGCTATGAAACAGCCGCCTGAAGCTATGACTGCCACTGCCGAAAATCAGCCCGGATCGTCCGCGGCACTGCCGCTTTTGCCGACGTATCCATTGCCGATTCCTAGCGCACCGGTGGCTAATGACGCACAGGCCGTTGCTAGTAGCACAACACAATCAGGCGCGCCTGTTGTAGCAGATGACACAGACCTCATCGAAAAGGAATGGGTCACAAAAGCCAAGCAAATTGTAGAAAGAACCCGTGAAGATCCGTATCAACAGAGTAAAGACATGACTGTTTTTAAAGCTGACTATATGCAAAAACGTTACAACAAGTCGATTAAGTTGAGCGAATAAGTAACTATGACAACATTCTTAATAATTATTGGGACACTATTACTACTGGCAGCAATCGCGGCTCCGCTTGTTTTTATGCGAATTCGCAGCTCATTTCGTGAGCAAAAAAACTATGAGCGTGGGCTCAAGATTGTCCCGCTTTTAATCCACTTGCCGCCAACTTCTGACGACATTGATATTGGTGGCAGGGATGCCCGTGATGTTACGCAGGAGACGATTAGTAAGGCAGAGATTATTTACAATATTATTGCCAGCACTACGCAGAAGGGTTTTAAGAGCACCTTCTATGGTCAGCGTCATTTTGGCTTTGAGATTGTAGGTACAAAAGGCTTTGTGCAGTTATATGCAGCCGTGCCGATTGCGCTCGTGGAGGTGGTAAAGCAAGCCATTAGTAGTGCCTACCCGGCAGCGCGGCTGGAAGAAGTATCTGAACACAATATTTTTAACCCGGTAGGTAAGGCAAATGCCACCCTTGGTGGTGAGTTTACTCTTAAGGAGTCGTTTGCCTATCCGATTGCTACCTATACTGACCTTAAGCGTGATGCTATGCAGTCACTGCTCAATTCTTTATCGACACTCGATAAAGAAGATGGCGCCGCCATTCAGATACTAATGCGTCCTGCCAACCCGTCGTGGCGCAAGACAGCTCATGGCGTTGCCAGCAAAAAGCGCAAGGGTAATGATAAGAAGACGGGCGGCGGTGATCTGCTAAAGAGCCTGATTGTTGCCTTTAATAAGCCGCCGGAGCACAAGGAGGGTGGGGATTCTAAGGGCCCGGATCTGTCTAACTTGGATCAGGCGGTGCTTGATGCCATTGACGACAAGACGCGGCACCCCGGCTACGAAGTGCTTATTCGAGTGGTAGCCTCATCTAACATATCTCAGCGCGCCCAAAGCGTGCTCCAGAGTATTGTGGCTAGCTTTTCACTGTACGATTCCCAGGGTAAGAATGGCTTTAAGTACTCGCCGGCTAAAGATACGACGGCACTGGCAACGGCATATATTATGCGCTTTTTCCCGCAACAGAGTAACAAGACCATCCTTAACTCCGTAGAGCTGGCGACCCTCTTCCACTTTCCGGATCAGCGTAATATTCCTACGACGCAGCTCGTTCGGCAGGATTCTAAACAGGTAGACGGTCCTCGTAATATGCCGGATGATGGTTTGTTGCTGGGCTACAACGTTTTCCGCGGTGCTAAAAAGCCGATTCGTTTGGCACTTGGTGACCGTCAACGGCATATGTATGTGGTAGGGCAGACGGGTACCGGTAAGTCGACCTATCTAGAAAACCTGGCGCTACAAGACATGCTGAACGGTAATGGCTTTGCCTTTGTAGATCCGCATGGTGACACAGCCGAAAAACTTCTGTCCATGGTACCAAAGGAGCGTACCGAAGATGTTATTTACTTTAGCCCGGCCGATATGGACTTTCCGATGGGGCTCAACCTATTTGAATTTAGTACTCCGGATCAAAAAGACTTTCTGGTGCAGGAAGTCTTGAACATGTTGTATAAGCTGTACGATCCGCAGCACCAGGGAATTATGGGGCCACGCTACGAGGATATGTTCCGTAACGCCGCCCTAGCCGTTATGGCTGACCCGGCCGGTGGTACCTTTGTGGATATTCCGCAGCTGTTCCGGGATCCGGAATTTTTGAAGCAAAAGCTGGAGCATGTTACCGATAAGACGGTTCGTGATTTCTGGCTCAAGCAGTTCCCGAACTCGCAGCGTTCTAATGAGTCCGGCGAAGTGACAGCCTGGTTTGTGAGTAAGTTCGGTGCCTTTTTAAGCAACGAAATGATGCGTAATATCATTGGTCAGACTAAATCGGCCTTTGACCTACGCGATATTATGGATAACAAGAAAATCCTGCTGGTAAACCTGAGTAAGGGGCGAACAGGGGACTTGAACAGCAAATTACTTGGTATGATCTTTGTGATGAAGTTCCAGGCAGCGGCCATGAGCCGGGCCTCGATTGACGAAGAGGACCGCGTGGACTTTAGCCTGTACGTGGATGAGTTCCAGAACTTTTCTACCGATAGCTTTGCAACCATCATGTCCGAGGCCCGAAAATATCACCTGAACTTAATTGTGGCTAACCAGTTTACTACCCAGTTAACACAGGAAATTCGCGACGCTGTGTTTGGTAACATGGGTACCGTGGTGGGCTTCCGTATTGGCCAGAATGACGTTGATAGCCTGGGTAAGTACTTCCAGCCAACCTTTGATGTTGATGATCTCCTACGCGTGCCAAACTATAACGCCATTGTTCGAACGCTGGTGGGCGGCGTGCCGACGCAGCCGTTTAGTATGACGACGCTGCCGCCACTTGGCAGCCCAAACAAGCAGCTTGGCGAAGCCCTCAAGCAGTTATCATCAGCTAAGTTTGGCCGGCCAAAGGCCATTGTCGAGAAAGAGATCTTTGCCCGTATGACGGTTAAAGAAGTACCTAAACCGGCCTTTCCGGCGGCGGCTTCGCCGTTTGCAACACCTGGTGCTGCAGCATCCGCTCCGGCCCGTATGGCCCCAACCCCGAGTCAACCGGCGCCAAGCGGCTCCTTCCTTGATGACTGGCTCACTAAGCGTAAGGCCGGTACGCCATCGCCAAGCTTTGCTCCCGCTGCACCGCAAGTAATGGCTCCCGTTCAGACTGCGCCGGCTCCAGCGGCGGCTATGTCAGCGCCAGTGCAACCTGCCAGCGCTCCACTAGCTGCGCAGCCCATGCAAGCAGCTCCAGCTGTCGCCGCGCCGCCGGTGATTGGTGCTGCGCAGTCCATGCAGCAACCTATGTCTCAGCCCATGCCTGCGGCAATCCCTGAGGACCATTTTAAGGCTGCAGGACAGGCTTCTGCGTTTACAAGTCCTTATCCCGCAAATCAGTCCCAAACGCCGTCACAGGGCGCTAATAATATCTCTAGCGCTACCTTGGAAGAGAATGAGATTGATAAGATTGCTAACGAGTTGCGCCAGCAACTTAAGGATGTTAAACCTAAGCTGCCAACGGAGTCAGCTCCGGCCGCTCCTCCCGCAGCCGCTCCTCCACAAAAACCGGCTGCACCTGCACCCAAGCCAGCTGAGGGTGACACTATCTTAATTGACCGTGACGGCAACTTTATACAGAGCATTGAGCACTAGGCACGCCGCGCCAGGCGTACTAAAAAGACCGGATTATGATCCGGTCTTTTAATTTGTACTAGGTAGGTATTTTAAGCAGTTTTGCGACGGCTCACGGCTGCCCAGGTGAGCAACTCGATAACTAGTCCGACACCGAATCCGGCGACAAAGAGGGCTAGGAATACAAAGTAGTTATAGCTAAAGCCATAGTGCTTAGCCATGTATAAGTAGCCACTGGTACCAAGCAGTGCCATCAGGCCACCACCGGCCAGGCCGGATGGCCGGCTGACAGTTTTGCCGGCGGCATCGCTAACGGTGCTCACAATAGGATTGTGTAGCGCCGAGCTAACAGCGGCGACGGCCTTAGACTGTCTGCGGTGCACGCTCTGCATAGTTTGACGGAAGCTAAGCTTGGTATCGATGATGACTTGCTGAACCGGCTGAGCGGCATCCTGCAAGGCTTGGAAGCGCTCGCGCGGATCTTCGTTGCTAATCTGTTCTACAGTATCGCGAGCTGCCTCGGCGACGTCCTCTTGCTTGGCGAGCAGGGCGTCAAGCGGATCTTTTTCGCCGGGGCGAAGTGCCTCTGCCTGTTCGGCAGTAGGAAGGGTTAACTCGGCTCGGCTTATAGGTTGTGGTTCTTTTTCGTTGGTGTTGGGTGCAAATTCACTCATATTACAATCCTCCGTTACTGTTTTCTTGCATTACTAACTTGGTCTCTTGGGCGAGTAATCGGGTGCGGGCAAAGAAGTAGGCGGCAAAGACGGCAATCATACCGGCCACTATCATGCTTGAACCGGGACCGGTGTGCGGCAGCTCGGTACCGGCAACTGCTTCGACTACCTTAGGTGGTGAGGCAGGCAGGCCGATCTCAACAGTGTTACCGTAAGTATTGCTCATAACGAGGTCAAAGTGACCAAGGTCTGAAGATGAGCGAGGTGTTTGCGGAATGACCTGCATTACTTGGACGCTGACACGCTGCATAACGGTTTGGCCGGGCTTAATGGTAACAGCTGGCCAGGTAACAAGGCCGTCGCTGTCCTTGGTGCCACCGTGGAGGTCGAGGATGTTTGCGTAGTCCAGAATGTCATTAATACTTTCTTGGAATACATAGTCCTTAACGTCTGCCTTTGAACCGTTTACAGCGTATAGGGTGTAGTCAATCTTATCGCCGGCGGCAGCTTTGCGGGTGGTTGCATCAGCCAGACCCTGGGTGAGGTTAGCGGCTGATTTACGGACATAGATACATGAGCTGACGTCAGTAGAGTTGGCTGACTTGTCACAGGCCTTACAGTCAGGGCTGGACTGTAGAATGTCGGCTTTGTATTCACAGACTTTACAGAGCTTGTTGTCTGTGTCGAGTGAGTTATCGAGCTTACACACTTCTTTACAGTCGGGACTGGAATTTAGAACATTTGGATAGCGAGGGTTGAGACACTGGACACAGAGTGGATTCTTTTTGAGAATAGTAGTGTCCTGCGGGCAGGCTTTGCAGAGTGCATCGGTAGCCGGGATGGAGTGATCCTGTGGGCAGGCTGGTGGCGGTGGCGGCACGCAGGCGGCATCACCGGTAAAGATAGCGCTATTGTAAGGACATGGTACGGGCTGCGGAACGGGTTGGGGGAGCCCAATTGAGGTCAGGTTACCACAGTTGTAGAGAATAAAGTAGGTTGTAGCACCAACGGTTACTTTGAGGGCTTTGTAACTTGACGAAGCATGGGTATCCCATGACCAAAGGTAGCGCACGTAGAGCGTCTTTCCAAAGACGTTGACGGGCGTTTCACCGGCTTTGCCGTAGGGATTGTGACCCATTGAATACAGATTACGGTTATAATCAGTAGACTTGATAGTCACCGTGGGAGCGGCAGCAATGGCATCACAGCTAATACCGTAGTTTTTCATAATGTCGCCGTAGCCTTCGAGGGCGTTGTTTCGACAGTGGTTGGCGGCATCCGCGGCCGAAGATATACCATTGTTAATAAGATCGTTTGGCGAGGCAGCCACCGACTGCTGTGGCGGGCTGATAACCGCAAAGAACTGTATAAAGAAGGCTAAAAGAATAAATATCAGACCAAAACGACGAATAGCTTGCTCTTGACGGAGTCGTTTACTATAAAATCCCAGCTGGTGTATCAGGCTAGGGTTATAGGGGAGCGCGGAGACGAGTTTTTCGAACATAGTAATGCTTTGTCTTTTTTTATGTTTGTATTGTTTTTATTTTTTAGGTATCCACGCTATTTAAGCATAAGTATGATTGTTCACGCAAGGGTGATATTGCATACAAATGCAGGTACCCATGTCGGATTAAGCGTAACAGGTGTGCTTATATTGTCGAGAGGAGGCAAATCGTTTATACTATAATGAGTGGGAAATATTCTTAAAGGGAAGCTTCCAAAACTAATAATAGACGAAAGCTTTGAGAGGGTGTAACAACAGTGGCAACTAAAAACAACGACAGCTATTCAGCTGACCAAATTACTGTACTTGAGGGTCTTGATCCTGTCCGTAAGCGTCCTGGTATGTATATCGGTGGTACTGGCCTTGAAGGCCTTCACCACCTAGTGTGGGAAATTGTTGATAACGGTATTGATGAGGCGCTCGCCGGTCATGCCACTGAAGTTTCCGTAACCATGCAGGCTGACGGCGGTGTGCGTGTTATTGATAACGGCCGTGGTATTCCAACTGACATTCACCCTAAAACCGGTAAGAGTAGCGTCGAAACGGTGCTGACCGTACTGCACGCCGGTGGTAAGTTTGGTGGCGGGGGTTATAAAGTTTCCGGTGGTCTGCACGGTGTGGGCTCCAGTGTGGTCAACGCCCTCTCGAGCAAGTTAATTGTAAGAGTGTACCGCGAAGGGAAGATCTTCTCGCAGGAATACGCTGCCGGTATCCCCCAGGACGACTTAAAAGTAGTCGGTAAAACCGACAAAAACCGGACCGGTACGGACATTACGTTCTACCCGGATGCCAGCATCTTCGAAAGCATTAAATTTAATTACGACACCATACTTGACCGTCTGCGTCACGCGGCTTACCTAACAAAAGGCGTCCGTACTTCGTTGGAAGACGAAAAGACTGGCAAGCGCTACAGTTTTTACTTTGAGGGTGGCATCCAGAGCTACGTTAAGCACTTAAATGTTGGCCGCGAAGCGGTTGATGAGGATATCTTTTACGTTGATAAGACGGTTAAGGACGTACAGGTCGAAATTTCTTGCCAGTACACCGATGCCTACACCGAAACCATCAAAGCCTTTGCCAACAACGTACTAAACCCGGATGGTGGTACGCACCTGACCGGTTTCCGTTCGGCGCTAACGCGCGTTATTAATGATTACGCCCGCAAAAACGGCCTACTCAAAGAAAAAGAGGAAAACCTGAGCGGCGAAGATACCCGTGAAGGCATTACCTGTATTATCTTGGTTAAACTACCTGATCCACAGTTTGAGGGCCAGACCAAGAACAAGCTGGGCAACCCGGAAGTCCGTGGTTACGTCGAAACCGTAATGAATGAGAACTTTAATTACTACCTAGAAGAGCACCCAGCTGTCGCCCGCAAGATCGTCGGCAAGGCACTGCTAGCTGCCCGGGCCCGTAAGGCTGCCCGCGCTGCTCGTGATAACATTCTCCGAAAGGGTGTGCTCGAAGGCGCCAGCATGCCAGGCAAGCTGGCCGACTGCTCAAGTAAGGATCCAAAAGCTTCTGAAATTTATCTGGTAGAGGGTGACTCAGCTGGCGGATCGGCTAAATCCGGCCGTGACAGCAAGACGCAGGCTATTTTGCCACTGCGCGGCAAGGTGCTGAACGTGGAGCGTGCTCGCCTAGACAAAATGCTGGCGAACAACGAAATCCTGAGTCTTATTAAGGCACTGGGTGTTGGTATTGAAGATTCCTTTGATATCGCTGGCCTTCGTTATGCGCGCATTATCATCATGACTGATGCCGATGTTGACGGTAGCCACATTAGCACGCTACTAATGACCTTTTTCTTCCGTTACATGAAGGAAGTCGTTGACGGCGGACATGTGTATCTGGCCAAGCCGCCTCTGTTTGAGCTGGTTAAGCCGGGCCGCAAATCGAGTGTGTTTATTTATGATGAGGCCGAACTCGACGTGGTGCTCGATGCTGCCATTGCTAAGCGCATAGCTGACGGCACGGCCGTTATAGAGAGTAGCTCCGAGCGCTTTAAGCAGGCCGGCTTTGTAGAACAAAAGCGCTACAAGGGTCTGGGCGAAATGGACGCCGACCAGTTATTTGAAACAACTATGAATCCTGAAAAGCGCGTGCTAGTACAGATCAAAGTTGCCGACGCCGAGCGCGCTGACAGCATCTTTAACAAGCTGATGGGCTCCGAAGTTGAGCCACGTAAGAACTTTATTCAGGCCAACGCTAAATTCGTAAAGGACTTGGACATTTAATATGGAACCAGATGACACTTCAAACGACCTGAACGATGCAATTAACGAACCGAATATAGTCAACCAGCCGGCTGGCGAACAGTCGATGGAAGACCGCCGCCGCGGCGTTGAGAATGCTGCTGACATCATGGACAGCGGCCACTCACGGAGCGTTGAGCAGCGAACCGTAGAAAACGTCATGGAAGATAGCTATTTGCGTTATTCCATGAGTGTGATCATTGATCGAGCCCTTCCTGACGTCAGGGATGGTATGAAACCTGTGCACCGACGTATCCTTTACTCAATGAGTGAAGAGGGTCTGCGTTCTGGCGCTCGCCACCGTAAGAGTGCCAATGTGGTTGGTGCCGTGATGGGTCGTTATCACCCGCATGGTGACTCCAGTATTTACGACGCCATGGTGCGTATGGCACAGCCATGGGCTATGCGCTACATGCTGGTAAACGGGCAGGGTAACTTTGGTAGCATGGATGGAGATCCTCCGGCTGCCATGCGGTATACCGAGGCCAAAATGGCTCGACTGGCTGATGAAACTTTGGCTGATATCGATAAAGATACCGTTGACTTCCGTGATAACTACGATGGTACTACTACCGAGCCAACCGTTCTCCCTGCTAAATTGCCAAACCTGTTGTTAAACGGACAACTCGGTATTGCCGTCGGTATGGCCACAAATATACCACCACATAACTTAACCGAGCTTATTGACGCCGAGGTTACCCTCATAGATAACCCTCAGGCCACTCTGGACGACCTCTTGGAGCACATTCAGGGCCCTGACTTTCCAACTGGTGGTGTTATTTATGGAAAAGACTCCATTCGGACTGCCTATGCAACCGGACGTGGTGGCGTGGTTACCCGTGGTATCGCCGAAATTGTGGAGAACAAAAAGGGCCGCAATCAGATTATTATTACGGAAATTCCGTATGGTCTTAACAAAGAGAGTCTGGTGCTTAAGATTGCCGATCTGGTACGTGATAAAAAACTTTCCGGTATTGCCGACCTGCGCGATGAAACGGCCCGTGGCAATGTGCGTGTGGTAATTGACCTCAAAAAGGATGCCTACCCCAAGAAGCTCTTAAACCAGCTGTATAAGATGACACCGCTGCAGACGACCTTCCACTTTAATATGATGGCGCTGATTGACGGTATCCAACCCCGCGTGCTCGGGCTGCAGGACATTTTGCAGGAACACATTAAGCACCGTCAGGTGGTCGTTAGACGCCGCACCGAGTTTGAACTCCGTAAGGCTAAGGAACGGGCTCACATTTTGGAAGGGCTCAAGATTGCCCTTGATCATATTGACGAGGTGATTGCCGTGATTCGTGCCTCCCAGACTACCGAAGAAGCTCAAAAGAACTTGATTGAGCGCTTTACGCTCAGCGAAATTCAAGCCAAGGCTATCCTGGCTATGCAGCTTCGCACGCTGGCCGGCCTGGAGCGCAAGAAAATTGAAGATGAATTAGCTGAACTCATGAAGCTCATCGAAAAGCTGGAGACTATCCTGGCTGACGAAAAAAAGATCTTAAAGATTGTAAAGGCCGAGCTGCTTGAGCTCAAAAAGCAATACGGCGACGAACGTCGTACCCAGGTGATGCCTTACGAGCTCGGAAAAATGAGCGACGAGGACCTGATTGCCGATGAACAGGTTGCCGTTACGCTGACCGCTGCTAACTACATTAAGCGCAGCCCGCTCAATGAGTACAAGAAGCAGGGACGTGGTGGCAAGGGACGCCGCGGTATGGCTACTCGCGAAGAAGATGTGATTGAACACGTGGTAAACGCCAGCACTCATGACTTTTTACTGTTCTTTACAAACAAGGGTCGCGTTTTCCGGATGAAGACCTACGAAGTGCCGGCCGTTGGCCTTAATGCCAAGGGTGTTGCCATTGTTAACCTTTTGCAGTTGCAGCAGGAAGAAACGGTTAGCGCAGTCATTAACGTCTCTAAGACACATGATGCCAAGAACTTAATTATGTGTACCGTTCGTGGCGTGGTTAAGAAAACGCCATTTGACCAGTACCAGAACGTGCGCCAGAGCGGTCTGATTGCCATTAACCTTGATGAGGGTGATGAGCTGAAGTGGATCCGTATGACCAGTGGCGACAACGAAGTGGTTATTTCGACCTCTCAGGGCCAGGCAATTCGCTTCCACGAAAAGGATGCCCGCCCAATGGGCCGCGTCAGTCGTGGTGTACGTGGTATTCGTCTGCGACCTAATGATCAGGTAATTGGTATGGACGTAGTAGAAGAGGGCAGTAGCATCTTTGTAATTAGTAAGTTTGGCTATGGTAAGCGCACTAAGGTTGCCCAGTTTACGCCGCACGCCCGCGGTGGTGTCGGTATCCGTTCGGCAGTTACTAGTGCTAAGACTGGTGAGTTGATGGGCGTTAAGACGCTGACCGGTGATGACCAAGAAGTCATCATTATTAGCCAGCAGGGTCAGACGATCCGACTTGGACTCAAGGACATCCCGGCGCTCGGCCGAGCTACGCAAGGTGTTCGAATTATGCGCCTCAATGATGGTGACCAAGTGGTATCATTGGCGCTTGTCGACAAAACCGATGAGCTGGATGATTTAGGCCCTGACGGTGATGAGGACGTAGTTATCGAACCATCCGAGAGCTAACTCACATAACGGTAGTAAAAAGGAACCGGGATTAGCCGGTTCCTTTAATATTTTAAAATGTGATAGCATAAGTAGTATGAGCTAGTAACTAGCGAAATAATAAAGTACCAAAACCACTCCATACAATATGAAACTACCAAGTAATATTCATCCCCAGGCACTAAAGGCTTACATGAGTAGCGCGCTGCTGTTGCTCCTGATAACGGGCTTTGGCCTGATTATGACCTTTGGGCTGCCCAATAAAGTCACTCATGGCAAAAAGATTACTAATTTGGGTGCTTCGGCTGATAGCGGTACGCCGGCTAACCCGTTACCATTTGATCCGGCGTCTACGGCAACATTTAGAAACGCTAGCAAAAAAGTTTTTGCGCACTATATGGAGACCTATCCGATCTCTCAGAGCAATAGTCCGATGGGCAGCGCTGATTACTATGATGCTCACTTTGTGCCACCCGGTTTGGTAGAAAACTTTGCTGGGGCTAAGGATTACGCTCAGGTAGGCGGCATGTGGCGCGAACGACCGCTTAAGCGCAGCCAATATCCGGCCAACGTCGACTGGCAGACGGAAGATGCTAAGTTAGAAATCGGCAATGCTACCAGTGCCGGTATTGACGGCTTTGCCGTTGATTTATTAACCCAAACGGCTGGCAGCCAGAATGATAAAACCCTACAAGCGCTCCTAAAAGGAGCAACCCAACTGAACAATGGGTTTAAGATTATGCTGGTCCCGGACGCCAGTGTGCTCCCGGACGGTAACGCCAATGGTACGGCCCTCGGGGACTACATTGCTAACATGGTGCTTGGACCGTACGGCAGTGCTGTCTATCAGGTGAACGGCAAAGTTGTAATGGCACCGTTTTATCCCGAATCTAAGGACGTAGGTGGCGACGCCGGGGTTAACTATTGGAAGGCAGTTATTGCCCAGTTGGCAGTCCGAGGAATTGGTACCTACTTTGTGCCCACCTTTTTAACCTTTAACGATACTAACGCTAATGCCTATGCCCCCATAAGCGAAGGTATGGGCCGTTGGGGAGATGCTTCCGCCACAGTTAATACAGCTGCTAATATGAAGTCCTTTGCCGATCGGGCACACGCCCGAACCGGTAAGTCCGGCAACAAGCTTATTTACCTGCAGCCGGTGCGAGCACAAGATACCCGCCCGCGCGGCGGTAGCGGTAATGCAGGAATTGCCGACGGCACTTACTGGGAAGCTAATAACTCAGAAAATCTGCGCAACACCTGGAACGGTGCTATTGATAATGCTGAATGGGTTGAGCTGATGACCTGGAACGACTACGCCGAAACATCGGAGATCGCCCCCTCAACCCATATTGGGTACAGCTTACTTGATCTAAGCGCCTACTACATCCACCGCTTTAAGTTTGGTGCTTATCCGGCCATAAAACGTGATGTTATCTACGTTTCTAATCGTGATGAATTTGCTGGTACCTATCCGCCGACTAAACCGACGGTCCAGAGCGCGGCGGAGCTCTACTTTATGAAGCTTAACAGTGGCGGGCCGGCTCGTAACAAGGTGGAGGTAGTGAGCTTTTTGACGGCGCCGCAATCAATCTCGGTGACAATAGGTGGAGTTACCCAAAGCTATACCGCGCCAGCCGGGCAAAGCGTGCAGCTGTTTGATCTTAAGAACGGAGCCGTATCGGCGAGTATTAATTATGCTAATGGCACTAAGCGGGTCGTAAACGGCACTACGGTAACGCCAAACCCATTAGTGCAAGACTTTATGTACCGCTATGCTAACTCGGCTCGAGACGGTACCACGGTAGCGGCTCCAGCTCCTACGCCAGTAACGCCGACTCCTACCCCCACTCCTACGCCAACCACTCCTACAACTCCTACTACAACTGCCGGCAGCCCGGATTTGGTGGTGACTGCGCTTAACTGGTCGCCCGCCTCACCGCTCGTGAATGACAAAGTTACCTTTACGGCTACTATTAAAAACCAGGGGACGGCTGCCACCACCAGCGGGATTATTGCCGGCGTTAGTTTCTTAGTTGATGGTAAGCAGGTCGCTTGGAGTGATACGCAAACAGGAGCCATCGCACCGGGTGCATCGGTAACGGTGACGGCAAACTCCGGCCCTACAAAGTCGGCTCTCTGGACCGCCTCAACCGCCGGAACCAAAACAATTGCTGCCGTAGTGGACGACATAAACCGCATCAAAAATGAATCCAATGAGAACAACAACACACTTACTCGAGTTCTGACAGTAAACACGCCAACCCCTAAGCCCGATCTAGTGCTGTCTGATGTAACATGGTCGCCCGCCAGCCCAAAGCCTGGTGATAACGTGACCTTTAGTGCCACCGTCAAAAACATTGGTAGCGCTGCCACTCCTGCCAATACTATAATGGGTGTGAGCTTCTCGGTAGACGGTAAACAAGTGAGCTGGAGCGACAATATTACATCCCCATTAGCAGCCGGTGCTTCGGTAAAAGCCACTGCCGACAATGGTCCTAGTAAGTCAGCGGTTTGGCCAGCCACCGCCGGTACAAAAACCGTTCTAGCCTTTGTGGACGACATAAACCGCATCAAAAATGAATTTGACGAGACAAATAACACGCTGACTACAACCATGTCAGTTATTACACCGCCACCAACGACGCCACTGCCTACCA
The DNA here is from genome assembly GCA_028286245.1 of Candidatus Saccharimonadota bacterium. Classification (GTDB taxonomy): domain Bacteria; phylum Patescibacteriota; class Saccharimonadia; order Saccharimonadales; family UBA4665; genus UBA4729. The sequence goes on along the minus strand of JAQBRY010000003.1, from coordinate 2,100 downwards.
ATCGGCCTGATCTGGTTCTCACTGATCTGAGCTGGTCGCCATTCACACCTAAGGCCGGCGAAAATGTAACCTTTAGCGCCACGGTAAAAAACCAGGGAACCGCTGCCACGCCGAGCGGTACCATTATGGGTGTGAGCTTCTCGGTAGACGGCAAACAGGTCTCTTGGAGCGACGGGCGAACGACATCACTGGCCGCCGGCGCTTCTGTTAAGCTCACGGCTAACTCGGGTCCAAGCGGTTCCGCGGTATGGAAGGCCAGTGGCATTGGCGTTCGCAGCGTACTGGCCTATGTTGATGATATTGACCGCATCAAAAATGAGCTCGACGAGAGCAATAACACGCTTACTAAGCCACTGACGGTAGTAACGGTTGTGGATCCGGACGGCCCAACTAATGGTCCGCCACCCACGATTCCGTCACCTCACCCAGTACCGGTTACTGTTCCACCGGGTGCCACCAAAGTCATTTCGGTTGATAACCCGGCACCAGCGCCTATTAAGGTGAGTGGTGGTACTAAGATTGTGGTTCCGGCCAAGGCCGCTAATGGCTCGAGTGTGACCATTCGGGTTGATAATGTGAAAGTATCCGTTGATGAAAGTGGTAGCAACGGAGCATCCACCGATACGCCGGGTATAACTATTGATACGGCAGCGCTTACCAATGGCGTGCACACTATTACGATTACCAATGATGAAACCGGTGAAGTTACCACCCAGAAGGTTATCGTTCACAATGGTGTACTGCGTGATGTTGCCAACCGGGTGCGTACCCACGCGGTCGGGACTGGGGCGGTCCTCTCTGCTACTGCTGTTGCTGGCCTGGTGATCGTCCACTTCCATATCCTAGGTTTCCTGCGTCGGCGCTTTATAAAGCTGGTACCGGCCGCAGCCGAAGGCGACGACATTGATCTGCGGGGACTCCCTGGTGATCCGCTGGCACCTGGTTCGGTAATTGGTCCGAATCAAGATAAGAACGATACAAAACCTCGCTAGAGGTAGAATGCTCATGCTTGTTATAATGATACATTTAGTATATATTACAAAATTATGATTATACGCCGGGGCTTGATGCACAAGAGCCAAAGAGTACTTATTGAAGATAGGCATGAGCAGGACTTTATTGTTGCGGCGGCTAGGGAACAGGGATATGGTCTTTTTGCCGGCAGGGTTTCTCTGGCGGGCTATCTGCCCAAGGCGTTCAGTATGTCTGATACACATCTCCAAGTGTTGGCTGCCACTATTGAGGACCAAGACCGAGCCTTAGCTGCCTTACAGCCGCCCCAGGCTTTGCCGGAACATCTTGGTGATATGCACGCTACAATCAGCGCGCATCTGGCCCAGAAAGCTTGCGCTGCCGCCGGCATTTCTGGACGACGCGCTCAAGCCCAATAATGACTGCCCACAATAATGTGGGAATTACTACAGGCATTGTCGCTTTACCCCTTGACCTACAGGGATGTTTTGGAGTATGATCAGAGGAATGCGTTTTTGAGGTCTCTTCAAGTGTCTCTCGAATTCTGTATTGTAATGCGTTAGCAGGTAACGCAGGGACGTTAAAAATTGAATAGTGCAAATCAACGTCAAGCTTGTTTTCTACTTCGGTAGGAATCGAGTTTTCAACGAAAGTTGAAGTTCAAAGTATTCCTTCGGGAATACGATTAGAATTGTTTTTTAGAAATTAGTCAGTGAAGATTTTTGGGAGTCATTTCAAAAATCTTCATGTTCGATTGAAGTTCAAGGTCACATTCTTTTTTTTGGAGAGTTTGATCCTGGCTCAGGATGAACGCTGGCGGCGTGCCTAATACATGCAAGTCGAGCGGTAAGGCTCTGCACTTAGTATTTTATCGTGACAGATTTTAATCTGTTAATACGAACCAAGGTGATCTCTAGGCTAGAGAAAACTGCGATGAGTGGAGATCGAATGCTGGGTGTAGAGTACACGAGCGGCGGACGGCTGAGTAACACGTAGGAACGTACCCCAAAGTGAGGGATAAGCACCAGAAATGGTGTCTAATACCGCATGTGATCTTCGGATTAAAGCCTTGTGCGCTTTGGGAACGGCCTGCGCATGATTAGCTTGTTGGTGAGGTAAAAGCTCACC